>NZ_VOYE01000010.1:0-43450 GCF_013420765.1 Acinetobacter sp. YH01009 | reverse complement strand
CTAAATTTAGCGGGTTCCAACGGAACTGACCATCATTCATTTCACTAATTTTACCAATACCCGGAAATGGTAAATGTGCAAATGCAACGAAGGTTTGCTCTTGAGCAAAACGTTTAAAAATTGCTAAACGAGTTTCACTGGCTTTGACCGGATCGACATCAAAATCGACAGATAACTTGGGTTGTTCAAACTGTAAATGATACGAATGAACCACATCACCGAGGATAGCAAAACTTTTAGCTTGCGACTTTAAGATAAAAGAATAATGCCCTGGTGTATGCCCAACACTCGGTAGTACTTCTAATCCATTAATCACAGAACCAACGCTAAAAGTCTTAAAACTCCGCATGGTTTGATAAGGCGCAATCGCAGCTTTAATTTTCGCAACAGTTGCTAAATAACCTTCACGCTTTTCAGCAGCTAAAGTGTCGACGGTGCTTTCACTTAACCAATACTGACTTTCTTGTTCATTGACGTAGATCGTTGCATTTGGAAACACAGCCTTACCTTGTTTCGCAATGCCACATGCATGATCAGGATGTAAATGGGTTAAGAAAACACTGCGTACGCGATTAAGCTTATAGCCAGCTGCTTCAATATTTTGTGCAATAGATCCTAAGTTCGGACCAAAACAACTGGCTGCACCACTATCAACAAGACTGATGCCACCTTGTCCATCATCAATCAGATAGGCATTGACACTGGTTTGTATGCCTTTGCTCTGATCAACCGCAAGCTTTTGAAATAAGGCACTGACTTCTTCTGGAGTTAAATTTTGTTTAAATAAATCAGGACTTAATTCGAGTGTCCCATCTTTTAAAGCAATGACTTTATATGCACCCACTTGGAAAGGATAAAATCCCATGGGCTGTGTCACATTCGTTTTGATTTCCGTTTGAATAACTGCCGGCTCTGCACTGACAAACTGGCTGGTTAAAAGTGTTGCTGCAAGCACAGCAAAACTAAAGTTTTTCATTGTTGACCTATATCACTTTTATTATTTCATGCAATGAAGCAAAGGCTTCAAAATTAAAAATTTTAAACGCCTGTATTGTGCCTGAAATTCAGGCAAATTTTAAGTCTAATAATGAATAAACATAGCACTAACTTGATACAGGCTTATGTAAATCCCCTTAAATTTTTAGGCCCAATAAAATAAAAACTGAATGCAAGAAAACTTTAAGCTTGGCATGCTATATTTTCGCCAGTTTTTAAATCTATACGTCTGTACAGTGCTATGAGTGAAATTTCCCCGTTTAAAGGCAAATCTGGATTTAAACGAATTTTAAATGCAACGCAATATTCCCTCGACGGATTCAAAGCTGCTTATCAAAATGAAGCTGCATTTCGACAAATTGTCTGGATGAATATTGTGCTTATTCCTACCAGTTATTTTCTCGATGTGAGTCGTGCTGAACATGCCCTTATGGTAGTGGTGTGCTTATTTGCCTTGATAGTTGAGTTATTCAATTCTGCCATTGAAGCCGTTGTCGACCGCGTATCTTTAGACAAGCATCCACTTTCTAAAATTGCAAAAGATATGGGGAGTGCCGCTCAATTCGTTGCTTTAGCAATTATCTTTTTTACTTGGTTTATTATCCTTTTGCCTTAAATAAAGGCTGTCTCACTCTATTTGCAGGGTTATGCCCTGCTTTTTTTAATTCCTTATTTCTGTTTTTTAAGTAAAATTTACGCGTCCCTATGCACATCTACTGATCCATCGAAATAAGCCAAAAATTCAAACTATGAAATCATTGGCTTAAACAAGATTAGAGGGGGGAAAATAGATACACATTCATTGAGCAGACCGCTTCTTAAGGACGCTTTTACAAGAAAAGATAAATCCTATTTTTTCGGACTTTTAAGCTTGAACGCGTTAAAATGCCTTGAGAATTTTGTGCTACTTTGAAATGAATCATGACTTTGAGCACCACCAGCCTTCGCAAACAACTCCGCAAGCAGCGTCGTAGCCTAAACCCATGGGCCCAACGACAAGCTGAACAACAAGTCCTACACCGTTTAATCAGACTCAGTTATTTTCAGCGCAGTCAGCATATAGGCGTGTATTTACATGCATTCGGTGAAATTCACACTCAAAAGCTTATCCATTACTGTTTTGCGCATCATAAACACGTGTATTTACCCATGATTTGCAACATGAATCAGCAACTGGTTTGGGTTGAAATCTCACGACATCAGTACATCAATAAACGTTTTTCTCATCACCCACTCGGCATGAAAGAGCCTATGGCAAGTCGTGGGAAGCATGTTTCTCATCTTGACCTTTTAATCATGCCCTTGCTGGCTTGCGACAAGTACGGCACACGTATTGGTATGGGGGGTGGCTTCTACGATAAAACATTAGTAACAGCCCACTCTACCCCCTACCGTTTAGGACTTGGTCATGATTTTCAACTCATTCAAGACTCTTTGGTCCGAGAGGCATGGGATCAACCGCTAGATGGCTTTATTAGCCCATCTCAAACTTTAAGCTTCAAACGTTAATTTGATATTCTTGACACTGAGTTACACTTATAAATCACATATTTAGTCATTTTTTATACATTTTAATTGGCATGACCCTTGTAATTTAAAAAATACACATCACTATAAAAAACATGGCAACACCGTTGTCACTCATTAGGAGTGCCCATGTCTGAGATTATTATGAATGAAGAAAGCTTGGAAACTACAATTCCGAGCGTATTACCGCTCTTAGCGCTACGAGATGTGGTTGTATATCCTCACATGCAAATTGCACTGTTTGTGGGTCGTGAAAAGTCGATCAATGCAGTCAATGTCGCACGTGACAGTGACAATCTTGTATTCGTAGTTGCACAAAAAGATTCGCTTACAGAAGAAATTGATCACGACAATTTATATCAATACGGTACTGTCGCGAAGATTGTGCAAGTTGTGAATCATGAGAATGATGAAAACTGTATAAAAGTACTGATTGAAGGCTTATATCGTGCCAAGTTAGAAAAAATTATCGATACCGATGATTACCTGACTGCCGAGCATTCATTAAGCCCAATGACGGTTTCTGTTGACTCAGAAACTCAGAATAATCGTGTGGAAGAATTACGCACCTTATTTGCTCAATATGCAGAAGCAAAACTGCGTAATGCACGTGAATTGATTGCAGCAGCCAATAAAATTGATGATTTGCTGCAATTATTATTCTTCGTAGCAACACGTGTTCCTTTGAATATTGATGTCAAACAAAAATTCTTAGAGCATGATGAATTTGAAGCACATTTAGCTGAACTCATGACCTATTTATTACAACAGTCAGAAGAACAGCAAATTGAACAAACTTTACATGATTCTGTAAAACGCCAAATGGAAAAGAATCAGCGTGAATACTTCTTAAATGAAAAAATGAAGGTCATTCAACGCGAACTTTCTGACATGAATGGCGGTGGTGAGGATGACGTTGCAGAAATTGAAAAACGTCTAGCTGAAGCCGATTTACCTGAACATGTACGCAAGAAAGCTGAAAATGAGTTCCGTAAGCTAAAAGCAATGCAACCTGCTTCGAGCGAAGCTGCTGTCGTGCGTAACTATCTAGAAGTTATTTTAGATACGCCTTGGAACAAAGCCAGCAAAGTCAGCATTAACCTTGCGAAAGCTCAAGATATTCTTGATGCCGATCACTATGGTTTAGACGACGTGAAAGACCGCATTGTGGAATACCTTGCTGTTCAATCACGTGTGAAAAAACTTCGTGGTCCAATCCTGTGCTTAGTTGGTCCCCCAGGTGTAGGTAAAACTTCACTCGGTGAATCTGTTGCCAAAGCAACTGGTCGTGAATTTGTCCGTATGGCGCTTGGCGGCGTGCGTGATGAAGCTGAAATACGTGGTCACCGTCGTACTTATATTGGTGCAATGCCGGGTAAAATTGTGCAGTCTTTGACAAAAGTTGGCGTGAAGAACCCACTGTTCTTACTCGATGAAATTGACAAAATGGCGCAAGACTACCGTGGCGACCCTGCTTCAGCATTGCTTGAAGTCCTAGATCCATCACAAAACAGCAAGTTCAATGATCACTACTTAGATCTTGATCTAGACCTTTCTGAAGTGATGTTCATCTGTACTGCAAACAGCATGAATATTCCTGAAGCTTTGCTTGACCGTATGGAAGTGATTCGTCTACCGGGTTATACCGAAGATGAAAAAGTGAATATTGCTGAACGTTACCTCGTTCCAAAAGCCATCAAGAACAACGGTCTACGTGCGAAAGAATTAACCGTTCACGAAGAAGCCATTCGCGATATCGTACAACGTTATACACGTGAAGCTGGTGTCCGTAGCTTAGAACGTGAAGTGTCTAAAATTGCACGTAAAGTGGTCAAAGAAGCGGTGAGCAAGAAAGCGAAAAATCTTCAAATTGAAGTGAATTCGAAAAATCTTCCTGACTACTTAGGTCCACACAAATTCGACTTCGGTATGGCCGAAGAAGAAGCTGAAGTGGGTCGTGTAAATGGCTTGGCTTGGACATCTGTTGGTGGTGAGCTACTAACAATTGAAGTTGCAGCAGTGAAAGGTAAAGGCAAGTTCATTACCACCGGTTCTCTTGGCGATGTCATGAAAGAATCGATCACAGCAGCGATGACTGTTGTACGTACCCGTGCAGATGAACTAGGTATTGAAGCGATTCGCTTTGAAGAAACAGATGTACACGTGCATTTACCAGAAGGTGCAACACCGAAAGATGGTCCATCTGCTGGTTTAGCCCTAACTACCGCTCTTGTTTCAGCGTTTACAGGCATTGCGATTCGTCCAGATATTGCGATGACCGGTGAAACCAGTCTTGGTGGCCGTGCAATGCGCATTGGTGGTTTAAAAGAGAAACTTCTCGCTGCTCACCGTGGTGGCATCAAGCTTGTCTTTATCCCACAAGACAACGTTCGTGACTTGGCTGAGATTCCAGACAATGTCAAAGAAGGTCTAGAAATTAAACCAGTGAAATCGATTGATGAGATTTTACCACTAGCCTTGGTTGATATGCCTAAACCTCTTGCAAAGACACCGATTGTCAAAGCAACTGAAGGTGGCAAAGCTGCACGTCACTAAGCGCTAGCAACTCGCAATAAAAGAAAAAAGCCCTGTTTCGACAGGGCTTTTTTATATCCATTATTTCATACTGTATATTCGAAACTTTTCATTCAAATTCTTCACAACCACTAGATTCAAGCCAACAGCTACAACTATGGATTGGATAACTATTTCAAATTCGACATCAAGATCAATAATAGCCAATAAGAAAGTCTTACAAAATTTGAATGCTATTACTTGAAATATCGCCCTCTATCCCACATATATAGTAGAGAGATATACGCGCTGTATGTTTCTTTATTGGTTCCAATCACGTGTAAAAGCGTGATGATCATTGGAACAAGATGGTCATCTACATCTCCAGGTAGATGACCTTTTATCGCAGTCCACAGGCTTTCGGGGCTGCGTTTTTTATGTCATGTTTTTAAAGACATGCTATTTCAAATTTAAGATGGTTTTCACCAAACCATCGATCACTTGAGCCATTTTGTCTAAGTTTAATTTATCCAGGGTATCTTGCTCAGTGTGATAGTGCTTATTACGATAAAATGCCGTATCAGTAATCATCATCGCCGGCATATCAAATTGCCAATAATTCATATGATCTGAAAAATCAACACCCTGAATAAATGACGGTGAAATCAAGCGTTCACATTGCAACTGCTTCAAAGACTCCATCGCCGCACAATACGATGAGGTTAAGTCACGAGACTGAATGTTCCCTACCGATGCAATAAAATTCGTATGCGATGGATAAATCCATTTCAACCCAACTGGATATTCTTGGGTAACTTTCGGATCAAAATAACCAATCATTTCCAGAATATACACACCTGAAATTTTATCCTTTTCCTTTGCTACCGATTTTGCATGGATAAAACTGCCCATCGACTCTGTTCTAAAATACGGCGGTTCTTCGAGGGTATAAAATACAAATTCAATATTTTGTTTTAAACGCGCTTTTTCAGCCGAAAGAATCCGAGCAGCTTCGAGTACACCTGCAACGCCAGAAGCATTATCATCAGCGCCATGCTGCTCCTCAAATACATCGTAATGCGCGCCAATGATCACTCGGTTGCTATGCCCTGCATTTAAGGGACAAACCACATTACGGTATGGTTGGCTGTTTACGGTATAGGTTTGAAAACGACAATTAACACCAAATAAACGCATCTGCTCACGAATCCAAGCAGACACCCGATTTAACTCTTGAATGTTCTTATAGTTACGATATTCAGCTTCATTACCAATAATTTGCTCTAAATAGACTTTTAAATTATCCGGTTCAGCGGTTCTAATATTGTTGGCATACGCCGCAAATGAACACCATGCAAAAATTGAAAGCATTGCTGCTTGCTTGAGCAAAAATAATTTACCGTCCTGCCATGTTTTTTTCATTGTTATTATTCCAATTTTCATCTTCGATCTAATCTGCTTATGCTGCGTATTTAAACAGCAAGCAGAACACGATTTCAATTGCAAATTGTGTCTGAACATACAAAGCGCAAGCGAACCGTTATAATGCTCTTTTGTATACTTTCAGGCGCTGTATGAAAATTCGTATTCTGACAATCGGTCAAAAAATGCCAGCATGGGTTCTGACGGGTTTTGAAGATTATTTCAAACGTATTCAGCCATTTGTTCAAACGCAGATCATTGAACTGCCTATGGCCAAACGTGGCAAGAACGACTCAGAAGCCGACATTTTAAAATACCGTCAAATTGAAGGTGACAGCATTTTAAATGCCATGAAATCGAATGAAGTACTGATCGCCTTAGAAGTTGGTGGTCGTGAGTTCAGTACGGAAAAACTGGCTGAAACCATGAAAGGTTGGATGCTTGAAGGCAATGATGTGGTTTTAGCCATTGGTGGGCCAGATGGACATTCTGAGGCGGTACGTAAAGCAGCAGCATGGCATTGGTCTTTGTCTAAACTAACTTTGCCACACCCAATGGTTCGTGTCATGCTCATCGAACAGCTATACCGTGCAATGAGTATTAATCATAATCACCCTTACCATCGTGCGGGTTAATCCGAACTAACATCCAGCGTATACAGCAGTTACAGCGTTGCAACAATGAAACAAACCGTTGAAATTATCCGAATTGTTACGCTGAATAATATAGTGCATGATCATCATATTCCTTTAAACAACCAACGGCGACCGCGATGAATTTACAAACACTTCCAGGTTTATTTATTTCCCATGGCTCACCTATGCTTGCCATCAATCCTGAGCAAGTCGGTCCTGCGTTGGAACGTTTAAGCCTGAATCTTCCAAAACCGGAAGCCATTATTATCATGTCCGCACATTGGGAAAGTAACGCACTAGAAGTAAGTACCAGTGCCCGTCCTGAAACTTGGCATGACTTCCGTGGTTTCCCTGCGGAACTTTATGATATTCGTTATCCAGCACCGGGTAACCCAGAGCTTGCAGAAGAAATTCTTCATTTACTTGCCAATGCAGGATTATCGGCACATGCCAACAGCACTCGTCCACGTGATCATGGCGTTTGGATGCCGTTGTTGCATATGTATCCTGATGCAGACATTCCTGTGATTGAAATATCGCTGCCGATGACTATGTCTGCGCAAAAGATCTATAAAATTGGACAAACGCTCGCACCTTTACGTGACAAGCAAATCCTGTTGATTGGATCGGGCAGTATTACTCATAACTTACGTGAATTGGCTTGGGATGGACGTGCAGCAACCGTGCCTGAGTGGGCATCTACATTCCGTAATTTTGTGGTCAATAAGCTCACTCATCAAGATTTTGATGCAGTTCTCGATTGGCAAAATATCCCGTTTGTACAACGCAACCATCCGACCATTGAACATTTTGCACCCATCTTCTTTGCGATGGGTGCAGGCCCCCGCTTCTCTATTGTTCACAGTAGCTTTAGTATGGGTTCGCTGGGTATGGATATTTATCGTTTTGATTAAACGTGAATAAAACGAGATAGCTTGACTTATTCATAATTTATATTAATAAGTTAACAAATTATTATTTATGGATACATTTTGCTACTTATTTGAGCTGAATGTATTCATATTTTTTTAAAATGAATGGGTTATGCTACAGGCTGAAATTCACTTAGAACAGTTAGCGTAATGAAATTAAAATATTTAGCGATTGCCCTCTTCCCTTTAGCCCTTGCAGCATGTCAATCAAGCGATATCCAAAAAGCTGGAGATTTAGCCGTGAGCGTATTACAACAACAAAATGCTGATAAAACTTTAGCTTCATATCAATGGAGCACCACCACTGAAAATGCACCAAAACCTTTAGTTTTAAATTTTCTAGAAAATGGCACTTTGGGTATTTCAACCAGCTGTAATAGCATGTCAACCCAATGGAAAGTGGAACACAATACACTTGTAACAGGCAACATTGCATCTACCATGATGGCGTGTCCTGATAATGCGATGAAACAAGAAGGACTTGCATCTTCACTCTTTAGTGACCGTAAAGCACCTTTTGTTTTAAATACTACAGATCCACAAAATCCAACGTTAACCATTATCTCTGCAACAGGTGAGAAACTGGTGTTCACTGGAAAATTAACACCTGAAACCCAATATAACTCACAAGGCGAAACGATTTTCCTTGAAATCAGCCCTGAAACGAAACAATGCACAGGCGTTGCTCCACAAACTTGTTTGCAAGTGCGTGAAGTGAAGTACGATAAAAAAGGCCTAAAAACACAAGTTGATAAAGACTGGACCTTATTTTACGATCAAATTGAAGGCTTTAAGCACACTCCTGCAGAACGCCAAATTATTCGCGTAAAACGTTTTGAACGTAAAAACCCTGCTGCTGACCAATCAAAATATGCCTATATTTTTGATATGTCAGTCGAACGTGAAGCCGTAAAAGGTACCTTGTAAGTTACAGCCGATAAAAAACCGAGGTCATCGCCTCGGTTTTTTATATCTACACAACCGCAAACGCTAATCAGCCGTGCAAAGTTTTCAAATCACAATGTGCTGTTCAGCCAATGCTTTCGCGATGTGAACCTAAAGTTACTACAAAGCCCCAATGCCCTGCCTGAATTCATCGTGATGAATCACAATCAACAGACCTATATTTTTAAAGGCATACAGTGAATTACTGATTTACGCGATTTTGAAGCAGAACAATTAACTCAAAAGACGTGGGTTCTCGTAGAGAATAATGCTCTAACCTCCCAAACCACACTCACATTCAACAATGCCCCTGTGACATTTTTTAGCAGCTGTAATCACATTGGCCGCAATTATGATGTAGAAAAGCATACTTTGCGTTTTATAGGAGATGTTGGGAGTACTCTGAAGTTCCGCCCACAGTTACATCAGCTAGGGCTTCATATTAAAAGTTTGCTCAGCCAGCCCTTAAATTTTCACTTCAGTGTTATGGATAGCGAAATCCAACTTCCCCTGATGAGCACTAATTAACAATCCAATATATTCCAAACCATTAAGCTATAAAAAAACCGAGGCAGAAGCCTCGGTTTTCAGTTCAACTTACGGAGAACTTAGTAAACGCCTTGAGCAAGCATTGCGTCAGCAACTTTTACGAAGCCTGCAATGTTCGCACCGTTTACATAGTTCACAGTACCATCTTCTTCAGTACCGTATTTCACGCAGTTGCGGTGAATTTCTTTCATGATCGCGTGTAGACGCTCGTCAACTTCTTCGAAAGTCCAACCCAAACGAATTGCGTTTTGAGACATTTCAAGACCAGAAGTTGCAACACCACCTGCATTTGAAGCTTTACCTGGTGCATAAAGAATTTTCGCTTCAACGAATTTCTCAACTGCAGCCAAAGTAGATGGCATATTTGCGCCTTCAGCAACACAGATTACGCCATTAGCAAGAAGAGCTTCAGCATCAGCTTCATCTAATTCATTTTGAGTTGCACATGGCAGTGCGATATCACATTTGATTGACCAAGGGCGTTGACCTTCTAAATATTCAAAACCGTGCTTAGATGCAAATTCAGAAATACGGCCACGCTTAACGTTTTTCAATTCCATTACTTCAGCAAGAAGTTCAGTTGTGAAACCGTCTTTCACGTATACAGTACCAGCTGAGTCAGAAAGTGAAACCACTTTCGCACCTAAGTACATTGCTTTTTCAGCAGCGTATTGTGCAACGTTACCAGAACCCGAAATCGTTACAACTTTATCTTTAAAGCTATCGCCACGAGTTTTTAGCATTTCCTCAGCGAAATACACAGTACCGTAACCAGTTGCTTCAGGACGCGCAAGTGAACCACCGAAAGTTAAACCTTTACCAGTGAACACACATGCTGTGTCATTGCTTAATTTTTTCATCATACCAGCCATGTAGCCAACTTCACGGCCACCTACACCGATGTCACCCGCAGGGATGTCAGTGTTAGAACCAAGATGACGGTATAACTCGATCATTAATGCTTGACAGAAACGCATAATTTCGCCTTCAGATTTACCTTTAGGGTCAAAATCTGAACCACCTTTACCACCACCCATAGGAAGTGTAGTTAAGGCATTTTTGAAAGTTTGTTCAAAACCTAAGAATTTAAGAATTGAAAGGTTCACTGATGGGTGGAAACGCATACCACCTTTGAATGGACCAATTGCTGAGTTGTATTGAACACGGAAAGCACGGTTAACTTGAGTTTGACCTTTGTCATCTACCCATGAAACACGGAACTGAATTGCACGCTCAGGCTCAACAAGACGTTCTAGCAAACCGTAGTCAGCATATTGTGGGTTCTTTTCGATGAATGGCCAAAGGCTCGTCATCACTTCTTCAACAGCTTGAAGAAATTCAGGTTGATGTTCATCACGTGTTTTAACGTAGTCTAGGAAGTCGTTAAGGCTGTTATATTTCAACACTTAATCCTCAGCAGATGTATGGATCAAAATTGATCACAATTTTGATCAAAGATATATTTTGGCGCAAAATATTAAATATCTTTTGTAACTAATCAGCAATAGTTTTTTTAAAAAATCTTTAAATTCTTTAAAGAACAGCGATTTAAATTGATTACTCAGGCATTTTAGTTATAAATATTATTACTTTTAGGAATATTTTAATGAATTATTTTGCTCATTTATGATGCATCTATAGACCCATTTTTGCGCACAGTAATTCATACTGAAACATGCTAGAATTCAACGTCCTCTTTGATTTTTCTCTGCCTTCATTTGTACTCGCGACTACCCATGACTTCTGAAATTTCCCTCATCCAACAAATTGATGCCCTATTGCCACAAACTCAATGTGGACTTTGTGGACACCGAGACGGCTGCTTACCCTATGCCAAAGCCATCAGTGAAGGAGAAGAAGCCAATAAATGTATACCCGGTGGTCAACCTGTAGCAGATTCACTAGCAGCGTTATTAAATCGTCCACACTTAACAGCAGAAGCCAGCGTTTGGCCAATCCAAAGTGATGGACGCCCGCAACGGGTTAAAGCTGTGATTCGTGAGGATGAATGTATTGGTTGTACCAAATGTATTAGTGCCTGCCCTGTTGATGCCATTATTGGCTCAGGCAAATTGATGCATACGGTCTTGACGGATTTATGTACGGGCTGCGAACTCTGCATTCCACCTTGTCCAGTGGATTGTATCGACCTTGTCGAAGAGCTTGATCAAGTGCCATCTGAAGCCGTTCGAATCGCAGAACAGAATGATTTACGTCGCCGCTACTATGCACATATTCAACGTGAGGAAAAGCGCCGAATTAATCGTAAAGGCCCTGTTGTACGCGCAGAAATTGATACGGAACTTTTTGCCCAATTTTCGACCCAGACAGACTTGGTACCGGTCATTGAAGTCGTGGAAAAACCTGCTACGCCAGTCGTTCAACTCGATGCAAAAACCACCATTGAACTTGCAAAAATTCGTACACAAATTAAGAAATTAGAAAAACAACTGAGTGTTCGAGAAGATGCAAAAAAACGTGAGTTACTCCATACGCTAACGCTACAACTAACACAACTGCAAGGGGCTTAATCATGGCTGTTAAAAACATGACTAAGAAGCAAATTCAAACTTTTTTTGAACGCTTACGTGAGCAACGCCCCAACCCGAAAACTGAACTCAATTATAGTAGTCCATTTGAACTTTTAGTGGCTGTTACCCTATCTGCTCAGGCCACTGATGTTAGCGTCAATAAAGCCACAGATAAACTTTTTCCAGTAGCAAATACTCCTGAAGCTATTTATGCGTTAGGTGTTGACGGACTGAAGGAATATATCAAGACCATTGGCCTGTATAACTCAAAAGCGGAAAATGTCATTAAAGCCTGCAAGATTCTCATTGAGAAGCATAACAGTATCGTTCCGAATAATCGTGCAGATTTGGAAGCCTTACCCGGTGTCGGTCGTAAAACTGCAAATGTGGTGCTGAACACTGCTTTTGGACAACCAACTATGGCAGTCGATACGCATATTTTTCGTTTAGGGAATCGAACAGGATTGGCTGTCGGCAAAAATGTTCTGGAAGTCGAACACCGACTCGTCAAAGTCATCCCCAAAGAGTTTATTGTTGATTCACATCATTGGTTGATTCTGCATGGGCGTTATACCTGTATTGCCCGCAAACCCAAATGTGATGAATGCATCGTGTCTGATGTGTGTAATTGGCCCGACCGTTTTGACTTTGGCGCATTAAGACCGATTAAAACCACCCAAATTGAAGATTAATCTCTTCAATTTCGGGGCAGATGAAATTTGTAAGAATCAATTGATCGAGTTGATGCTTAATTTTTATCTTGTTCTTTTTGTTTTTTATCAAGCTCTTGCTGCAGCTTTGGATGTAAGCGATATTGCTTCGGGCTCAGTTTAGCTTGCTCTGCTTCTTCCACTTGCACCTTACGCAACATTTTAAAGCTGACAAATAATAAGCCCAATAACACCGCCACAGCGATGATGACCATTATAACCAAAGCAAATTTCATAACAGATTCGCCCTAAAAGCCACATAAAAAAAGAGCCCCACTATGCAGTAGGACTCTTTGATTGTCAAAAATTCAAAAAAGTTGAATTATTTAGACTGATCTAAAATCGCGAACAAATCAGTTTGAACTTGATCGATTGGACGAAGACCATTTAATTTGTCATAAGTCGGTGCGTTTTCGCCAGAAGCTGCACGACCTTGGTAGAAACCAACCAATTGCTCAGTTTCAGCGTGGTAAGAACCTAAACGCTTACGAATTGTTGCTTCTTGGTCATCCGGACGTTGAACAAGGTCTTCACCAGTTTCGTCATCTTTACCTTCCACTTTTGGTGGGTTGTAAACGGTGTGATATACACGACCAGATGCAGGGTGTTGACGACGACCAGATAAACGTTGAACGATTTCTTCGTCAGGTACATCGATTTCAATCACGTGATCGATGCTAATACCTTCGTTTTCAAGCGCTTCAGCTTGTGGAATCGTACGTGGGAAACCGTCGAAAATGCAGCCGTTAACACAGTCAGGTTGAGCAATGCGTTCTTTAACAAGACCAATAATAAGCTCATCAGATACAAGGCCGCCATTGTCCATGACGCTTTTAGCTTGTAGACCTAATTCAGTACCTTCACGAATCGCAGCACGGAGCATATCACCGGTTGAAATTTGTGGGATATCGTAGCGCTTACAGATCAACTGAGCTTGTGTACCTTTACCTGCTCCAGGTGGTCCGAGTAATATAATGCGCATAAAAAAACATCCTCATTTTAAACATTGTATATGACGCTATGTAGTGATCTGAACCCAAGATTCATATCGTCTTCCAGCATCTAATTATAAGAAAGCCACAAACAAATGTATTGTACCCGCGATAAAACCGGTTACACCACCCAAGACAATTAAAATCCATTCGTCTTCCTGAAATGCAGGACGTAATAGATTTTGAAATTCTTTCGGTGTTAGCTCACGAATACGGTCTCTAAACATTTGAAAGATTTTCTGTGCACGGCTCGCATTAAACGCAGGGTCGCATACAGGCACCATCGTAATTTCAATTGAGCGATCGATCAAGTCTGTCTTGAGTTTTGCGTACTCTTTTGGACCTAAAGACAACTGTAATGAGGTACGAACCAGTGGAGATTCCATAATTTCATTAATATGACGTTTCACAATGCGACGGGTCTTATCTTTCTTCCCGCCATACATCATTTCGGTCATGATAGATTTTAACGTAATTAGGTCTTCTGTGACTACACTTGCGAATACATCCGAAACTTCTTCTTGGCGTTTCATAAACGCACCTTGAACATTGTACGTTCCAATACGTGGAATCACAGGTTTAATCCAAGGAAATTTACGATCTTTAGTTAATTCAAATAATTGCAAATACTTTACGGGGTGCGGCTCAATAGGATTAAATACCATCCAGATAGCAATCCAGTTAGTCAAAAACCCCCAGATTGCTGCCCAAAATGGAACCGTCCAATGCCAAGGCACCACAAACCAAACGATCATCTGGAAGATACCAAAGAACATCCCAATCAAGGCACTGATATGCCAAATAAAGTTGATTTCTTTTTGGCCAACTTTAAGGAACATACGCACCATCAAGAGACGATCCGCTTCCATTTGACTCACCACCATTTCACGCATATCAACAAGTGACTCTACGTTCATGGTCAGTTCGGTCACGAGTTCTTTTAAGGTATTTGGCAGCTGTTTATGTGCTTGGGCATAAATACGGCGTTTAATCGAATACGGTAGGTTTTCCCAAAGCACCGCATTTCGGTCTAGCATGATTTCATCAATCAAATGTTCAAGCTCAAAGCCAACTTGTTCACCAATGATGCGCGCCATGTCCTCAGGATCCATTGCATCCAAAAACTCACGCAAGGAACCCAATTTAGACAATGTATTATCCGTAATAATGCCAGAAATACGTCCAGCTTTTCTTGGCACAATCCCCTGCCATCCTACGGGTAATGGACCTAAATGGAATCCCCAGAAAGTAATCGGGTAAAACACCATTTTCAGTGCCATCCAAACGTGTGCCCAGGTAACGAATGCGGTAACGGGGATAATACTCAGCACAGCCCAAAAATCGGGACGTTGCAAAAAGGTTTGCCACAATTCGTTAACGTACTCAAGCATGCATAACTTCCATATTTAATTTTATTCAGTGAGTGCGGTTATAAAATAAAGTTGATTATTTTCACTACAAACCAAAACTTAAAGTATATGAGATTTGTAGTCTCGGTTCGGTTTCCACAATCACATTACCTGATTTGTCTTCTAATTTTTCACCCGCACCCAAGCCTACACTAAACGTACTAATACGCTCGGCACTCAACATCACATAAGCAAGATCGATACCACCACCTAAACGCGCTTCATCTTCACCATCTACTTTCTTGGAGTCGATGTGGCCCGCATAAGCACCGATATAATAACCATTTTTATCTTTGCCAGTGAAATGAACTGGGTAACGAAAGCCGACTTGCCCGCCAGGTGTTTTATCATCGTTCAAGAAAACACCAGCTTTTGCATAGGCAATGCCATATGGGTTTACCCACTCACCATTCACGTGAATAATTTTTTGAGTAAAACCTGCTCCAACATTCCATGGTTGATAACCCTCACCTGTTAATTTTGCCTCAGGTAAAAATGAATTGTCATTGGCATGTGCGATGCTTCCAAGCATCATAAATACAAGCAATGGATATAATTTATTCATTGTTTTCACAAACTTCCTTAGTATTATTTTTTGGAATATTCCTTTTTTATACGTTTCGACTTTAGCAGAATAATATGAACTGTTATACACAAAGCCCCATATTTTTCATGTCTGCAAAGTCAAAATATAGACTGCAATCACAGCAGAGTCGTTTTTATTTATCAAAAAAAATGTCAGTTGCGCTAGAATATGCCTCTTCCGTTATTTTAGCTCTCAGTCTTTAAGTCGAACGCGTATGAAGCAGCATTATCCTTTAAAAAATGTCCAGCAAGAAAAGCGGATTTATCGTAATCGCGTAGTGATTTCGATAGGGATTGTCTCCTTCTTTATGCTGTTGCTCGTGGCGCGTTATGCATATTTGCAAATCAAGAGTTATGAGACCTTTTCGACTGCTGCAGATCAAAACCGAATTCGACTGCAACCGCTTGCACCCTCACGTGGTTATATCTATGACCGTAATGGCGTGTTATTGGCAGATAATTATCCGGTTTTCTCAGCAACCATGAGCCGAGCGGATGTTGAAGATATTGATGATACGGTAGAGCGCCTAACGCCTCTGTTAGAACTGACAGATGAGGATATCGAACGCTTTAAAAGTCGAATTAAAACCTCTAAAAAGACTGAACGTGTTTCGATAAAATTGAATTTAAATGAAAATGATATCGCCCGTTTTAGTGAGGTAAAATATCAATTTCCGGGTGTCAATATAGAGACCCAGATGACTCGCTACTATCCACATGGTGAACTGTTTGCCCATGTGATTGGCTACGTGGGTCGTATTAATGACAAAGAACTAAAATCGATTGATAAAGATTTATACGCTGGCTCAAACCTGATCGGTAAAATTGGCGTTGAAAAATCATACGAAGAACTTTTACACGGTATGCCGGGAAATGAGTCGGTTGAAGCCGATGCCTTTGGCAATGTGTTACGTCATCTAGGTCGTAAAGATCCGATTCGTGGTAATGACTTATATTTATCCCTAGATTATGGACTGCAAATGGTCGCTTCAGAGCAGCTTGCAGACCGACGTGGTGCGATTGTTGCGATTGACCCACGTACTGGGGAAATTCTTGCTCTCGTTTCTAGTCCTAGTTTTAACCCAAACTTATTTGTTACAGGGATTAGCAGTAAAGATTATTCTGAACTGCGTGATAGTCTCGATCAGCCATTATATAACCGTGCTGTGCAAGGGGCTTATCCACCGGGTTCAACGATTAAGCCAATGTTTGGTCTAGGTGGTATTCATTATGGTCTAGTGGACTGGAGTACAGCCATTTCCGATCCGGGCTATTTCACGCTTCCGGGTGATAGCCATCGTTTCCGTGACCACAAAAAAACTGGTCATGGCTCAGTCAATTTACACAAAGCCCAAGTCGTTTCCTGCGATACCTATTTCTATGTCTTGTCCTATCGTATGGGCATTGAAAAAATGAATACGTGGATGCGTCAGTTTGGCTTCGGTGAAAAAACCGGTGTAGATTTACCAAGTGAAAGCACTGGGCTATATCCAAATCCTGAATGGAAACTTCGCACACGGAAGTCCAACTGGCTCAAAGGTGAAACCATTTCTGTCAGTATTGGTCAGGGTGCATTTACTGCAACACCATTACAACTGGCGATGGCGACAGCCATTACCGCCAATCAAGGCTCTCATGTTACACCTCACGTTCTGCGTGAAAGCAAAGGCTCTAAAGTCCACAAAGTCCATAACGCCCCGAATGGTCGCATTCAATTTAATGGTAAGCCAGATGATTGGATCAAAATGCGTGATGCCATGATTGATGTGGTTCAAACAGGGACCGGTCGTGGTATTCGTACCCCAATGTATCAAATCGCAGGTAAAACAGGCACCGCACAGGTTAAAAGTATTGCCCAAGGTAAACGCTATAACGAATCTTTATTGACAGAGCGTCAGCTTGACCATGGTTTATTTGTTGGTTTTGCCCCTGCGGAAAAACCTGAAATTGCGATTGCCGTCGTTTGGGAAAATGGTCGTCACGGTGGTTCTGCTGCTCAAATTGCTAAACCAATGTTTGACTACTGGTTATTAACACGTAAAAAGAATCCAATTCGTCCTGCAGGCCATCAAATTAGCGGTGGTCTCATGACTGCGGGTCTAAAACCGAGTGAGTTACCAAGCGGCTCTAATATTTTATCAGCCGATCCAAATGCGAGCCCAACAGCTCAGCAGAACAACAGTGCCACTCAACAACCGAATACTGCAAATACAACACCTCGTGCTGCCAGTGCCGCACATACAACCGATGAGGAATAATTCATGAAAAATCAATTAAGAATCATTGGTGGTGAATGGAAGCGTCGTCAATTACCTTTTGCCAGTATTGACGGTTTACGCCCTACACCTGACCGTGTCCGCGAGACATTATTTAACTGGCTCATGTGGGATGTTCAAAATGCCAAAGTCCTCGACCTCTGTACAGGTTCAGGTGCTTTGTCATTTGAAGCACTCTCGCGTGGTGCAGCAGAAGCTGTTTTAATTGAACCTGATCGCACCCAAGCGAAATTCCTCATGGACAATTTAGAACTCCTAAGGGTCAGTAAACAACGTGTGCAACTCAAAAACATGACGGCTCAACAAGCCATCCCTAACTTGAAAGATCAATTTGATCTGATTTTCTTAGATCCACCGTATAGTCTTGATTTATGGCAAGAATTTGCTGAATTGGTCGATCCCTGCATTGCAGACAATGGTTTAATTTATATCGAAGCTGACCGTGATCTTGCTCAATTAAAACTCCCGAGCACTTGGCAGCAAATCAAACAAACCAAAGCTGGGACGGTGCGTGCAGGCTTATATAAAAAGGCTTAATGTAAATGCACACAAAAAAGGACGTCAATGCGTACTTTTTTATTACTTGAAAATCGTTAAACCTGTGGTCGAAGTGGACGCTGGCTGTTAAATCCACCTGTGGTTTTAGCTTTATCCACGGGCGTCACTTTTGGACGTTGTTGCTGTGGTTTTTGCTGCTGGGGCTTGCTTGTATTGGGTTTAGCCGAAGTCTGAGGCTTTGCGCTTGGACGCTGCACATTTGACGGATGCTGAGATGAAGAATTGTGTACATTCGGTTTATGCGCATTTGGTTTATATATATTGTCTGGACGGTTATTCGAATTCGGTCGTGGTGAGTTTGGTCGATGTTGCGGGCTATTCACTCGACCATATGAGCGGTCATAACGCTGACTTGAGTCATAGCGCTGTCCGTATGAACCACCATATTGATTTGCATAGCCATATTGATTCGAATGGTATCGGCCATCATCAAATGGCGCCACGACACACCCTGTAAATGTAACTGCAACCACAGATAGCAAAGCAACTTGTTTAAGCATGTGTAGCACTCCTCTTTGATGAAGGGCATTTTCACTTATCGAAATGAATTCAATCGGAAGTCTGTGTACATATGCTGTATTTAAACATTCATGTTTTATTCATCATTTGACATCCAATTTTGCTACATTTGCTCAGTCAGCCACATTTATATAGAAAAATTCACTACAATAGCGCCACGTATTACAAAGCTGTAATTTAATGACTTGGCTGATTTTTATTCTTGGTGCCATCTTTGCGGGATTCGTACAAGGATTAACAGGGTTTGCATTCGCCCTTATCGCAATGTCATTTTGGGTTTGGATACTCCCCCCACAAATAGCCGCACCCTTGGTGGTCTGCGCTTCAGTTTATAGCCACTTCATTTCATTATCATCAGAACGTAAAAGCATTCCGATCAATAAAAAAATCATTTATCCCTATTTAATTGCAGGAATTTTAGGTGTACCACTCGGTACCTATTTATTAGACAGCATTAATCCAGATACATTTAAATTGGTTTTGGGCGCTTTTTTAATGTTTTGGTGCCCAATTTTATTTTTTAATCCTAAATTTTCATTCATCCAAAAATCAGGGAAATGGGCGGATTCTAGTATTGGATATATTGCTGGAATCTTGGGTGGTCTTGGAGGCTTTTGTGGTGCATTACCCTCTGCATGGCTCATGCTGAAAAATACACCCAAAGCAGAACAACGCTATATTTTGCGACATTTCAATTTAGCCATTCAGCTCGTCACACTCATTAGCTATCTGCTACAAGGGATCATCCATCGTGAACATCTGCCCTATTTAGCCGTGCTGTTGGTAATTATGGCTTTTCCCGTGATTTTTGGTGCCAAACTTTTCTATCGTATTTCAGAACGCCAATTTAAGCATATCGTGTTAGGGCTATTATTTTCTTCAGGCTGCTTCTTGGTGACAATGAGTATCTTAATCTGATAACTCAAAACCTAAAGATATTTGTAGAAATTATTCTAATAAAACGCCTTTTCAGTTAGACATTCACATCTTGTAACAATGACACAGTTCACATTTAAATAAAAATTAGCCAAATGGTAAAAAAGTAATTAATTTTTCTGACGAAAATTAATAGAATATTGCACCTCATAATTTTGCTTAAAATAAAACCATGAAAAAGTTCATCCTGCTTGCAGGTGTAACTCTGCTTAGCGGCTGTATGTTTGGCACGTCCAGCGAAATTAAAAAAGCTGAAAAACTACTCTCACATTTTCAGTGCAATAATATTGAAAGTTCACATATGACTCATAGCTCGATTACAACTTTCCATGAAGAAAAACTAGCATCAAGTAAACAAAAAGTCGTGTCTTATATCGATAGCTATAAGCAAGGCGAAAAGTTATTTCGTATCCCGCTCATCGATGTGGTTGACCAGCAATACATTATTTATAAGGCGGCATGTCAAAATCTGGGCGGTATCCATCCCGATTTTCATGATTAAATTCAATATAAAAGTCTAAACAAAATCATCTAAACGTAAAAAGGACAGCCGATGCTGTCCTTTTTATTGGATTGTTAGATTAGTAATAGCGTGTATCGACACTGAATTTTTCAGGAAATTTGGCATGTATTTGCGCATAGAAACCCATGATTTCCGCCATATCTTTTTCATAATCACCTGTAGGATAAACAATTTTACCCACACCTGTTTTTTTCTGCGCATAGTCCATATAAGCTAAAGCAATCGGCACACCCGCTTGCATAGCAACATGATAAAAACCAGTTTTCCACTTCTCTTGTTTAGCGCGTGTCCCTTCAGGCGTCACTAACATGACCAATTTCGGATGATGCTTAAATAAGTCAGCCATGAGCTCAACCATACTTTGACGAGCTTCACCATCTTGTTTTGGACGTCGATTAATACCAATCCCGCCCATGGCACGTACAAAAGGCCCAAACGGGAACTTCATATAACTGTCTTTAATCGTGATGCGAACATTTACCCCTAAAGCTTTCAGGGCAAGGCGTGCATAAAGTGCATCCCAATTACTGGTATGTGGCGCTGCAATCATGACACATTGGTCGATATTTAAATCCCAATGGTTATCAATTTGCCACCCCATTAAGTTCAGACTTTTTTCCGCTGTTTTTTCAAACACAATTTGCACCGACAGTTTTTTCTATGCCGCAGAGTTTAACAACGCAAAATAATTATAAAAGCCTATATTGTTTAGTTATTCACCAATTAATATATAAATGTCCTTTAGCGTTCACTTTTAGGTAAATCACCAATATTTCACTATTTACGAATTTTAAAAATTAAATGTCTGTTTTGATGTATTAACCAAACACACAATTGTTAACAGGAATAGGCTATTTTTCTTGAGCAATAAAAGTCACGCTTAGCATTATATTGGGTACATACGGTGTATAAATCTCATGAAAAAACTAATGCTCGCTCTCTGTATGGTCAGTGCAACCTTAACGGCATGTTCAAAAACCAGCAATGAATCTGAAACTGCGACACCACCAGATAATAATGTCATTGCCAATACAGACGCAGCCTCAGAAAGTCCGATTGCCACAGGTGATAACACCGAAAATGCACTTGATTGGGCGGGTGAGTATAAAGGGATTCTACCTTGCCATGATTGCAAAGGGATTGAAACTGAGCTTGAACTCAAACTCAATAAAAGCTATGAGCTTGGCCAAGAGTTTTTAGGTAAACCTGCGAACACTGAAAATAAAGTGAAAGGCAGTTTTAAGTTCTTGCCAGATCAACCTGGAATGATTCAACTTGATGCCGAGGGCGACAATCGAATTTACTTTGTAGGTGAAAACTTTATTGAGCTTCGTGGTGATAAAGGTGAAAAACTAGAAATGCCTGAAGTAAATCTTAAACTCACCAAAAAGCTTGATTAGTGTTTTACTCTAACTAGGATTGTTATAAAAAAATCCCCGCAAGTAGCGGGGATTTTTTAGATCGGATGATCAGTATGAATTACATCATACCGCCCATGCCGCCCATACCGCCCATATCAGGCATAGCAGGTTTGTCTTCTGGGATTTCAGTAATCATACATTCAGTTGTAAGCATAAGACCTGCAACAGATGCAGCATGCTCAAGCGCAGAACGCGTTACTTTAGCTGGGTCAAGAATACCCATTTCAAGCATATCGCCATACTCTGAAGTTGCAGCGTTATAACCGAAGTTACCTTCACCGTTTTTCACAGCATTGATTACAACTGATGGCTCATCACCAGAGTTTGCAACGATTTGACGAAGCGGCGCTTCAATTGCACGACGTAAAATGTTGATACCAACATTTTGGTCATCATTAGCACCAGACACACCTTCAAGTGCTTTTGCAGCACGTACTAGTGCAACACCACCACCTGCTACAACACCTTCTTCAACTGCAGCACGAGTTGCATGAAGTGCATCGTCAACGCGATCTTTCTTCTCTTTCATTTCAACTTCAGTTGCAGCGCCGATTTTGATTACAGCAACACCGCCTGCCAATTTAGCAACGCGTTCTTGAAGTTTTTCTTTGTCGTATTCTGAAGTTGATTCTTCAATTTGAGCACGAATTTGAGTTACACGTTCAGCAATTTGCTCTGCAACACCTGCACCATCAACAATTACTGTGTTTTCTTTAGAAACAGTAACTTTATGAGCTGTACCTAAGTGCTCAAGTGTAGTTTGGTCTAAAGACATACCAACCTCTTCAGAAACTACAGTCGCGCCAGTTAAAATCGCGATGTCTTGAAGCATCGCTTTACGACGATCACCAAAACCAGGTGCTTTAACAGCACAAACTTTGATAATGCCACGCATGTTGTTTACAACAAGAGTTGCAAGTGCTTCACCTTCAACATCTTCAGCAATGATAAGAAGCGGTTTACCTGTTTTAGCAACAGCTTCAAGTACAGCAATTAATTCGCGGATGTTGCTGATTTTTTTATCAACAAGAAGAATGTATGGGTTTTCAAGTTCAGCTGTTAGTGTATCTTGTTTGTTTGCAAAGTACGGGCTGATGTAACCACGGTCAAACTGCATACCCTCTACAACATCTAGAGAATCTTCAAAGCCTGAACCCTCTTCAACTGTAATTACACCCTCTTTACCGACTTTTTCCATTGCTTGAGCAATAAGTTTACCAACAGTGGTGTCAGAGTTCGCAGAAATAGAACCTACTTGTTCAATCGCTTTAGAGTCAGATGCAGGTTTTGCAGTCGCTTTAATTTCAGCAACTACAGCTTTAACCGCGATATCGATACCGCGTTTAAGATCCATTGGGTTCATACCCGCAGTTACTGATTTAATCCCTTCATTAAGGATTGCTTGTGCAAGAACAGTTGCAGTTGTTGTACCGTCACCCGCGATGTCGTTGGTTTTTGAAGACACTTCACGAACTAGCTGAGCGCCCATGTTTTCAAACTTGTCTTTTAACGTGATTTCTTTAGCAACAGAAACACCATCTTTAGTGATGTGCGGCGCACCGAAAGAACGGTCGATGACAACGTTACGGCCTTTAGGACCTAAAGTCACTTTTACAGCATCTGCAAGTACATTTACACCCGCGATCATTTTTGAACGCGCTGAATCACCAAATTTTACATCTTTAGCTGACATGTCTAACTCCGAATCTTTTTAAAATTTTTAACAATTTATGATGAATAAAAGGGTCTAAATGCGTGTACGAAACTTAAGCTTCAAGTACCGCTAAGATGTCAGACTCTTTCATAATAAGAAGCTCTTCGCCTGCTACTTTTACTTTTGTACCGGCATAAGTGCCAAACAATACGTTGTCACCAACTTTAACGTCTAATGCACGTACGCCATTGTCAGTTACTTTGCCATTACCTACAGCGATTACTTCGCCTTGAGCAGGTTGTTCAGCTGCTGAAGTACTTAAAATAAGACCACCAGCAGTTTTAGTTTCCTTTTCAACACGGCGAATCACAACGTTGTCATGCAAAGGACGAATATTGCTCATAGTTAACTCCAGACTAAGTCTATTTACTAGATAAAAGACGATGACATTTTGATTTCCGTAAGCCATCGACAAAAAATAATTTAGATGACACTTTTGTGGGGATGGAAAAAAACCCTTCAAGGGCAAAATTTAATTTTTTTCATTTTTTTGTATTTTTTTTCTTCAAAATTTAAATTTAAAGGATTAAAGCTCATCCAAAATATGAGTACTAAGATTTTCTTCGAATATTTTTAACTTTGAATTATAAAAATAATGCTGCACATTCATCTGCTCATCAATGACATTAAAACTGTTGGCAAGGTTCTCGTGTAGGCGATATGACGTTGCAGTTCCAGCATGAATATCCCAAACTGGATGCGCAGCACCTAAAGTATAAATCTGATTGAGGTCATAGCTGGCTGGAACATGTAAATGTCCATGCAATAAACCATTTAAACCGTGTTGACTCCACTGTTCGAGTGCCAAACGCCCTTGAACAGGACAATCTTTTACACCGTACGGGTCATTGGGCGGCGTATAAAAAGGTTGATGCGCTATGATTAATTTCACTTTATTGGGCGGCGCTTGTTTAAGTAATTCATCGACATGATGTATTTGCTCGAGCGATACATGCCCTCGCGTATGGTAACGACGGCGAATACTATTGATCCCAATTAAATAAAAATGCTCGGTTTCCAGTACATTTTCCATGGCACCAAAAAAAAGTTGATAACGTGCAAAAGGGCTAAAAACACGGTTCCATAAATGATATAGCGGAATATCATGATTCCCCGGCACAACGATATAAGGCAGCTTTAAGCTTTCTAAAAATTGCTTACATGCATAAAACTGACGATAACGCGCACGTTGGGTCAAGTCTCCACTGGCAACCACGGCCTCGATACGCTGTTCACGACAAAATTGCTGAATAGCGCGCATACACTCTGGCTTTTCAGTGCCGAAATGCAGATCAGACAGATGCAGTATCATGTGGCACCCGTATCTTTAAGGCTTGTTTTTGCACTCGAATTTTAAGCGGCGGTTTCATTTCTACAATCTCACCATCCACAGCAACGGTCATTTTTTTTCGTTGGGTATGTATGGTGACTTCATCAGCGGCAAAACTATACACATCTGGTGCATTGTCGATATTGCCACGGATTAACTGCCATAAAATTTTAAATAACGTTTTCTTATCACTTTTTGCGACCACCACACCTGCAACTTTACCTGCCTCTGCATCCTTAGCAATTTGCAAGTTTAAATCGGCCAATTGCAATTGATTATTGCCAAAAAAGATCAAGGGCGTTTTGACTGGATAAATATGATGATCCACTTCGATTTCCAATTTCAGCTCTTTACGATCTCGAATGAGCACATCCAAACCTGAGGTATAAGCATGTAATGGGAAACGACCAAACTTTTGATTATAAAACTCTCTTTTTTGTATAAATAAAGGATACAAGCCCAAACTGGCATTGTTTAAATAGATATGTTCATTGATTTGCGCCACATGTACCTGCCGATTATTGCCTGTCGCAATCACCTGTGCCGCTTGAATTAAATCGAGAGGAATATTGAGTACCCGCGCCACATAATTAAATGTGCCCAAAGGTAAGACCCCCATAGGAATATCGGTATGCATCAACTGATGAGCAACAGCATTTAAGGTTCCATCACCACCTGCAGCAACCACAACACCCAAATTATCAGGGTCTTTATGGCGTGCAAATACCTTGCTCATTAAAGTATCAAAACTCGCTTCCTGCCCAAGCTCAAATGACTGTATTTCGAAATTATGATCGGATAATATCCGCACAAGTTCCTCGTAGACTTCATCTTTGTTTGCAGCATGAAATCCTGATTTTTTATTATAGATAATAGATAAAGGCTTGGCTTGTTTAATCACTTTTTATACATCTTGGCCGCTTAGTATTGTATTTTGTCGAATTTAACAGCAAATAATAGCGCCTTTATGTAAAAATCGAATTACCACCATTTATTTAATCAATAATAATTCTCAAATATCAATTACATGCAACTTTTTGTTTTTATTAAAAATAACTATATAAAATATTGTCCATCACGTTAATAAATAAAGTTAAAATTTATAACATTATATGTTAAGTTATTGTATTTTATCTATATTTAATATAAATAGCATTAACTACCAAAAAAAATCTACCACTTCTTTAGTCTTATTTTTTTTATGATTTTATGCTTTAATACAGCCACTTTTTTTTCATCTTTTATCTGCATGATGTATCCCATGATGCAGATTATACTTTGTACGGTTAGTACATTTTTGAGATAGGCCTCACCATGACCCAAGTGAACGCACCAGAATTCGTTCGTCACCCTAAGCTAATTGCTTGGGTGGAAGAAATTGCCAAATTAACCAAACCAGCAAAAATCGAATGGTGTGACGGTAGCGCAGAAGAATATCAACGTTATATCGACTTGATGATCGCTAACGGCACTATGCAAGAACTTAACCAAGAAAAACATCCTGGTTCTTACCTTGCTAATTCTGATCCTTCTGACGTTGCTCGTGTTGAAGGTCGTACTTACATCTGTTCTGAAAAACAAGAAGATGCAGGCGCAACAAACAACTGGGAAGCTCCAGCTGAAATGCGTGCTCGTCTGAATGGTTTATTTGACGGTTCAATGAAAGGCCGTACTTTGTACGTAGTTCCTTTCTCTATGGGTCCTTTAGGTTCTCATATTGCTCACATCGGTATCGAACTTACTGATTCTCCTTACGTTGCTGTAAGCATGTCTAAAATGGCTCGTATGGGTAAAGCTGTTTATGACGTACTTGGTACTGACGGTGACTTCATTCCTTGCGTACACACTGTTGGTGCTCCGCTTGAAGAAGGTCAAAAAGACGTTGCTTGGCCTTGCAACCCTGAAAAATACATCGTTCATTACCCAGAAACTCGTGAAATCTGGTCTTACGGTTCTGGTTACGGCGGTAACGCATTGTTGGGTAAAAAATGCCTAGCTTTACGTATTGCATCTTCTATGGGTCGTCAACAAGGTTGGTTAGCTGAACACATGCTCATCCTTGGCGTGACTAACCCACAAGGCGAAAAACACTACATCGCAGCTGCATTCCCTTCTGCTTGTGGTAAAACAAACTTCGCGATGTTGATTCCACCAGCGGGTTACGAAGGTTGGAAAATTGAAACTGTAGGTGACGATATTGCTTGGATCAAACCAGGTGAAGATGGTCGTTTATATGCAATCAACCCTGAAGCTGGTTTCTTCGGTGTAGCACCTGGTACAAATACCAAGACTAACCCGAACTGTATGGCGACTCTTCATAAAGACGTAATCTATACTAACGTTGCTGTAACTGACGAAGGTGAAGTATGGTGG
Source organism: Acinetobacter sp. YH01009 (assembly GCF_013420765.1). Taxonomy (NCBI): domain Bacteria; kingdom Pseudomonadati; phylum Pseudomonadota; class Gammaproteobacteria; order Moraxellales; family Moraxellaceae; genus Acinetobacter; species Acinetobacter sp. YH01009. The sequence continues at coordinate 16,053 of NZ_VOYE01000010.1, read as the reverse complement.
GAAGGCCTTACTAAAGAAGCGCCTGCTAACTTGACTAACTGGAAAGGTCAACCACACACCGGCGAAGAAAAAGCAGCTCATCCAAATGCTCGTTTCACTGTTTCAGCTGGTCAATGTCCTTCTATTGATGCTGACTGGGAAAATCCAGCAGGTGTTCCAATTTCTGCGTTCATCTTCGGTGGTCGTCGTGCAGACACAGTGCCTCTAATTTCAGAAGCATTTGACTGGGTTGACGGTGTTTACAAAGCTGCAACTATGGGCTCTGAAACAACTGCTGCTGCTGTTGGTCAACAAGGTATCGTTCGTCGTGACCCATTCGCAATGCTTCCATTTGCGGGTTACAACATGGCTGACTACTTCTCTCACTGGTTAGAACTTGGTGAAGAAGTTGCTGCTAAAGCTAAAGCTGCTGGCAATAAACTTCCTGGTATCTACAACGTGAACTGGTTCCGTCGTGATGCTGAAGGTAACTTTGTATGGCCTGGTTTCGGTCAAAACATGCGTGTTCTTGAGTGGATCATTGACCGTTGTGAAGGTCGTGCAGACGCTGTTGAAACACCTATCGGCCTTGTTCCAACATACGAACAATTGAACTGGACTGGTTCAGACTTCACTAAAGAGCAATTCGAGCTTGTAACTTCTCAAGATAAAGATCAATGGATCAAAGAACTTGAAAGCCACACTGAATTGTTCAACAAACTTGGTGATCGCTTACCAAAAGCACTTAAAGTACGTCAAGACGAACTTTTAGAAGCTGTAAAAAAATCTGCTTAATCGACCTTTAATTTCCCTCCTTTAAAAGAGGGATTAAGAAAGATTTAAAAGACCGCCTTGTGCGGTCTTTTTTATATCCACTAAGCCACATCTTGAGCTTTTTGTTTTATGCGAATTGCCATTAAGTATTCATTCAAAGCATCAACTTCAGCTGCACTGAATTGCAAATAGAACTTTGTTCGTCTTTGCAAAATATCTTCAGAACTTCTCGCCCACTCCTGCTCGACCAAATAATCCACTTCTTGAGCATACAATCCATGTCCAAAGTTTTGACCCAATTCATCAATCGAAGTTAAATGATTCAGCAAAATCCAGACACGGGTTCCATAAGCATGCGCCCAACGACTGGCTAGACTGATCGAAACCCCTCGCACTTTTTGTTGGATTTCAACCATCAACTGCTCTACCGATTCTAAATTTTCCGCACCAGGCAATGTTGCATCAGCAGTCCAAGGTTTGGATCGATGATGAAAAACCGTTTTAAGCTGATCTAATGCCGCTTCTGCTAGTTTTCGGTAAGTGGTAAGTTTGCCACCAAAGATTGAAAGTAATGCAGCCCCTTCTACATCGGTCAGTGCCAAGGTGTAATCTCGCGTGACTGCGGCTGGATTATCTGACTCATCATCACACAGCGGACGCACACCTGAATAAGTTGAAATGATGTCCGTTTGCGTCAATTGAGTTTTAAAGTGATCATTTGACACATCAAGCAAGTAATCGATTTCTTCCTGGCTTATCTTTACTCGATTTGGGTCTGCGTGATATTCACGATCTGTCGTGCCGATCAAGGTATATTGTTCTAAATAAGGGATCGCAAAGACAATGCGATGATCATCATTTTGCATAATAAAAGCTTTATCACCCTCAAAAAGTTTTGGAACAATGATATGACTACCTTGTATCAGCCGTATACCATAAGGTGACTCTTGCTTTAACCCCTGTTTTATAAAGTCAGCGACCCAAGGACCTGCCGCATTCACCAAGACTTTAGCCTGCACATTTTGCAATCCCTTGGCATTTTTTAGACATACCTGCCAAATTCCACCTTTACTATATGCATTTAAACATTCTGTTCGAGTCAGAATCTGTGCACCATGTTCTCGTGCTTGTATCGCATTGAGTACAACTAAGCGTGCGTCATCTACTGCACAATCGGAATATTCGAACCCTCGGGTAAATTTGGATGCTAAAGGACTAGCTTCCACATCAAATTCAATACCATTTGAGCCTGAAAGCTGTTCTCGCTTACCCAAATAATCATAAAAGAATAATCCAGTCCGAATCAGCCAAGCCGGACGTAAGTGCGGTTCATGTGGCATGATAAAACGCATCGGTCGAATAATATGAGGGGCTTTTTTAAGCAGAACTTCGCGCTCTGCCAGTGCTTCACGTACCAAACGAAATTCTTTATGTTCCAAATAGCGCAGACCACCATGAATTAATTTGCTACTTGCAGATGAAGTGTGGCTCGCGAGATCGTCTTTTTCACAGAGCAAAACACTTAAACCCCGCCCCGCTGCATCACAGGCAATACCAACACCATTTATTCCACCACCAATGACCACCATGTCATATATTGATTGTTGTTGTGTATTCATCGCTCCCTCCCGCTATGTCTTTTTATTCAACAATGCTTCGTTTTCTATGCTTTATTATTTTTCTCATTGATCATGATTTTTTAATCAAGATAACTATTTTGATCAAGATATCTGTAAGCTGAGTTTTTTATATCCTTCAATAAATGAGAAGTTATATTTTAAATGTACGTTTAAAAGCTTGCTGGCTCAAGCATGAAATCAATCATTTTAAAGTCAGAACCTATATTCAAAGCAAACATAATTACAAGCAGTTGATTTGTATTTTTTTCAACCTAATCTTTTTTAAAATTTTATTTCAAGCTTTTATATATTGCATGTTCAGCTGCAGAAGCCTTCAGTTTTGATGTACCCCGTTTATGCACTTACAGATACCATCTTTGGTGGTACTGCAGAATTTTTTGCCCTAAGTTTCAAAGAAGCTGGCTATGAGACATGGTTCTTCATCTATGTAACCATCATGATTTTTATTTCATTATTGGTCTACGTCTTTATGAAAGACACCAAACACCATTCCAAAATTCAAGAGCATTAATTCTACCCAATTAAGCCTCGGAGTTATTAATCATACTGATTAATAACAGAATATATTTCAAAGCAAAGCCTCAATTGATGAGGCTTTGCTGTTTTCATTTAGTCGTGAAAAATCTATCTGGTCAAAAAATTCGCATCTTATAGACTAAAGTCGCATGATTTTCTGCGACAACAGGAGTATAAATTAAATAAATATAGTTCCATCTCCCATTTCGACAAAATATATTGATTTAAACTTTTCCCAAAGAGTTTAAATGGATATGTTTTGCATTCATTCCTTGGAGAATGATGTGTCAAACTCATCTGAGCCAGTTGTTCCTGAACAATTGGATAGAAAAACTCGTGTCAAATCTATCCTCGGCGGATCTGCCGGCAACCTCGTTGAATGGTACGACTGGTATGTCTACGCTGCCTTTACCCTTTACTTTGCACCGCAATTTTTCCCTGACGGTGACAATACTGTAAAACTCTTACAAGCAGCTGCAGTCTTTGCACTCGGTTTCTTAATGCGTCCAATCGGCGCATGGGTCATGGGTATTTATGCGGACCGTAAAGGTCGTAAAGCAGGTTTGACGCTGTCTGTATCGTTGATGTGTGTCGGCTCACTGATGATCGCATGTGCACCAACCTATGATTCTGTAGGCATGCTCGCACCCGCTATTCTACTTTTAGCGCGTTTACTCCAAGGCTTAAGTGTTGGTGGTGAATATGGTTCTAGTGCCACCTATTTGACTGAAATGGCAGGTAAAAACCATCGTGGCTTCTTCTCAAGTTTCCAATATGTCACACTGATTTCAGGTCAGCTATTGGCACTTTGCGTTTTAATTATCTTACAACGCAATTTCTCAGAACAAGCTTTAACTGAATGGGGCTGGCGTGTTCCGTTCTTCATCGGTGCATTACTCGCTATTGTGGTGTTCTGGATTCGTCGCGGTTTAGTTGAAACTCAATCCTCTAAAGAAGCCCAAGAACAAGCTAAAAATGGTGGTCCAAAATCAGGGGCTTTAGCGTTATTTACCAAATATCCTAAACAAGCCTTCACTGTGATCATGTTAACTGCCGGTGGTACTTTAGCGTTCAACACCTTTACCACTTATTTGCAAAAATATTTGGTCAACACGTCTGGCTTTGAGAAAACCACAGCTACCGAAATTACCACTGCTGCGATTTTCATCTTTATGCTTTTACAACCTGCTGTCGGTGCGCTTTCAGACAAAATTGGTCGTAAGCCAATTATGATCGCCTTTGGTGTGCTTGGTGTACTCTTCACCATTCCAATTTTCAACGGTATCGGTTCTACGACTAGCCCAACCACAGCATTTATGCTTTGCATGAGTGGTATGGTGATTGTCACTGGTTATACTGCGATTAATGCTGTAGTGAAAGCAGAGTTGTTCCCTGCACACATCCGTGCCCTAGGTGTTGCATTACCTTATGCCATTGCAAATACACTCTTTGGTGGTACCGCAGAACTTGTGGCTTTGAGCTTCAAAAATGCAGGCCATGAAAACTACTTCTTCTACTACATTACGTTCATGATTGGTTTATCTTTGATCACGTATGTCTTCATGAAAGATACGAAAAAACATAGCATGATCACTGACGGTTAAGTCGCTCAGCCCTGCTATTCCACTTAAGCTCATCAAAGCCTATTTTGATGAGCTTTTTTTATCTCCATTTCCATCTACTCATCGTTTCGGCTGCATCAAAGATTTAATCAAACTTCTTTGGCTTTCTTTGTTTTCGCCATCGAGTCGACAGACGGACTATGGCATACTGAGCATACAAATAAAGACGGCGAATGAATGATGAAAAATATTTACAAAGTTTTAAGTTTGAGTATTGTTGCAATGTCGATGGCTGCTTGCCAAAGCACTCCACGTGCTTTTAATGGTCAAACGGGCTTTCAAATAGAGTCCAAATCTGCAGATAGCGCAACACTTGCATATACTTTAGCGGGTCGCCAAAACCAACAACTGGATGCCAATAAATTACAACGTGCTTGCCAAAAAGTATTAAATACGCAAAAGACCTATAAATTACAAATCTTAAGCGTGAACGAAATTGCAAATCCTGCTTTGGAAAATACCCAGTACGGCCGTCAAATTGGTAATACACGTGCGAACTTCGGTCTATCAAATACTCCTGATCTACGTAACTCTGAAAACTTAGGCGCGCGTGATGCACTCGATGCTCGCCCTGCAACCTTACGTGTGGTTCGCTATACCTGTTCTTAATCAAATTTGCAGTTTAAAAGACAAAAATAAGACGCTTAAAGCGTCTTATTTTTTATCGGTTCAATATTTATAGGGTTTTATAAAAACTCACATTTCGAAACTCAGGTGATTCATCCAAATCAGGCCATGTCGTTGCGCTTCGTTCATCGAGTTTTTCATATTTAGGATGACTAAAGTTTTTCACACGACTGTCTGCCACCCACACTTCTGGAGCAAACTTTAAAAATTCATCCAAAAAGAAACGGTTGCATTGGTCATACAGCACATCGGCAGCCAATAAAATATCGACTTGTTCGGCTTTATACAGATCATCTAAATATTCGAGTTCAACATTGTTTAGCTCTGCATTGGCACGGCATGCATCTAGGCTCACTTGGTCGATGTCACAGCAGATCACGCGTTTCGCCCCTGCCATTTTTGCTGCAATCGCCACCACACCTGAACCTGCACCAAAGTCCAATACCACTTTATCTTTGACATGATGCGGCTCAGCCAATAACCACTGCGCCATAGCAAGTCCTGAAGCCCAACAAAAGATCCAATACGGCGTGTCATTCCATATACGGCGAATGACTTCATCATCCAATTTATCGGTTGGAAATACCGGTGGAATCAACCATAGAGAAATCGGGGTTTCAGGCAACTGTTGTGCATGTAATTCACAATGCGGAATGACTTCATGAAGTGCTTTAAGTAAATGTTCAGGGGCTTTAGGAAATTGGAAAGTACAGCTCATTAGAATTTTATTTTTCGAATATGCAGAGTTTTAGTGTCATATAAGCCTAAATTAAGATCGGAAGTTCCCTCTCCTTTTAAAGGAGAGGGTTAGGGAGAGGATTATTTATAAAAAAGCACCCTCACCCCAACCCTCTCCCACAGGGAGAGGGAGCAGCATAGAATCAATTTGAGACGATCAGTTCCCTCTCCTTTAGGAGATGAGAAGCATTGCTTCGCAAGGGAGTGGTCTAAAGATTAACCCAACGCTTTTTCAGCAGCTTCAACAGTTTGACGAATCAACGTTGTAATGGTCATAGGACCTACACCACCCGGAACAGGTGTATAAGCAGAAGCAACTTCTTCAATACCCACCAATTGGATATCACCTACACCACCGCCATTACGTGGATGAAAGCCAGCGTCAACAACCACTGCACCTAGTTTGATCCAATCTTTTTGAATCAATTCAGCTTTACCTACCGCACCCACAATAATGTCAGCTTGTTTAACAAAGTCAGCCAAGTTTTGAGTACGTGAGTGGCAAGTAGTCACTGTTGCATTTGCTTCAAGCAGCATCGCAGACATTGGTTTACCCAAAATTGCAGAACGACCCACAACAACCGCATGTTTACCTGCGATTTCAATATTGTTTTCTTTTAGAATGGTCATGATACCTGCAGGAGTCGCAGAACCATACGCAGCTTCACCCATCGCCATACGACCAAAACCTAAGCAAGTCACGCCATCTACGTCTTTTTCAAGAGAGATCGCATCGAAACATGCACGCTCATCAATTTGAGCCGGTACGGGGTGTTGTAACAAAATACCGTGAACATCAGGGTTTGCATTCAATTTTTCAATTTCAGCAAGCAATTGCTCAGTTGTGGTTTCTTTAGGAAGCTCAACTTTTAATGAATCCATACCAACACGGCGGCAAGCATTCCCTTTCATACGTACATAAGTTGCAGATGCACCATCGTCACCTACCAAAATAGTCGCAAGAATTGGGGTACGACCAGTTTTCTCTTTTAGCGCTTCTACGCGAGTCAACAAGTCAGCTTCAATTTTCTTCGCCAATGCACGACCATCTAAAACTAATGCCACGGCACTTCTCCAAGTGATGATATGAATCAATTTTGCACATAATACATGATTATTTTAAATTTTTTACCTTGTATGCTGCTTTTATGCTCATACAGATGAATCTGCTATTGTTTTTTTTTCAGAGCTTGCTAATATACGCATCAACAAGACATGGCGGGGTGGCAGAGTGGTCATGCAGCGGACTGCAACTCCGTGTACGCCGGTTCGATTCCGACCTCCGCCTCCAATCTTGTTAAGCCCGAGTGGTGAAATCGGTAGACACAGGGGATTTAAAATCCCCCGCCCACAAAGCGTGCCAGTTCGAGTCTGGCCTCGGGCACCATTCTTCTACTACTGAAGATGGTGTAATAAAGAACCCAGCGATAAGCTGGTTTTTTTATGCCTAAAATTTAGCAACAGATGTTACGCACGTAAAAGTAATTTCACATTATTTACCGATATTTAAATCTACTCGACAGAGTCTTACATCTAGGGATTGAATAAAGGGATTAGCCTTCGGCTGGAGGTACTTTTGTTTCGGCAAAAGTACCCAAAACCATTGTCATCCGCAAAACTCGTTCACTAGTGTCTACTTATTCAAAGTATTGCAAAAACATTTTTGATTAAAAACAACCCTGTCTCATACACTTGCGGATGACCTTACCGCGTATCATTCTTTTATTTGAATCAAATTGTGCTTTTGATGTTACTGCGTCAAATCAGATAGGAATACAATAAAAAAGAGGGACATTGCCCTCTTTAATTATTTTAAAACACCCTGCAAATACATCACGTTTTAAAAGAATCCTTTAAATCACTTCAACCACAATCTTACCCACGTGCTCGCCTGTATCCATAGCTGCATGCGCTTCTTGAATTTGATCAAACTTAAATGTTTTGTAAATCATTGGCAGGCATTCACCTTTAGACCATAACGGAACAACATTTTCCTGAATGCCTTTTGCAATCTCTGCTTTTTCTGCAGTATTACGCGCACGCATGGTTGAGCCTGTAATGGTCAAGCGCTTCATCATGATTTGACCCAGTTTCACCTCTTTGGCTTTTGCTCCACCTAAGAATGCAATATAAACCAAACGACCATCACGACGTAATAGATTGAGGTTCTGCGCCAAATACGGTGCACCAACGATATCTAGAATGACATCTACACCCTGCTCATTGGTCGCTTCATTAATCACTTGCTCAAAGTCTTGAGTCTTGTAATTAATCGCATGTGTGATATCAGAGATCGCTGCCACTTTTTCATCTGAACCGACTGTTGCAAATGTTTTCATGCCCAACGCATTACACAGCATGATTGCTGTGGTTCCAATACCACTGGTTCCACCATGAATCAGCACCGTTTCACCTGCTTTGGCTTTGCCCATTTGGAATACATTCGCCCATACGGTAAAGAAGGTTTCAGGAATCGCTGCTGCTTGAGTAAAGCTTACACCTTTAGGAATACGAATGGTTTGGCTTTCAGGCACCACGCAATATTCTGCATAACCACCACCATTGGTCAGACCGCAGACTTTATCACCCACCTTAAACAAAGTGACATCTGCACCTACAGCAACCACCTCACCCGCCACCTCCAAACCCGGTACAGGTGTTACCCCTTTCGGCATTGGGTACAAGCCTTGACGTTGCAAAATATCTGGACGGTTGATGCCAAAGGCATGCACTTTAACCAACACTTCATCTGCTTTCGCTTCTGGGATGGCAACGCTTTCATAGGCCAGTTTATCAACACCGCCCGGTTCAGTAATAATGACCTGCTGCATGCTTTGCTGTGACATTGTTTTTCCTTTTCAATTATTGACTATTCATCTATCTCTGCACTATTTGAACATAGAAATGGCGCAGAATGAATAAACATGGACTTATGTATAATCTGTACTGTATTTCGTAAATGAATAATAGGCCGAGCATGTCTCAGATCGTTGAATACAATGAAGATAACGCCAGTGACTATGAATGGTTTGATGGTTTTGCCGTGATTCGCTTCTATGCTGACTGGTGCACGCCCTGTGTGCAGAACTATCCTGTATTTGAGCAGTGTGCAAAACAAATGTCAGCAGAGCATGCACAGCTAAAATTTGGCAAGGTGAATATTGATTCCTCGCCTATTCTAACTTTGCGCTATAACGTTTATGGTCTACCTTCAACCTTAGTGTTTTATCGCGGACAAGTGATTCAACGTATTGCAGGTGTCAAATCACTGACTGAATTAACAGCCATCATTCTAAGCGCGATGCAAGCACACTCAGACGATGACTAAGCAAATTTTCCTTTTATTTGGATGCAGGCTCATTTGGTAGACGCACAAACTTCATTAACGTATTACGCACCAATGGCAACACGATCAAAATGAGCGGAAAGGCCATCATCCACGACATGCTCCATGCGCGCAGCCAAATGCCAAGAAAGCCTTCAACTAAGCCTTTATTCATCAGCATGTTAAAGCAAGAAATTGAGCCACTCATAATACCGGACAGAATTAGGGGCATCAGCCAAGTCATGTGTTTGGGATGAAATTTTGGGAGTTGATTCATCTGTAAATACCTATTATTCGTCTTGGGCTGCGTTCTGGGCTTTTACGGTTTGTTTCAGTGTTTTCATAAACTGACCAAAATGCGGCATGAAATCTTTAAATAAAGGAAGGTCTTTATTTTCCAGCAAGGTTTCACCAAACAGTTTCAGCCCCACGGCAAAGGCTTTGGTTTTTTCATCATCTAATAACTGCGCTTTAGTCAAATGCTCTAGCACCTTAAACATGTCATCATGGTTGTAAGCATTAAACTGCAAAGCTTCGGTATAGGTCGATGGATTGCCCTGTGCATCGGCAATGTGTTTGAGCGTGATTTCATATTGATGCTGCTTCATTGTGTTACCTCCATACGGCTGATTTCGACGGCCGCCTGATCGATTTTTTCTGCAATGGCATAGACCTGTTCAGGTGTCAGTTCACAGTGCTGAATTTTGATACGCAATGATGCTTTTAGGTTTTCCATCGCACGTTTGATATCAACGTATTGTTCGTTGTTATGAATCTGCTTACGGGTATCAAAACGACACAGAATTTTCTCTACTGTGGCCTTTTCTGCACCTAAGTGCTGTAGGCCTAACTGCGTAACGTTGTATTGTTTACGGTCTTCTGCATTCAGTTCTGCATGGATGTATTGCTGTTCTTCGAGGTAATTCAGCGTTGGGTAAATTGTACCTGTGCTTGGACTGTAACCGCCGCCGACGATTGCGCCGACATCTTTAATGATGTCGTAACTAAACTTAGGCGCTTGGGAAATAAGATGCAGCACCAATAGTTTCATGTGCCCTGCTTCAAACAGGCGTTTTCGGGTTTTGACTGGACTATCGCTACCGTCGAGAAGGTCTGAATTTGACATGGCAAAGATACACCTTAAGATTAGTTAAGACATATCTTACAACATGATTTAAATTTTATCTAATATATTGCTTATTTTTTTGCCTCGTAAAATTCGGTTAGAACGACTATTACTCCCTTGAACTACAGCATGATAATATTCATTTGCATCCACTTGTTCTGATAGACCTTTTTTATCCACTTCAGCGTAAAAACTGGAAAGCATTTTCAAAAACTTATCTTTTTTAAAAATGGCTAGTTTCTCTTGACTAAACAAGTAGAAATATAGTTCAACAGCAAGACTAAAAAAGTCTGCCTTTTTTGTGACTCGGTTAGAACTACGACTTAATTCATCTACTAAACCAAGAATATAATCTAAATTACTTTCAATTTCAGATGCATGTGGAAAATCTTCATTATACTTTTCTAAAAATATTTCTATTTCTTGATCTCTATCAAAATAAGTACTTAAAATAGTAGCTATCAAAGAAAGACTATATGAAACATCTTTCATCCTTTTTATTTCAGTTGCCGTAAATATACGGTGCTCATCAAAAAAATTTTTAGATGATATTTTCTCACCAAATCGTTTAAATTCTCCTGCATATCTTGAATTATGAATTTCCATAGCATTCAACCCATAACTTGTTGAATTTATTTTCTGAAAAATAGTTTTAATATCTGCTATTGGTATATTTCCCAAGTCCCTTAGAACTACTTCATATTCTAAAAATTCTTTTTTTTGTTCCTGAGTTAATTCTGAATAGCTTTGTATACCTTGTAATTTAAGAGAGTCAGCTCCTCTAAAGTATTCATTTAATGTTGTAATTCTTTGTTGTCCATCTACCAATAACTCTATACCCTCACCAGTATCCGAATTTACATCACCAGCCGCAATATAAATTTCTGGAAAAGGATAACCATCTAATACTGTTTTAATAAATTCGATTTTATCATTATTAGACCAAACTAATCTTCGCTGAAAATCCGGCTGAGGAATAAGCGTTCCGTTATTAATTCCAGTCAGTAAAAGCCTTAATCTTCTATTAGACGCAGAAGTTTTCATTATTCAATTTCCTCTTTACACTGCTTTATACAGACCTTCTGATATTCTTCAAGAAAGAACCTTGATTGATATATACCGGCTCTAATAGGATAATCACCAAACTGTCTTTTCATAGTCAGTTCCCTAAAAAAATCCCACCACTCTTCAAAAAAGGGATTAAAACTGGTTATTGGAAATTTATCCGGTCTAATCCAACCTTCGCTTAAATATTGAAAAAATTGTTTTTTCCTAGGCCAATCTGCACCAGTTTTATTATAAAGATAAGCCAACTTCCATACTTGCTCAAAAAGATCAGGAGATATAATTGCTAAATCTATATCCGATTGATCATTAAACAACCCATATCTTCTACTCGGCTTAATACTAAACCCCAATTTACCTGAACCAACCATATGAATATGCAAATGATCAATATTAAATTTTTCAGCGATTTCTCTTCGAAGTCTTGTATATTGCATTGCATCTAAAGCATATGGGTCACCGGTAAAAATTGACGCTTGTACAATTTCTTCACAGTCATAAGCTCTAAGATGCTCTTGAAAAACTGCCAATTCCACAATTTTACTCATCAAGTTAATTATAATATTTATCTGATTTTAAACTAAAAATATATAAAATTTAAAATTATATTTTGACTAAAAAACCCGCCTTTCGGCGGGTCTTTTAAAATCAATTCAGTCTATTACAGACGAACCAACTCAACAATTTTCTCAGCAACTTCTTCAGCAGTCTCAACTGTGTAAGTTACATCTGTGCCTTCAGCAGTATCCGTAATCACAACCACACCCGTTTCACGAACTAGCGCTACTTGCTCTACAGTTAAACCAGCTTTCGCAATTGCAACCACACCTTGTTGAATCAACAAGCTTTCAATCGCTTGCGCATTTTCAAGGGCTTTTGCAGTCACAGTTACCGCAGCAGGTTTTTGACCTAAACGTGCAGCACGCGCTTCAGCAGTTACAGGCTCGTTGTGTGCAGTCCATTCAACCGCAGACTCAACCATACCCGCACCAACGGTCACGTTGCTTAAACGGTCAATAAAGATGAATGAACCTGTGTAACGACTGTCTTGGTAACGGTCAAATACCACTGGCGCATCAAACTCAATCGTTACATCTGCAATCGCATTCAGTTCAAGCTGTTCAACTTCCGTTTTTTCCAATGTGTTTACATTGGTACGGTAGTTGATTTTCGCAACTTTCGCAGGAATAGTTTGTGTACCAAACTTCACATTATACAGTTTGCCAACTACTAAAGGCGCATCTGTCATCCATACCACAGAGGCACGTGCAGAACGTGAAATTAACGGCTGTTCGCCTGCTTTAACTAAAACGTTACCACGTGAAATATCAATTTCATCATTTAGCGTAAGTGTTACCGCTTGACCTGCAACAGCATGGTCTAAGTTACCGTCAAAAGTCACGATTTCTTTAACAGTAGACGACTTACCAGATGGCAAGGCAGTAATGGTATCGCCAACTTTTACTTCACCAAGTGCAATCGTACCGCAGAAGCCACGGAAGTCGAGGTTCGGACGGTTGACATATTGAACTGGGAAACGGAATTCGTGCTTGCTCGTATCATGCGAAATTTCAACAGTTTCCAAAGTCTCCATTAAAGTCTGACCTTGGTACCACGGCGTATTTGGCGATTTGTTTACAACGTTATCACCATTCAACGCAGAAATAGGCGTGAAGATAATGTTCGCAGGTTTACGATCGCCCAATTGGTTTACGAACTCGTTGTACTCTGCTTGAATTTCATTGAAGCGCGCTTCAGAGAATTCAACCAAGTCCATTTTGTTCACTGCAACCACGATATTACGAATACCCAAAAGACTCGCAATAAATGAGTGACGACGAGTTTGCGTTTGAACGCCATAACGCGCATCAATCAAGATGATCGCAAGGTCGGCAGTCGACGCACCAGTTGCCATGTTACGTGTGTACTGCTCATGCCCTGGGGTGTCAGCAATAATGAACTTACGTTTTTCTGTAGAGAAATAACGGTAAGCCACGTCAATGGTAATACCCTGCTCACGTTCTGCTTGCAGACCATCGACAAGTAAAGCCAAGTCAGGCGCATCACCCGTAGTACCGACTTTTTTAGAGTCACGAGTCACGGCTTGCAATTGATCTTCATAAATCAATTTTGAATCGTAAAGTAAACGACCAATTAGAGTCGATTTACCATCATCCACGTTACCGCAAGTGAGGAAACGTAGAAGGTCTTTATTTTCGTGTTGTTTTAAATACGCCAAGATGTCTTGGCTAATTAAATCTGATTGATGAGACATTGCTCAAAGCTCCACATATTCTTTTGAAATCGGTTTCTGAATCTTTTTAATCCCTCTAAATCTCCCTTTAAGAAAGGGAGACTTTACTCCGTTCTTTCTCGGGAGTTCCCCCTCTTTAGTACAGAGGGTGAGCAGCACTGCTGCGCAAGGGAGATTATGAGATTCTTAGAAGTAACCTTCCTGCTTTTTCTTTTCCATCGAACCTGCTTCATCATGGTCGATCATACGGCCTTGACGTTCAGATGTTGTGGCTAAAAGCATCTCTTGGATAATTTCCGGTAAAGTTGTTGCAGTTGATTCAACCGCACCTGTAAGTGGGTAACAACCTAAAGTACGGAAACGCACCGATTTCATTTGTGGCACTTCACCTTCGTTCAAACGCATACGCTCATCATCAACCATGATCAGTGTACCGTTACGCTCAACCACTGGACGTTCAGCAGCCAAGTACAAAGGAACCAATTTAATATTTTCAAGGTAGATGTATTGCCAAATATCTAACTCAGTCCAGTTAGACAATGGGAACACACGAATACTTTCACCTTTGTTCACTTTACCGTTGTAAAGATTCCAAAGTTCAGGACGTTGGTTTTTAGGGTCCCAACGGTGTTTGGTATCACGGAATGAGTAAACACGTTCTTTGGCACGAGATTTTTCTTCGTCACGGCGCGCACCACCGAAAGCCGCATCAAACTGATATTTATCAAGTGCTTGTTTTAAGCCTTGAGTTTTCATGATATCAGTATATTTTGAGCTACCGTAATCGAACGGATTCACGCCTGCATCTTTACCTTCTTTGTTTTGATGCACGATCAAATCAAAGCCATGCTCTTTTGCCATGTTGTCACGGAAAGTAATCATGTCTTTAAATTTCCAACCCGTGTCTACATGCAGTAGTGGGAATGGAAGTTTGGCAGGATAGAATGCTTTTAAAGCAAGATGCAGCATGACCGCTGAATCTTTACCGATTGAATACAGCATGACTGGGTTTTCGAACTCAGCAGCAACTTCACGGATGATATGAATACTCTCAGCTTCAAGCTGTTTAAGATGAGTAAGTCTTTCCTCATTTAATGACATGGACAACACCAGCTTAGAATATGTGTACTTATTACACTTTTAAAGATATATATACATTATAGTGATTAAGCTTTCATAACGATTGCTTGTTTTGTGATATTGATATTCTTATTCGTCATATACAAATTGTCTGATACTGCTTATCAATTTTAATTAATTTAATACGATAGGCTTATCAATTTCATTATTATTCTAGTCCGAGATCCGTAAGTCTACGCAATTTTTTATCAATTAACTAATCGCTAAATCCTCTAAACAATCGGTATTCAAACTCGCTCAAACTACCTAAAGTAGCTATATCGCTCTCCAACAGTTATTGATATGCCATATAGTCACTATACGCTTGAAACCTTAAAGTCGCTGATTGAAGCCGCAGGTCTTGCTGGCTATATTTATCAGCATTCTTCACACATGCTCGTGCTCCAAGAAGCCTTGAATGATGACGGCAGCCCACTGAATAACTTTATCCAACATGAGCTGAGTGCAGACCAAATTGGCCTTCAGTTCGGCCTACGACTTTTGGACAATAAACTCGAGTTTTTGATTGGGGTGACTCACAGTAACCAAGATCGCGGCTACGAAATTGGCGCAGGCAATTTAAAGGCAGATCAACGCGCATTTAATCTGCTCTATGCTTTTTACAATTTCCCCAAAGCATTTCACTTAATCCACTTCCCGCTCGCAGCCAATAGCACCCAGTTAGAGGAAGAGATCGAAAAGCAACTGTTTCAACTTGAAAGCATGGGCTTTTTAGACACTGCGATTAAAACCAATCCGATGGGCGAGCAAGTGAAGTGGATGAAAACCTTTATTGTTCAAGCGGCTTTAGATATGAAAGTACGCATTCAAACTTCATTGTTATAAAAACGGTTAAAGCCACCTAAAAATAGCTCTATTGAACACCAGTTCAAATCTCCATATGACATCGAAAGTCACGGTAAAGCTTCTCAGCACTGCCGTGACGGTTATAAATTTACATTTCCTAACATTGTTTTCTGTGCCTTTTAACAAGCCATTTCTCTCCGTTAAGAACGACCACTTATATATCTGCAATTAGACTGAAAATTTGATTGATCACAATGACTTAAATCTTAAATGGGTAAAGCAGAGAGGTGGATCAGGAAATTTGAACAACACTTATAAGTGATATTTTGCTCCCCAAATGATGTTATAAACATCAATATATGGAGTATTTTATGGCACGTAGACCAAGAAGAAATCATTCAAACGACTTTAAGGCTAAGGTAGCACTTGCTGCGATCAAAGCAGAAAAAACACTTGCTGAA
>NZ_VOYE01000009.1:0-156986 GCF_013420765.1 Acinetobacter sp. YH01009 | reverse complement strand
ACTGAGGATCAGAAAGCTTGTTTGAATCGATGTATTTCATCCGCAGATTATGCACGAATGCTAAGAAATCCGGAGTGCAAATATTAACCAAAAAGAAGATCGTTTTTTGATTTATGAAAGAGATCTAGTATGTCGTAAAATTAGTCATGTTTAAACTTGTCGATAAGTATTCAAACAAATAAGATAGTTTAATTATTATTCAATTACTTAATTAAATGAAAAAAAATATTTTTGAGCTTTATGATCCATCAAGAAAGACTTGGGATAAATTTAGTAATGATGAAATTTTTATAGCAGAAGGTGAACTTTCACCACCCCCTCCTCCACCAATGACTGTTGCAGAAATAGAAACTGAAGCGAAAAGAGTTGACCTTCAAAAACAAACTTTAGAAAATATTTCTCAAAAGCTGAAAGCAGCGATTCAAATGCCTAACATTATGGTATTGGCAGGAAGTGGTACTTCTTTAGGTCCTATAGTTGGAGGCCCTTCAATGTGGAATTTATGGGAACGATGTACTACTAATGAAATGAAAGCACTTGCTAGTGAAACTTTTCTAGAAAATGGATACGATCTACGTTTATCCGACAAAGAATATGAAAATATAGAATTATGCCTTTCTCATTGTGAAGCCCATCTTCAAATCTCCCCTGAACATAAGTGTATTAAAACAAATGAGTTCGTTATCAAATCTAAAGATATTATCTTAAATGCCTGTAATTTTATAAAAAATGATCAAGTACAATTGGCTAACCATAAGGAATTTATTAGAAAATTATCCAAAAGAAAATCTAAAGATCCACGCATCAAACTATTCACTACAAACTATGATACCTGTTTTGAAGATGCTGCTAGCAAATTAGGTATTACTATTATTGATGGCTTTTCTTTTTCGTTCCCAAGAATTTATGATCCTAAGTTTTTTGATTTAGATATCGTTAAACGTAACCAAAATATAAACTCCAATAATATCCAATATCTTGAAGGCGTATTTCAGCTTTATAAATTGCATGGTTCTGTAAATTGGAAAAGAGATAATACATTTTCTATTCAACAAGGAAATGATGTAACTGCTCAAAATAGTTGCATGATTTTTCCTGCTAAAGGTAAATATCAACAATCTTATGTCCAGCCACACTTAGAACTCATTTCTAGATTTACACAAGGATTAAGAGAACCTAATACCTGTCTTATAATTACTGGTTTTGGTTTCAATGATGATCATCTATCAGAACCAATTTTGTCTGCAATTTATTCTAATCCACATTTAAAAGTAATTATTTCTACCCCAAGTCTAAAAGCTGATTTTGAGAAAACATCATTAAATCCATCTCCTTATTGGGATAAGTTTAAACATGTAGCAGACACCAGAAAAAATGATGAAATAATATTTATAAATTGTGACTTTGGAAAATTATCAGAGTTAATTCCAGACCTAACTGCCTTATCACCAGCAGAAAACCTTTATGAAAGCTTACGTTCAGCATTTGGAGCCACTCATGACTAAGAGCACCATTAACCCTGAACTTTTATTTGGTAAAGTTAATTCTATCAATGCAAATAGTGTGCATTTTGAATATATAAATAATCAACATGAACCGACCTATTTCAGAGGGAATCGCTATGGAAAAGGTGAAGTTGGTGAATTTATCATCATTGAAAGTCAGGTGAATTTGGTATTAGGGCGAATTATTGAAATAAAAAAAGATGATTTATCAAAATCAAATCTAGAAATTGTAGGTAAGATTCAGCTTTTAGGCTCTATCCAAATGGATAACTTAAGAGTATCTGCAGGTGTAGATTACTATCCAAGTATTAATGACCTAATTTACTCAGCACCACATGAATTTATTGCCTCAATTCCTGAAAAAATGCAAAAAGATGAAGCTAATATTGTTTTAGAAATTGGTGCGATTGATCTTGATCAAAGCTGTGGTATTTCCATTACCCCCGAAAAATTATTTGGCAGACATTTAGGAATTCTTGGAGCAACCGGTGGTGGAAAAAGTTATACAACGGCTCGCGTTTTAGAAGAGTGTTTAAAACATAATTCCAAAATTGTCCTTCTTGATCCAACAGGTGAATATAGGGACTTCACAGACTCATCAGTTACAAATGTGCATTTAGCCTCACCTATTAATACAGCTTTTGGCTCGAAGGCAATTTCCATACCTCCAGATTGTTTTGAAGAAACAGATTTTATCGCTTTATTTGAACCTGCTGGAAAATCGCAAGGTCCCAAATTTAGGGAGGCGATTAGAAGCCTGAGACTAGTAAATTTACTTCAAAAAGAATCTTTATGTCCTGAAATGATTCACAATGGTGTATTTATAAAAATTGGGCAACCCGAAGAAAATTATAAAACTGCTGTTAGAACCATTAAAGACCGCTACCTTCTCGAGCTGCCCAACTCTCCGTTCAACCCCAATAAATTATGCCAACAAATTAAAGAAGAATACGTAGTTTTAAGAGGAACTCTTTATCAAGCTGATGATTTTAATTTTAATCACTGCCTTTCTTTACTCACTCGTATTAATGGAATTATAAATTCTCATACTTTTAAATTTGTTTTCCAAGAAAGTTCTTTAACTTCTTTGGCAGATGAATTAGAAAATTTTTATAGTGATCGTTCTAAAAAATTATTCCGTATTGATATGAGTGCAATTGGTTTCGAATTCAAAGCACGAGAAGTTATTTCTAATGTCATAGGTAGATTTTTATTAAATAAGGCTCGTCAGTTAGCATTCCTTAACAAGCCAATTGTTGTCTTTTTAGATGAAGCACACAATTTTATTGGCAAAACTATAGGCAATGAAGAAACTATAGCAAAACTTGATGCTTTTGAACTTATAGCAAAAGAAGGACGTAAATTTGGTCTTAATATTTGTTTAGCTACTCAAAGACCAAGAGATATAACTGAAGGTGTGCTTAGCCAACTTGGAACTTTAATTGTTCATAGGCTTACTAATGATCGAGATCGTGAAATTGTAGAACGTGCTTGTGGTGAAATTGACAAAGCAGCTTCTGACTTCCTACCAAGCCTACAACCAGGCGAGGCTGTGATTATTGGAAATGACTTCCCTATACCACTAACTATAAATATTAAAAAACCGACAATAAAACCAAATTCGGAAGGTGCCAATTTCCAAGAAAATTGGGCATAAAAAAACCACCCTTTCGGGTGGCTCTTTCAATCTCGAACAGCGTCTTATTGAGCGCGGTTTTTGATTTTGCGGATGGTTTCCAACTGAGCAGCAGTTTCTGCAAGAGCAGCCAAAGCAGCAGCTGAGTCCAAGTCGCTCTTTTGATTTGCTAACAATTGTTCAGCTTGTTTACGAGCTTCAATAATTGCTGCTTCATCAAGGTTGTCAGCACGTACTGCAGTATCTGCAAGTACAGTAACAACGTGCGGTTGAACTTCTAGTACACCACCTGATACATAGATTAATTCTTCTGTACCATTTTCAAGCAGAACGCGGATTGCGCCCGGCTTGAGCAAAGTTACTAGTGGCGCATGGCCAGGCATAATACCCAACTCACCACCAGCACCTTTAGCAATTAGCATAGTTACAGTGCCAGAGTACAAAGACTCTTTAACACTTACAACGTCACATTGCATAGTTGACATGAGAATCTCCTAAATTAGGTAACTAATTAAAGTTTCTCAGCTTTAGCAATAACTTCGTCAATACCACCAACCATGTAGAACGCTTGTTCTGGAATGTGGTCGTATTCACCAGCTAGAAGACCTTTAAAGCCACGAATTGTTTCTTTAAGCGGTACAAGTTTACCAGGAGCACCAGTAAACACTTCAGCTACGTGGAACGGTTGAGAGAAGAAACGTTGGATCTTACGTGCACGGTATACAGTAAGTTTGTCTTCTTCTGCCAATTCGTCCATACCAAGAATTGCGATAATGTCTTTCAATTCTTTGTAACGTTGAAGAACGTTTTGAACTGAACGAGCGATTTCGTAATGCTCAGCACCCACTACAAGTGGATCTAACTGACGTGAAGTAGAGTCAAGTGGATCGATCGCTGGGTAAATACCAGAAGATGCGATGTCACGGCTCAATACAACAGTCGCGTCCAAGTGAGCGAAGGTAGTAGCAGGCGATGGATCTGTTAAGTCATCGGCAGGTACATATACCGCTTGGATTGACGTAATAGAACCAGACTTAGTAGACGTAATACGTTCTTGAAGAACACCCATCTCTTCTGCAAGAGTCGGTTGGTAACCTACTGCAGATGGCATACGACCTAGAAGTGCTGATACTTCAGTACCCGCTAGTGTATAACGATAGATGTTGTCGACGAACAATAGAACGTCACGGCCTTTACCGTTTTCGTCTTTTTCGTCACGGAAGTACTCAGCCATAGTCAAACCAGTCAACGCTACGCGTAAACGGTTACCTGGTGGCTCATTCATCTGACCGTAGACCATTGCTACTTTGTCTAGAACGTTAGAGTCTTTCATTTCGTGATAGAAGTCGTTACCTTCACGAGTACGTTCACCAACACCAGCAAACACAGATAAACCTGAGTGAGCTTTCGCGATGTTGTTGATCAACTCCATCATGTTTACAGTTTTACCAACACCGGCACCACCGAACAGACCAACTTTACCACCTTTAGCGAACGGGCAAAGTAAGTCAATGACTTTAATACCAGTTTCTAAAAGGTCAGTAGAAGCCGCTTGTTCTGCATAAGAAGGCGCTTGACGGTGAATTGGTAAACGAGCTTCAGTACCAACAGGACCAGCTTCGTCGATAGGGCGACCAAGAACGTCCATGATACGACCTAAACATGCAGTACCTACAGGTACAGAGATAGGCGCGCCAGTGTTAGTTACAGTAAGACCACGCTTAAGGCCTTCAGTAGAACCCATTGCAATAGTACGAACTACGCCATCACCAAGTTGCTGCTGAACTTCTAATGTAGTTTCAGTACCATCAACATGGAGAGCGTCATAGATCTTAGGAACGCTGTTACGTTCAAACTCGACGTCGATAACCGCGCCGATGATCTGAATGATACGACCGCTACTCATTGCTGTCTCCTCAATTCAAACTAATAATGTTAAACGGCAGCGGCACCACCAACGATCTCAGAGATTTCCTGAGTAATCGCGGCTTGACGCAGCTTGTTATAAATAAGTTGTAGGCTCTTGATCAATTCACCCGCGTTATCAGTTGCAGCTTTCATTGCAACCATACGAGCAGACTGTTCACATGCGATGTTTTCAATCACACCTTGATAAACCATAGACTCAATGTAACGAACCAATAAACCATTTAAAAGCTCTTCAGCTTCTGGTTCATAGATATAGTCCCAACCGTATTGACGGTTTAGACCTTCGCTTTCCTCAGCAGCTGCTAAAGGAACAAGCTGTTCGATTTTTTGGTTTTGAGTCATGGCGTTGACAAAGCCGTTTGACACTAGATAAATACGATCTAACTCGCCTTTATCAAACGCGTCTAACATCACCTGTACAGAACCAGTTAACTGTTCAAGACTCGGAGCATCACCTACGTTTGTAGTTGCACCAAGAACTTTACCGCCGTAGTTTTTAAAAAACGAAACCGCTTTTTGACCAATTAAAGCAAATTGAACTTCAATTGACTGCTCTTGTTGCTGTTGTACGTGTTTTACCACTTTTTTGAACAAGTTAATGTTCAAACCACCAGCAAGGCCACGATCTGAAGAAACAATGATATAGCCAACGCGCTTTACAGGACGTTCAACCATATAACGGTGTTTGTATTCAGGGTTCGCTTGTACCAAATGAGCAATTACACGGTGCATATTTTCGGCATACGGACGGCCTTGAGCCATGCGCTCTTGCGCACGACGCATCTTAGAAGCTGCTACCATCTGCATCGCGCGAGTAATTTTCTGCGTGCTTTTGATACTAGCTACTTTGGCGCGAATTTCTTTTAAATTTGCCATACGCTTAACCTAGTATTCGAAAGCCCTTTCGAGCTTCCGAAGGTTGATCCGTGAACCAAACCAAAACCAGATTCAACACAGTTGAATCTTAGTAAGTTTGAGTCGCTTTAAAGCTTTCAATACCTGCTTTGATTGCTGCTTCGATTTCTTTATCGTAAGCACCAGTCTCGTCAATTTTTTGCATTAACGCAGCATTTTCTGAACGGAAGTAAGAGATCAACGCAGCATCAAATGCAACGATTTTCTTCACTTCTACGTCAGCCATGTAGCCTTCGTTAGATGCATAAATTGAAACAGCTTGGTCAGCAATTGAGTATGGAGCATATTGTTTTTGCTTCATAAGCTCAGTTACACGTTGACCATGTTCAAGCTGTTTACGAGTTGCTTCGTCAAGGTCAGAAGCGAACTGAGCAAACGCAGCTAATTCACGGTATTGCGCAAGAGCGGTACGGATACCACCTGACAATTTTTTGATGATCTTAGTTTGAGCAGAACCACCAACACGTGATACAGAGATACCCGCGTTCACAGCAGGACGAATACCTGCGTTGAATAATGATGTTTCTAAGAAGATCTGACCGTCAGTAATCGAAATTACGTTTGTAGGTACGAATGCAGATACGTCACCGGCTTGAGTTTCAATAATCGGTAATGCAGTTAATGAACCAGTTTGGCCTTTAACTTCACCGTTAGTGAATTTCTCAACGTAGTCAGCAGATACACGTGAAGCACGTTCAAGTAAACGTGAGTGTAGATAGAATACGTCACCAGGATATGCTTCACGACCTGGTGGACGACGTAGAAGCAATGAAATTTGACGGTAAGCAACAGCTTGTTTAGACAAGTCATCATAAATGATAAGCGCGTCTTCACCGCGGTCACGGAAGTACTCACCCATTGTACAACCAGCATACGGAGCAAGATACTGCATCGCTGCAGGATCAGCTGCAGCAGCTGCTACAACAGTTGTGTACGCCATAGCGCCAGTTTCTTCTAGCTTGCGCACAACGTTAGCGATAGTCGATTGTTTTTGACCAATTGCTACGTATACACATTTAATGCCAGAATTTTTCTGAGCGATGATCGCATCGATCGCCATAGCTGTTTTACCAGTTTGACGGTCACCGATGATCAACTCACGTTGACCACGACCAACAGGGATCATTGTATCTACTGATTTATAACCAGTTTGTACAGGTTGATCCACTGATTGACGCCAAATTACGCCTGGTGCTACTTTTTCAACAGCATCAGTAAGTTTTGCGTCAATAGGGCCTTTACCATCAATTGGGTTACCCAAAGCATCTACTACACGGCCTAAAAGTTCTGGACCAACCGGAACTTCTAATACACGACCTGTGCAACGAGCTTTTTGACCTTCTTGAAGGCTTAAGTAGTTACCTAAGACAACGGCACCCACTGAATCCTGTTCTAGGTTCAGTGCCATACCAAATAAGCCGCCGTCGAATTCGATCATTTCACCGTACATTGCATCAGCAAGGCCGTGAATGCGCACAATACCGTCGGAAACCATAACAATGGTCCCTTCGTTCTTAGCGGTCGCGCTGGTGTCCAGATCGCCGATACGCTGTTTAATGAGCGCACTGATCTCGGATGGATTCAGTTGTTGCATTGCGCTATACCTCAATCTTTTTAAAGTTCAGTCTTCGAGCTGTTAAGCAAGAAGACGAGTCCGCATTTTTTCAAGCTTGTTAAGCGCAGAATCATCTATCACTTGGTCGCCTGCACGAATAACTACACCCGCGATCAACGCTGGGTTAACTTCTACAGAAACATTTACGGCAGCTTCGAATTTTTTCTCTAATGCATGCGCAAGTAATTGTTCTTGTACAGAAGTCAATGGGAATGCAGATTCAATCACTACATCCACAGTATTGTTATTCTGTGATTTGAGCTGTTCGTATTCTTCTGAAATTTCAGGAAGAAGTGCCAGACGGTCATTATCGGCAAGCAATGTCAAAAAGTTTGACACTGCTGCAGTCTGGTCTTCACCTAAAACTTTTGCGAAAACACTTACCTGCTCAGCAGGAGTAAGCTCAGGGCGATTTAGATAAGCTGAAAATGCTTCGTCTTGCACCGCAGCACTGAGCAAATTCAATGCATTTGACCAAGCGTCAGTTGCATTTTGCTCAGAAGCGTAAGCAAATGCTGCTTTAGCGTATGGGCGTGCCAACGTCAAGAGTTCAGCCATAATCCGCCTCTCTTAAAGTTTAGCAGCCAGCTGAGTCAGCATGGCATTGTGAGCTTCTGCGTCAACTTGCTGGTTCAGAATTTTTTCTGCGCCAGTAACTGCAAGAGCAGCAACTTGTTGACGTAATTCTTCGCGAGCAGCATTGATTTCAGTATCAACAGCTTCTTTCGCTTGTTGACGAATACGCTCACCTTCAGCCGCAGCTTGAGTACGCGCTTCTTCTACCAATTGCGCACCACGACGGTTCGCTTGTTCGATCAATTGAGCCGCTTGTGCTTTAGCCGCGTCTAATTCAGCTTTCACTTGTGCTTGCGCATCCGCAAGGTCAGCTTTTGCTTTTTCAGCAGCGTTTAAGCCATCAGCGATTTTACGCTGACGCTCACTAATCGCATTGATTAGTGGTGGCCATACAAACTTCATGCAGAATGCGACAAAAATCGCAAATGCAATCGCTTGGCCAATCAATGTGAGGTTGATATTCATTGCTATTCCTCAATAGTTTAATTTAGGAATTAAGCTGATTAACCTACAAATGGATTAGCGAAGATGAAGAACAAGCCAATACCAACACCGATCATAGGCACAGCATCAAGAAGACCTGCGATTAAGAACATACGAGTTTGAAGTTGTGGAGCCAATTCTGGTTGACGAGCAACAGCTTCTAAGAAACGGCCGCCTAGAAGACCAAAACCAATCGCAGTACCTAAAGCACCAAAAGCGATCAAGATAGCAGATGCAATTGCAACTAGACCTAAAGTGAGTTCCATGATAATTCCTCAGAGGTTAGGTTTATACCAAATTAAGTTAAAAAATTGTGTGCCCAACCACCCTTTGACAGTTGAGCAATACCATTAATGCTTTTCGCTAGCCATACTCATATATACGATAGTCAACATCATGAAAATGAATGCTTGTAACGTAATAACAAGAATATGGAAGATCGCCCAAGGCACAGACAACGCCCACTGGATCCAGAACGGTAGTAATGCGATCAAGATGAAGATCAACTCACCCGCATACATGTTACCGAACAGTCGAAGAGCCAATGAGATTGGACGTGCAATAAAAGTTACTAATTCAAGAATAATGTTTACTGGAATAAGTAATGCTTTTAAAACTGGGTTACTTGGGTTAAATGGGTTAAGTGCAAATTCTGCACCGAATCCGACAAGACCTTTCTCACGGATACTATAGAAAATAGTTAACGCAAATACTGATAATGCCATACCCAAGGTAATGTTAGGATCAGTAGATGGAACGATTTTGAAGTAAACGTGGTGAGGATCCATACCAAACACGTTAGCACCGATCAATTGAGCTGTATAAGGAATCCAGTCAACAGGGATCAAGTCCATCAAGTTCATGAGGAAAATCCACACGAAGATGGTCAATGCTAACGGCGCGATTAAGCGCGATTTGCCATGGAAAGTGTCACGGACACTTGAGTCAACGAACTCGATAATCATTTCGATTGCAGACTGGAACTTGGTCGGAACACCAGAGTTTGCAGCTTTCGCTACAACCCAGAACAACAAACAGAAAACAATACCAAGGCCAATAGACCAACCCATTGAATCCAAGTGAATAGCAGTGAACCCCATCTCTTGAGCTTCTTTAGCAGTCTCAGCTAACTTCCAAGTACCATCTGGCATTTTGCCATAGGTCAAGTTAGTCAAGTGATGCTGAATGTACTCGGTCGAAGTAAGGGCATGTTCTTCAGCAGCCATAAATCACACCTGGTCAATGTCAAAACTAATAGAGAAAACGAATATCGCGTGCTGCCTGATATCTCGTTACTCTCCAAAAAACTTTTCAATTTTTTGTTGTGTTTATACTCGTTTTTTTAAGCGTGTTGCCCAAAAAGGAGCGACCCACGACATACTTTGTACGAGCATAAAACCACAAAACAATGCCACCGCTGACAACGGCTTGACATTGATCAAAATCAAAATGAATCCAACAATCACGATTGCAAACTTGCCCATTAAGCCACGATACATGTTTGACAGCACCTGTTTAGAGGCACGGGCACCAGCCGCACGAAACGACTGCCATGAAAAGTAGCTACTTGCTAGCCAACATACCAACGCACCCAAAGCTGCACTATATGCTGTGATTGTGTCTTTAAGGACCCAACCAATCAGGGCTGAAACAGGAATCATTACTGCTTGTAAGATGACTAAAGCTTTCGCTAATCGTCGATCAATCATGCGACTAGTTCGACTCATTTTTGTTCACTCACAGCAATTCTGCTTGACAAGTTTAGCTGATGATTATTTTTAATCGCAGGCATTATAGAGTTACACCCCTTAACTTGCAATCTTTTCCCGACCTTAGTCGTGTTTTTTTAAATTGGCAAACTGCTTTCAAACTAATCAATAGTTGTTTATTTTTTACTTTACTTTCGTGCATTTAGTGTGCATTTCAGGGTTTCATCAGCCAACATCTTCCATGCTGTTACAAAATCCCCTGCCCCACTCATCGTTTCGTCAACCGGCTGAAAGACGATACCACCGAGCTTTTGATACTGATTTTGGCTGGCATGTGCTTCTGCAAGTAAGCATACTTTTGGCTGCGCGCGATGGTCTTTCAGGTATTTGATTTGTGCCAATGTCGGCGCGACATGTGGATCATCGGTCAACGCACCGGTAAATTTCAAATTCAGTGAGCGCTCAAGATATTGATAGGCATCGTGGTAAGACCAGTAAGGCTGAGCACGGCTCGACACATCTGTTTTTTGGGCTGTGATCAAGAGTTTCTGCGCAAATGCACGCGCATTGGCCCAATATTTTTCACGATGTTCTGGAAACTGTTGTGAACGTAAAGCAGCAATAAAAAAGCCGATTCGAACCGCATTGTTTGGTTCAAGCCAGACATGTGTATCGATTGTGCCTTTTAATGCATTGCCACGAACATCCCGCAAAGGCAACGCACTGATAATGCCTGAGTCTAAAATAGCGATACTTTTGCCACTTTCATCCAACATTTTTGCTAAAGGTGCTTCGTGTGCATGGCCTAACCATAAAACCAAGTTGGCATCTTGCACGGTTTTACGGTGTGCAGGCGTCAAGCTCACATCATGTCCAGATTGATGGTCAAGCAGTAGTTTGGGCTGCTCTACGCCCTTAAGTACATCCTTCGCGATTAAATAAATCGGTTGTGTAGAAACAACGAGACCTTGCGCCCAGCTCATCACACTGAATAAAGCCAAACTACAAAAAAGAAATACACGGGACATGGGGAGAGAGCACCATAAAATGAATAGTGTTATAATATAACAAAATCGTAAAAAAACCTACGTCTGTTCGTAAGTCCTTACGCTTCATGTTAAGATTTAAAGTCTTTTTCTTTATACAGTTTCGTACTCGAGGTTGGCTATGAGCGCATGTTCACACGAACATCATAATGCTTTGCATGGTGTACACGATCATCATAATGTCGAACAGCGCCTTGCTGAAGCTGAGAGTCTCTGTAGTGCGACGGGTGCTCGACTTACGCCCTTGCGTAAAGAAGTATTGGAACTGATCTTAAATGCAACGGGGCCAATGGGCGCTTATGACCTTTTGGCTAAAATCAAAAGTGAGTCTGACCGACCTGCAGCGCCACCGACGGTATACCGTACGCTGGATTTTCTGCTTGAAAAAGGTTTGATTCACCGTCTAACGTCGATTAATGCTTACATCCCGTGTTGTCATCCGCGCGAAGGACATCAAGCCGCATTCCTGATTTGCACCGATTGTAAAATAGTCAAAGAAGCATCTGCTCAAGGCTTGATGGCGCAACTCGATGAATTGTCTGCATCCGATGGCTTTACTGCACATCACAGTATTATTGAAATTTCAGGGATCTGTCAGCAGTGCCGCAGCAAACACTAAATATGAAGCCCATTGTGGCTTTAGAGCATGTTCATGTCCGAATCGATGAACGTGACATTTTAAAGAATGTAGATTTCGCCTTACACGAAAAAGAAATTGTCACCTTGATTGGTCCCAATGGTGCAGGCAAATCCACACTCATCAAAGTGTTGTTGGGTATTGTAAAACCTGTCTCCGGCAAAGTGATCAGCACACAAAAATTAAAATTCTCATATGTGCCACAAAAATTTAATCCATCACACAGCTTACCGCTACGTGTGTGTGATTTATTGGCCCTAGAAAAATGTGATGCCAATATCAAGCAAGAAATAATTCGTGATACAGGCATTGCCAAGTTGCAACAATCTAAAGTTCAGCAATTGTCGGGCGGCGAACGTCAACGTGTATTGATTGCACGGGCTTTATTGCGTCAACCGAATGTATTGGTTCTGGATGAACCTATGCAAGGTCTGGATATCCAGTCTGAAGCAGAACTGTATGACTACGTGCGTAGCTTGCCAGAAAAATATGGCTGTGCAGTTTTGATGGTTTCTCATGATTTACAGTGGGTAATGCAAGGAACACATCGTGTGGTTTGCCTCAATAAGCATATTTGTTGTAGTGGCTTGCCTGAAAATGTCCAGCAACATCCTGAATATCAAGCGATCTTTGGGACAAACCGTGTGTTCTATCAACACCACCATGATCACTGTGCACATGGCGATAGTGCAACGCCTTGCCAGCATGACTCTCGTCCCCATATTCACCCTGAACCGGAAGCATAATCCATGATGGAATGGCTACAACTCCTTTTGCCAGCATGGATCATGGGCACTTTGCTGGTGTTCCTGACTGCGCCGCTTGGCTGTTTAATGTTATGGCGTCGCATGTCATTTTTTGCGGACACCATGGCACATGGCACTTTACTCGGTGTCGCCATTGCCGGTGCGATGAGTCTACCGCTTTGGACAGGCGTTACATTGATTGCGCTCTTATTGGTTGCAATCTTATGGGTGTTACACGACCCTCGCTTGCCCAATGACGCCTTGCTCGCGCTTTGTTCTGCAACACTCCTGTGCTCAGGCTTACTGTTCATACAACATTTGCCAAGCTTAAGACCTGAATTACTCAGCTATTTATTTGGTGATTTACTCACTATTTCTTGGTCAGATTTGCCTGTCTTTGCAATGGTGATCATTGTGGCACTGACCGTGCTGTATAAAAGTTGGCAATCGCAGATTCAGATTGCCATTGACCCCGATATTGCGGTCAGTGAAGGTGTCAGCGCCAAATGGCAACGTCTGATTTTTATGTTGTTACTGGCCTTATTTACCGTATTGGCTTTACGTGCTGTCGGCTCATTGCTGATGGGTGCACTGTTAGTGATTCCTGCATTAACCGCTCGTTTATTGGCAAATTCTCCGAAGCAAATGGTACTGTGGTCTTTCATCATTGCCCAAGTCGGTGTAACTGTAGGTTTATGGTCAAGTGCTGGTTTAAACACCTCTACAGGACTGACCATTGTATTAACTATGGCGCTGCTCTTTGCCCTAATTTTTATTATGCAAAAATTTAAGAAAGTGGCTTAAGTAGCAACGTTCATTGTTCAATTCGCGACATATCAAAAAAAAAAGCCATGCAGTTGCATGGCTTTTTTTGCACGTCAAATACGATACTCAGAATCATCTCACTGGATTTATTGATGCACCAAACTCAATAAACTCGCAGCACAAGCAAATAATACCGCAAAGGTTCGATTCAAATATTTTTGTTGTTTGGGTGATTTTAATAATCGCAGTACTTTTGCAGCAAGACCGGTATACCCCGCCATGACAATCAGATCGATGCTAATCATCGTTGCAGCCATAATGACATATTGAATCCATTGGGGTTTGGATAAATCTAAAAACTGCGGCAAAACCGCCAACAAAAATACAATCGCTTTAGGGTTGCTCATATTGACCAAAAAGCCATGTAAAATTAATTTTGAAGGTGATTTATTTGGTAAATCTTGTTGGATTTCAATTGACTCTGTTGGCGCTGTCCACTGTAAATAAGCCAAATACAATAAATAGCCCACACCAAACCATTTCACGATCAGAAAAGCCCATGGTGTCGTCGCAAATAAGAACCCTGCCCCAGCTGCAACAATGACTATCTGAACCAAAAGTGCCAATTGCAGGCCGATTGCATTCCAATACCCATGCTTAAACCCATAATTCAAACCACTCGACATAGACGCAATTGCACCTGCACCTGGGGAAACACTAATTACCCAACATGCCAACATGTATGCAATCCAGATTTGATAGGACATCATTAGCTCAAGTTTGAAATGGGTCTGTATTATATGACATTTACTCTATTTTCATGAGAATAATGCACGCTAAAAGGCCAAATGAAGGCTACACTCTCAGCGCTGCTTAAGGCACAATATACACAGCCACTCAGAAATTATAATTTTTAGGAGCCATGAATGTCTGCTCAATCTGTAATTTTGCCATTACCCTCAGATCATGCTCGTTTTATTGTTTTACGTTTAAAAGATTTAACGATTAGCGAATTAAAAGAACAACTTGAAGACTTATTTAGCACTCGTGATCGTCTAATTACCCAACATCCTAATGCACAGATTAAAACAGCTGTAGCTTTTGGACCTGAACTTTGGGCACAACTTTATATTCAATCTCCAGCAGGCTTTAAACAACTTGATCCAATTCAAGGTTCATTTAACATGCCTGTAGCCCCAGCAGATGTACTGATTCACATTGCAGCACAGCGTACAGATATTTGCTTTGCTTTAAGCCAAGCTTTCTTTGATGGCATTCAAGATAAAGTGGAGGTTTTAGATGAGCGTGTTTGCTTCCGCAATTTCGATGGCCGTGACTTAACTGGCTTTATTGATGGTACTGAAAACCCTCAATTTCCAGATGACCGCGCTGAAACAGCTTTACTTTCTGAAGAAGCAGGCATTTTTGCTGATGGTTCTTTTGTCTTTGCACAGCGTTATGCGCATAATTTGGATAAATGGAAAAAGTTAAAGGTAGATGCTCAGGAACATGTCATTGGGCGCACCAAACTTGAATCGATTGAGTTGAACGAAGACGAACAACCTGAAAACTCACATGTATCACGTACCGTTGTTGAAGATGATGAAGGTGAAGAACTCGCAATTTTGCGTCATTCATTGCCTTATGGCGATGGCCGCGGTGACCAAGGTTTGTTTTTTATTGCTTATACCCATGACCTCAGCATTATCGACAGCATGCTAGTACGTATGTTTGGCACCAGTGGTGACGGCATTCACGACCGCTTACTTCACTTTGTTACGCCAATGGACGGAGCGTATTACTTTGCACCGAGTGAAGAGTTGCTGGAAGAAGTTTTGGAAGGTTAAATAAATAAAGCCGACGAGAGTCGGCTTTATTTTTTAAAAATGCTTAAGCACAACCTTCCATTAAAGTTAGGTTAGTATCACCTACTTTTATACCTATAATTTTTTTGCTTTCGATATCATACCGTGTACCCTTTGTTTTATCATGATTCCAAATAATAATTGAATAATCATTTTGAGATTCACCATATGGATTTATTTTTTTATCAATCACTGAATTCTTATATTTTTCATAAATTTTACTTTCTTCATCCCCTACTTTAATTCCTAGATTCGTAGAAACTCCGAGTTGATTTGAAGAAATTACAGAAATTTTATTATTAAAAACTTGAAAATCCACATCGGATTTTATTTTTCTATTTTTAGCAAAAAAACAATTATCTACTCTACTATTTTCAATTTCAATAAATTCATCGTTAATTCTTTGATTTACTTCAACTCCACCAAAACCATTTTCTGTAAATATAGCATTTACATTATCATTTCGTATAACTTCAACTTCACTCTTTGATTGTTCTGTGCATGCTATTAATAAAAAGTATATTAAAAAACTAATAGTAAAAACTGATTTCTTTTTCATTATAAATCTTCCACTTTTGGAGAAAAGTTATGTAGATGAATATGATGATTATGATCTTTCCATGACTGCGAATGAGGCAATAATGCATTTTTTTTAATTTTCACTGGATGTGAGCCAAACAATTTATAGCCAAATTTAAATAACTCTTCAACAAAAGCGACATTTTTATTCCAATCAAAATGATCATGAGAAGTATATGTTACTTCTGTCATATGTCTATTATTAATAGCTATATATCTAAAATCACCATTTATACCATTCAAATGACTTACACTTTCACCTGGGGAACCATCCCTACAACTAAATCCAGATCCAATATATTCGGCATAACCCAAATTACACATAGCACCAAGAACTGCAGACATTGATAATCCTGATAAATAATACCGACCATCACCACTAATAATATTCCACTTATAACCTAAAGATCCACTTTTGTAATATTTATGTTTACGTTGATCAATCAAATATGTATTACCACCTGCCTTAACACCTTTTGATTGCCATTTATCAGCCACTACAAATTGAGACTTACCTAAATTATAAAATCTTCCCGCCGAATCATAGTAAATAAATTCTGCATAACCAGTAGCAGCCTTATTTTCACGCTTAATCTTACCATCATGGTAAATATGATAACGTGTTGTATCACTTGTAGGTGGAGATTGATTACTAACAGTTGTTAGTGGCTCACCGCCATTTTCCGTGTATGTATTATCTTGAATAGGCTGATTTTTTTCAGCCTCTGATTTTGCTCTTTCTGCCTGTTCTTTTGCTTCTTTTTCCTGAGCTTCTAGTTGCTTTTTTCGCTGCATTTGGTCAGATTTTTTCTTGAGTTCATCTGCTTCCTTACGCTTTTGATCGGCAATTTCATATAGCTTTGAAGCTTTTACAAATCCCTCATTAACTTTAAAATGCCTAATTGGTATTCCTTTCAGAACACGGACCTTCTCCAGC
The DNA here is from genome assembly GCF_013420765.1 of Acinetobacter sp. YH01009. Classification (NCBI taxonomy): domain Bacteria; kingdom Pseudomonadati; phylum Pseudomonadota; class Gammaproteobacteria; order Moraxellales; family Moraxellaceae; genus Acinetobacter; species Acinetobacter sp. YH01009. Next base: position 140,043 of record NZ_VOYE01000009.1, on the reverse strand, counting down.
TCTTTATTTTTTATTCCAAAGCCAAAAACAAAACCCAATAGCATTTTAACACTAATATCTCCATTACTATCTGTTCTTTTCGCAATTTGCTTATTTCTATAAAAAATACTTACTAGAGTATTTGTTACATTTTCATTATTTTCTTTAACATTAATTTTAAAAAAACATACAGGTAATTTAATTTTAACAGTCTGATTAGATAAAGACTGTTCAACTTTAAAATGATGTATCTTTTGACGTTGTCCAGCTCCAGATACTGAAACCTCGATATCTTCGCCTACTTCAGCCACTACACCTTTTTTAGTCCCTGATGAATCTGCTGTATGCTTTTTTATATTCCCTTTATAAGTTAAGTAAAAACCCATATTAGAAATAGCTTTCTTTGTATCCTCTTCTATAATTTGAATATTAAAACTCACATCTTTTATATTACCAGTAACTACTTCTTTTTTTTCTTCAGATGTATTCTGTTCATTTCTTACTTCTTGAGGTGTTTTATTAGACTGAGGCTTTGATTGAGGCGTATTATTTTCTTCTAAATTCGCTTGAAATATTGAAACATCAAAATCTTTTAAGGTTGCAATTTGTTTTTGATCAGCTTTTTGAATAATAGGATTAGATTCTTTACCATCAGCTACAATTTTAATCTCAGTTGATGGGTGTCTAACAATGACAGGGAGACTGCCATTTTCATCACTTTTAACCCGAACCTTCGTCTCTGCAGAAAAGGATTTTCCTGAATATATTGAAACAACTGTAACTTCTTTATTTATTAATGCCTTTTCATTTTTATCTTTTAGATTTATATATATTTTTCGATTACAACACTGCTCTAAATCAAATCCACCAAAGTCTTGAATATATTTTTTAATATGTGTTCCATTACCATCTGTTTGTTTATGACTAGAAAATTTTGAAACACCTAGAAAAGCCCCCAAACCTCCTATACCAACCAAATGCATGCCAGCGATAACGCCAGACTCATTAATCTCTACACCTTGAATCACCCGACCAAAATGCTCATTTAAATTATTATTTCTAATCTGCTTACATAAATAATTAATCCATTCTTTTATTACTTCATATTGAATTTGAGGATTATTCAAAAATTCAAATTTCGAATTTATATTTTTTTTACCTGACCAATGTCCTGACCAATTATTAGAGTCAAATTGATTCTTCCAATTTTCATGCAAAGCAGATCCTTTCTTTGCCTTTTTAATATCTTCATAAGAGATCCCTTTATCACCTAAATAATATCCTAACTCATAAAGTGCAGACTCCCCCCATTGAAATAAACCCAAATATCCAGCATCATTAATTTTTTTTGCACACCATAGATTTATTGGATGATTTAATGACAAAGATAAATCTGATGAGGATTCTTTAAAGCTAACCGCTTCAATAAAACCCGATAAATTAGTTTCAAAATTTCTAGTAGTACCATCCTTAAAAGTGATTGTTTTTTTCATTATTATTACTCTTTGTACCAATCATTAGCTTTATATTTTTCCATACTTACAGATGTATTATTTTTTAAATAGCTGTTAAGTATAAATTTTAATTCTTGATCCTTACCAACCTGATTGCAACTTAAAACTACTGACTGATCTTTACTATTTATTTTTCTAAAATATGCAAAAGCATTTTTTTCATCATAAATTAACCAAACATTGTGCCCATATTCTTTGTATTCGGCATTATAAATATTATATATTTTTTTATTATATGATATTTTTTGACACTGTCCTGTTGATAACCATTGTGATTTATTTGTTTTTAAATTCAAATCATTAATTACTTGCAAGCGATTTAAGCTACTTTTATCTCTACCAAAATTCCAAATATGTTCACATTCAACTTCCTCAAGCACCTGTATCTTTTTAATTGGCTGATTCCAATAACTCATACAGTCTTTCGAACTTTCTGCATATAACGTTGAGCTATTTAAAAATACAACTATAGCTATTATTTCTTTTAATTTTTTCATAAACTCACCCTTAAATTCCAAAACTCTTAAAATCATCTTCTAAATTATTATCGTCATCAATTTCCTCAGCATCGTGATTATGATCATCTTCATGACTGCCACAGCATGCTTCACCTAAATTATCCTGAGAAACATCTTCCTCCATAAGAAATAATTTATCCGAATCAATCTCAGATTTGCCTAACAGTCTTATTTCTACATTGTCAGGATTATCACTAAAGATTCTTTGAGTACGTGCATCTTTGTCAAGCAGGCCTATAAATTCCGTATTTTTATTTTTATTTATAACTTTATATTTAAATCCATCTTCCAATAATTCTTTAGAAATTAGATCTTTAAATTCAAATCTCCGACTAAAAACCCCACTTTCAGGCAGCTTAGGCAATTGTGCATTTACAGTCGCTCCTCCCACAAAACTATGCTGCCCCGCCTTACTCTCAAACTTGCCGCCTGTCGTGGTAAATATTCCGCTGCCATTAATTTTCAGTTGCGAGCCCCCTGCGGTCAGCACGATTTCTTTAGGACTTGTAATTTCAATTTTATCTTCCGTTGAAATGAGCTTAATCACCTTTCGTGCAATTGCTTCAATAGCATCATCTTGGGCTTGTAATTCAACTTTCCCTTTTGCGGCATAAGCACTCAGGCCCTTTTGAGCCGCAAACAAACTGATTTTGTCTTGTGCATGACTGACAATATTCTTTTGAGCACTGAAATTAATCGAACCTTGCGCACTTTCTGCAATATCCTGCGAGGCTTGTAAAACAATATCTTCCGGTGTAGTGAGTGCAATACCATTAGGTGATGCAAGCAACATCAACGCTTGGCGGAATAATTTGCCTTGTTCTTGTTTTGCCGCTGTATTGGATTTTTCTAAACCTTGCGCATAGCCTTCCATAAAGCCTTGTACTTTTTCTAATGCTTTTATGGGTGTCATCGCTGGTGGCAAACCAAAACCACCATTATTCAACAAATCATCAGGGTTAAATTTGATGTCTTCGATCAATTTACCCACATCTTTTAATACTTTTAATGGATCTTCTTTTAGGTTACTTTTCAGACTTGCAACCCGCCCTTGAATCACATCCTTACCATTTTCTTCAATATGATCTATGACAGACTTTAAGTTATCAAAGGCATCTTCGGCATCATTAAAAAATGCTTTAAATTCTTTTACTGTACTTTTGACATCATGTGCGATTGAGCCCATTTCTTTGACAAAACTTTTGCAGTTTTTTAACGCTGCCAATGGGTCTCGACTTAGCTCCTCCTTGAACAAATTTAAAGTCGCTTTGACACCTTCAGTAGTACTTTTGATTTCTAAAGAGTTTATTAACTTCGGCAAACGATTAATCACATTTAATGCATCGGTCTGTTGCTTTACGGCTAAACCGCTCAGCATATTCATGCTCTGATGCCCTTGATTTAAAAGAGACTGAGCTTCAGCAGCAGCAAGATGATCGGCAACTGCTTTATCCTGCGCATAGGTACTAATGAGTAAACCTTTACCTGCACGCATTGCTCCCCAAGCATCCGTTCGCAGCTCAAAACCCTCACCACGGCCATGGCTACTGTCTTGTTCTTTAGGATGGCTGAGATTACCTAAATTCAGCTGTGTCGCTGCATGACTACTTTGTAATTGGGTACTGATCTGCCCCGTCGTGTCATCAAAGCGCAGTTGGTTAAAGCCTGCTCCCGCAACTTCTTGCGAGCGGATACCACTGAGTTTTTTGGTTTCAGGAAGCTGACCTTTGAGGTCAAACATGGTCTGAGATCGTTCAGCTTCATGTATTCGTCCTACTACAAAGGGTCGATCCACATCGCCCTCAAAAAAGTCGATGACCACAATCTCGCCAATACGAGGATGAAAACGTGCGCCATAACCTTCTCCCGCCCATGGGGTCAGTACATCGACCCAAGCCGAGTCACTGTCATTATCATTACTCCCTGCTCCACCATCATGACTGTGGTCATCACTGCGGGTGAACGTAAACCGAACTTTGATACGCCCCCAAGCATCGACATAAATACTTTCACCTTCTGGACCGACCACTTTAGCCCGCTGTGGAAACGCAGGTGGCCGGTGTAATAAAGGATCATATTCAGGCACCACGGAAATTTGCCGACGGACCACATATAGGTCATTGGCCTGCCGTTCATCCCCTAAAGATAGCCAACGGCTCGCCGCAAGTAACTTTTCTAATTGAACCAAAATATCTTTGGGTAAATTATTCTGGTTATAAAATGCTTTGCCCAATATGAGAAATTCACGATCTGTCGTTTGATGTTGATCGATTTCAGGATGATTTTCTAATTCAAACCAATACCCAACTTGTGCATCCCTTACGCTACTGCTGGCGGTAAAATATTTGGCTTGTAATTCCTGATATTGATTGAGTTGCCGATTCAACTGATCCAATTGCTGTGTATTTGAAGTGGTCGCCTGATCTGCACCTTTAAGATCAGCTGTCCAAGCCGAACTTACGGTCCAAGCCTGCTCTAAACTTAAGGTTTCATTGTGCTGTTGCTCACTCTGTGCATGGGCGCTTAAGAGCGGATTACTTTGGTCTTGTGCCAAATGTTGAGCTTGCCAACGCTGCGTTTGAATTGTGGTCGATTGTAAAAAGCGTTCTGCCACAAAACTGGTGATTGTGTCCAAACGTTCCGTGGCATGACTACGATGAAAGCGAATCTTTTTCCGTTCCAAAGCACTATAAGCCTGATTCGTATCAATTAAACGCAGCTGCTGTGCTTGCATCGGTGCAGCCGAAAATGCGACAAATAACTCCGCTTCATCAATTAACCAATTGATCCCTTCACTGCGCCAAAGGCGGGTCAAAAATGCATAATCACTTTCATTCGCCTGCATGGTGAATGGACGCACATCATAGGTACGTGCCAGCCCCTCTAAGTTCAAGCTTAAACTGGCAGCAAACAGCGCACTTTTTTTCTGCCATTCACTAAAAATAATCTCGGTCATCTCCCGTACCGATTTATTCATAAAGACACGGCTGTTACGACGCTTATGCCAGAGTGCTGTGGCATCCTCAATCACCAGCTTATAAACGGTCAATGCACCATCACTTTGACCTTGGCTTGCACCTGTAATCACACCAGTCAGGCGACTGAGTTGTCCCAAATCTGTCACTTGATCGACAGCCACTCGGCCGCCTATAAACTGCTTTAAAGCCAAATGAGCATTGGTCGAGAGACAAATAATTTCCGCACGAAAGCCTTGATTAATACGGTGTTGACCTTCAATCCGTTGAATAAAAACTTCAGAATTTAGATGTTCATTTGAGAAATGAATGTGTAGCGCACGTTTCTGTACGCTAAAGCCAAAGTTTTCCACCATGGCGTGAATATTTTTAAGCATTGTTATTATGTATTTAATTTTTTTTAATGACGGCATTTTAGGAAATGTTTATTTTTTCGTCTACCCTATTTTGCAAATAATTTGTTGAATTCTTCTTTTTGGCTTTTATATCACTTTAGGATTCAAGTGAATAGGAACGTCAATACTGGATCAATTTTGCTGATCTAACTTTTCGCAGCCGCTGAGATGCTGCTACACTCAAAATGCAACCTATTAAAAATTTTAAGCTCCATGATCACAATTGAATCCAAACTGCCTGCACAAGGTGTGACTATTTTTAGCGTCATGAGCGCAATGGCGCAGCGTCTAAATGCACTGAATTTATCTCAAGGTTTTCCTGATTTCCCTGCACCTCCTGCACTGTTAAATGCGCTAAGTGATGCGACGCAACAAGGTTTTAACCAATATGCACCCGGCGATGGACTGATACATTTGCGTGAGCAATTGGTCCAACTGTTTGCCCATCGAGACCAATTAAATATTGACCCTCACACCGAAGTGACCATTACCCCGGGTGCAACCATTGGTATTTTTAGTGCCATTCAAGCCGTGGTTCATGCGGATGATGAAGTGATTATTTTTGATCCGAGCTATGACAGTTATGCGCCCAGTGTAAAATTGGTTGGGGCTCATCCCATTCACATTGCCTTAGAGACGCCACATTTTACTGTGGATTGGAATCGTGTTGCCGCTGCGATTAACGATAAAACCCGGATGATTATTGTCAATACACCGCATAATCCAACAGGTGCTGTTTGGCGGCGTGAGGACTGGCTCAACTTGATCGAACTGATTCGAGATAAAAATATTATTGTGCTGTCGGATGAGGTCTATGAGCATTTAATTTTTGATGGTCGTCAGCATCTATCTGCTTTGTCATTTCCTGAGCTGCGTGAACGTAGTTTTGTCGTGGGTTCATTTGGTAAAACTTTTCACGTCACAGGTTGGAAAACCGGTTATTGCATTGCAGCGCCAGCCTTGATGCAAGTGTTTCGCCAAATCTATCAATTTGCCAATTTCTGCGGTGTTACGCCCGTACAAATGGCACTGGCTAACTTTATGGCAGAACATCCTGAGCATATTGCTGAATTGGCCGATTTTTACCAAGCCAAACGTGACCGTTTCAATGCCGGCTTAAGCCACTCTAGATTTGAGTTGATTCCATCGGCAGGTACCTATTTCCAAAACCTTGATTACAGTGCCATACGCCCAGATTTAAGCGATGTGGAGATGTGTCAGTTGTTGGCAGAGCAACATAAAATCGTAGCGATTCCAGTCTCGGTGTTCTATCAAAAACCGCCTGAAAATTTACGATTATTACGCTTCTGTTTTGCCAAACAAGATGCCACCTTAGATCGAGCTGCAGAGATTCTCTCCGCAGTTTAAAGCAGTATCTGCCCAAACGTTTTTTTAAAACAGACATGTAGGAATAATGAAGCCTTGGTTACTCAAAAACTAAGGCTTTTTTGAATGCAAACATGATAGTGTTATCAGTAACTTAAAATCATAAAAAGCAGCGTCTAGGACCTGAGCATGTCAAAACAACAGTCCCTCGTTACTCAGCAAAATTTATGGAAAACGTTTTTAGTTTTTCTGGTGCCTTTGATCGCCACCAATATTTTGCAGAATTTATCTGGGACCATTAATACCGTTTTTGTCGGTCAGATGCTTGGGGTGCATGCCATTGCAGCGGTTGCGGTATTTTTCCCGATCTTGTTCTGTTTAATGGCTTTTGTGATTGGACTCTCGGCAGGCGCAACCGTGTTGGTAGGTCAAGCTTGGGGCGCACAAAACCTTGAAAAAGTTCGTACTGTGGTGGGTTCCACCCTTTTTATGACCTTGATTGGTGGCAGCATCATTGCCTTTTTAGGGGTGATATTTGCCAAGCCCATTTTATTGGCCTTAGGCACAGCCCCTGACGTGATGCATTTATCTTTGCCTTATGTGCAATGGATGCTTGCGGGTAGTCCACTACTCTTTATTTATATTATTTACACCTCGATTTTGCGTGGGGTCGGTGACAGTACAACACCGCTGATTGCATCGGGTATGACCATTGGTTCAGGGCTGATCATTACACCAGTACTGATTGCAGGAAAATTTGGATTTCCAAGTTTAGGTATTATTGCCCCTGCCATTGCCAGTCATATCGGCTTTTTAATTGCCTTGGTATTTTTATATTTCTACTTAAAAAAGAAAGATCACCCGCTCAAACTCGACTTCGAGTTGATTCGTCATATTCGCCATCAACATGATCTCAGCAAAATTATCTTAAGACTGGGAATTCCAACGGGTATTCAGATGGTCACGACCTCTGTGGCTGGTCTCGTGATTGTCGGTTTAGTTAACCGCCATGGTGCTGATGCCACTGCTGCATATGGCGCGGTCAATCAGGTTTTGAATTATATCCAATTCCCTGCCTTGTCTATCGCGATTGCAGCTTCTATTTTTGCCGCGCAAGCCATCGGTTCGGGTCAATCTGAATTAATTAATCGCGTGAAACGTACGGCCATCGGGATGAATTTCATAATTACTGGTATCTTGGTGGCATTGGGCTATTTATTCTCTAAACATTTAATGGCGCTGTTTATTACAGATCCTGAAGTTGTGGTTCTCGGTCAAGAATTGCTGTTCATTGTGCTTTGGTCGATTTTATTTTTTGGTGCCAGTGCGATTTTTGCTTCCATTATGCGGGCCAGTGGAACGGTGACCGTGCCGATGATTATTAATATTATGGCGATTATTTGCATTGAAGTGCCGTGTGCCTACCTATTTAGTGAATGGTGGGGCTTAAAAGGCATTTGGTATGCCTATGCTTTGGCTTTTGTCAGCTTATGTATTTTACAAGGGCTGTATTACCAACTGGTATGGAGACGAAAAGCCATCAAAGTATTGCTATAAAGTTTGCTAATAGCGTTCAATGCCAATACACGCTTTAAGTTTACATATGGAAAATCTTGTACTGATCCATGCATAAAGTTTGCCGTTAAACTGCTGTTTATTTTTCAACATTTGGTTTTATATCCTGTTGATTTATCTACACCTAGAACCAATTAAAATTAAAAATTGCATATTTTCAAACAATTACGGTTTGGCATAGATTTTGTTCTTATCCCTTTTATCTTTTAAGAATAATTGGGATGAGAAATTTTTTATGTCTAAACGTCAAATAAAGCTTGGGGCTTTTATTCCAACTACCTCACAGCATGTCGCGGGTTGGCGTCATCCTGAATCTCGCCCACAAGATCATCTCAATATTGATTATGCAATTGAACTGGCAAAAACCGCAGAACGTGGTCTATTCGATGCCTACTTTCTTGCCGATGGTCTGTCTGTCCGCTGGAGTTCTGCTGTCGAAGGTGAAAAAGGTTTGGGCGATAAAGGCGTCGGCTTTGAACCCGTCACATTGTTTGCAGCCTTGTCTGCTGTGACGCAAAATATTGGCTTTATTGCCACGGCGTCCACGACTTATGAAGACCCTTATATTTTGGCGCGTAAATTTGCTTCTTTAGATCATATTTCTAAAGGTCGTGCTGCGTGGAATGTAGTAACGACAGCCTCTGCCGATGCCGCAAAAAACTTTAACATTCAGCAGCACCCTGAACCCAAAGAGCGTTACGAACGTGCCGATGAATTTATTGAGGTGACTCAAAAACTTTGGGACTCATGGGAGGATGATACCTTCCATTACAACAAAGAAACTGGGCAATTTTTTGATGCCCGAAAACAACATCAGCCCAATCATCAGGGCCAATACTATCAGGTACTGGGTGCTCTCAACGTCTCTCGCCCACCGCAAGGCTATCCGGTGATTGTTCAAGCTGGGCAATCTGAAGATGGTCGTGAACTAGCCGGTAAATATGCCGAAGTGATTTTTACAGCACAGCAGAACTTAGCAGATGCGCAAGCCTTTTATCGTGATGTCAAAAACCGCTTAGTGAAATATGGCCGCCATGCAGATGATCTCAAAATTATGCCCGGGGTTTCGATTTTTGTTGCCAACACAGAGCAAGAAGCCCAAGAAAAATATGACTTTTTAAATAGTTTAATTCACCCAGAAGTGGGTTTAAGTTTATTGTCTGCTTTGGCAGGTGGCATTAATCTGGCCAAATTTGATCTAGATGCCCCTTTCCCGAAAATAGAAGATGCAGACATTAATTTCTCCAGTCGTCAGCAGATGATGATTGATATTGCCCGGAAGCACAATTTTAGTATTCGTCAGCTCTATCAATATATCGCTTCAGCCCGTGGACATTGGACCTTGATCGGCACGCCGGAACAAGTCGTAGACCAACTGCAGGAATGGTTTGAGAATGACGCTGCCGATGGTTTTAATGTCCTACCGCCAACAACACCTGCGGGGTTAAATGACTTTGTCGATCTCATCGTTCCTGAACTGCAACGTCGTGACCTATATCGAACAGCCTACGAAGGCACGACTTTACGTGAAAATCTCGGTCTAAAACGCCCTGAAAATCAATATGTACTGAAGAATCAACAGGTGCAGGCCTCTTAGTTATTTTTCAATGAGTGATTTTATTAACCCATCTCTAAAATGCCTCATCCGAGGCATTTTTTCTATCTGAGTTAGGCCATCTGCATAAAATCCCTTAATTTTATTATGTGTTTATATATAAACAGATAAGTTCTGCAAGATTTTGGATGATGCATCCACAACAAGCGATTGATTTCTCTGTTGATTTTTAGACATTTAAAATTCAACAATACAATAAATGCATGTTTTATAATAATATTTTAATTGGCATAAACATTGTAATACTCCTAGTGAACAATAACATTTACAGAGTTCATTTATGTCAAAACGTCAAATTCGCTTAGGGGCTTTCGTACCAGGGACTTCACAACATGTGGCAGGCTGGCGCCATCCGCAAGCTCGCCCACAGGATAGTCACAATTTAAAATACTTTATTGAACTGGCAAAGACCGCTGAGCGTGGTTTATTCGACGCCTATTTCCTTGCGGATGTTCCCGTTACCGTCGATCCTGATACAACACCTGATTTGGGGCTGAATGGCACCTTCTCTGCCGGACTCGAACCGGTATCCCTATTTTCTGCACTTGCAGCGGTAACCGAACATATAGGCTTTATTGCCACAGCGTCGACCACCTATGAGGCACCTTATAATTTAGCACGTAAATTTGCCTCTTTAGATCATCTGTCTGAAGGTCGGGCGGCATGGAATGTGGTGACCACTTCTGGCAGTGTGGTTTCAAAAAACTATGGCATCAATGATGCACTGCTCCCCAAAGAACGCTATGAACGTGCAGATGAGTTTATTGAAGTGGCACAAAAGCTTTGGGACTCTTGGGAAGATGATGCCTTTGAATACAATAAACAGACTGGGCAATTTTTTACGGGCGATAAACTGCATCCACCTCGCTTTAAGGGTAAACATCTTGCGGTACATGGTGCATTAAATATTGCTCGTCCACCACAGGGCTATCCCGTGATTGTACAAGCGGGACAGTCTGAAGATGGTCGTGAACTGGCAGCCAAATATGCCGAAGTTATTTTCACCGCACAGCAAAAATTAGAAGATGCTCAAGCCTTTTATCGTGATGTAAAGTCGCGTCTTATCAAATACGGTCGCCATGCCGATGACTTAAAAATCATGCCGGGTGTCTCGATCTTTGTTGCACAAACTGAAGCCAAAGCTCGGGCAAAATACGATGAATTAAATGCTTATATTCATCCGACTTTGGGACTGAACTTACTCAAACAATTGGGTGGTTTTACTGAAGACCTGTCGCAATTTGACCTCGACCAAGCGCTACCAGAACATTTAACACAGGCGCAAAATGGCGCAAGCCGTCAACAACTGATTTTAGAGATTGCGCGTAAAAATAATTTTACCATTCGACAACTTTACCAATGGGTTGCGAGCGCACGTGGGCATTGGACACTGATTGGAACGCCCGAACAAATAGTCGATCAACTACAAGCGTGGTTTGAAAATGAAGCGGCGGATGGTTTCAATATTTTGCCACCAACCACACCTGCGAGCTTAGATGATTTTGTGGATTTGGTTGTCCCTGAACTGCAACGTCGTGGTCTATTCCGCACGGCTTATGAAGGCAAGACCTTACGTGAAAACTTAGGTTTAAAACGACCTGTAAACCAATATGTTTTAGAAAAAAGACATACCTCCCAAGCCTCATAAACCAACGTTTAATAAAACTGAAAAACAAATGCCCCAACAGGGGCATTTTTATGGACTGATATTAATCCAACTTAAGCGATGATCATACTGACCTATATTTGATAAGCCTAAAAAAGCCCTGAATTCAGGGCTTTTAAAAGTTTAGGTGATGGTCAATTCAGACTTACCATGCAAATTTATAATCGGCAAATCGGTGAGATAAAGGTTCAAGCAACTGATCTTTTACTGGATCACTAAAGTCAGTCAAAATGTCATTTTTAATATTGGTCAAACGGACATCTTCGCGTTTACGCGGATGGGCTAAATGAATATCTACAATACGTTTAATTCGTCCCGGATGTGGCTGCATGACCACAACCCGATCACCCAAAAATACCGCCTCTTCGACATCATGAGTGACAATAATCATGGTGATTTTTTCACTTTGCCAGATTCGCTGTAATTCATCCTGTAAATTTTGCCGCGTCAACGCATCGAGTGCGCCAAAGGGCTCATCGAGCAGTAAAATCTGTGGTCGATTCACCAAACTCCGGGCAATCGCCACACGTTGATTCATCCCACCAGACAACTGCGAAGGATAAGCATCTTTAAATTGGGTTAATTTGACCAACTCTAAATGTTCATCAATCAATACATCTTCTTCTGCACGGCTAAACTGACTTTTATGCAAGGCAATCCGTACATTTTCCCGTACCGTCAACCATGGAAACAGGCGATGATCTTGAAACACGATGCCGCGTTCCAAACTCGTGCCCTGTATAGGCTGACCATCAACCAAAATCTGGCCCTGAAACTGACGCTCTAGACCAACCAATAACCGTAATAGTGTGGATTTTCCGCAGCCACTACTCCCCACTATACTGATGAACTCACCCGGCTGAATATTCAGGTTAATGTCCTCAAGTACGGTTAAGTCTTCTTGCTTTTGTGTGGGATAATGTTTCGTTAGCTGCTGAATAGAAACCGAACCAGCTTGTTCTACGCTCATATCATTATTCTCTATTTGTGCTGACAAACTTTGCTGGACTAAACCTTAGAGTTTAGCCAGTGACACTTCCGTCGATTTAATTAACACCACCACCTCTGAACCTACTTTTAAATCTAAATCCTTCACCGAACGCGTCGTGATTACGGACGTAAAAAAGCCCGCTTTGGTTTCCACATCAATTTCTGAAACCACAGGACCCTCTACGATTTCATTAATCACGCCTTTGAATTGGTTTCGCACATTTACTGAAGTAATCGCCATTTTAATTATGCCTTTTGTTATTTAGAGAGCTTTACTATAAAACAGTTCAATCACTTGCTATATCTTGATTTATCCTTTAGTTATCCCGATTTTATTTATCTTAAAATCAGATAAATAATCCACGCATGAATTTATCGGTGAAACTGATATTTAAATATCGAATTATTATTTATCTTTTATTTTTAAATCTTTCATCATGATCTGCATTTTCAACAACTATAAGAAACGATATGTCTATTTTGACCCACCCTGCAGTGCCCTCTGCACTGAAACATAAACGGGCAACAGCGACGGTCTTTGCAGACCCGTTATCGCAAGCGTTGTTGTCTCGAATTGAACAAATTGCACCAAGTGAGGCCAATGCACTCATCATTGGTGATACAGGCACAGGTAAAGAATTGGTTGCACGCCAAATCCACCAATTGAGCCATCGTGCCAGAGGTCCATTTATCGCAGTGAACTGTGGTGCCTTTACCGAATCATTAGTCGAAAGCGAATTATTTGGACATGAAAAAGGAGCCTTTACAGGGGCAATTAATAGCCGTGTCGGTTGGTTTGAAGCAGCCCATAATGGCACCTTATTTTTAGATGAAATTGGTGATCTGTCCTTGCCTATGCAAGTCAAATTACTCCGTGTTTTACAAGAAAGAGAGATCGTTCGAGTCGGCTCACTCAAATCCATTCCAATTAATGTCCGAATCATAGCCGCAACCAATGTCGATTTAGAGCATGCCGTACAGGATGGGCGTTTCAGGGAAGATTTATTCTACCGCTTACATGTGGCGTTGCTACGCATTCCACGTCTCTCAGAGCGTCGTGGTGACATTTTGCCTTTGGTTAAACACTTCATTCAGGTCTATCAAACCAACCCACATGACACACCATTACGCCTCAGCCCATTGGCGCTCAAGAAACTCCATTTACATAGCTGGCCGGGAAATATTCGCGAATTAGAAAATACCATTCAACATGCGATTTTAGTCAGTGAAAAAGGTGTGATTGAACCAGAAGATATTAGTTTTTCGAGTATTCAAAGTGCATCGTCGTTTTCGCGTGCAGAACCTTTTAACTTACAAAATGCCACCTCTGCTGTAGCCAACATCAAAGATATTCAAGATGCTGGACAGTTACTTGAGCAGACCTTTTTACAAATTTTTCAAGCCGCAAATCAACTTAAGCATGACAATATTAATGATCTGATTGAAGAAAAGTTTATCCGAAGTGCGTATCAGCACTGTCAATACAATCAAGTGCATACGGCTCGTTTGCTTGGAGTGACAAGGAACGTGATTCGCACTCGCCTAATTAAATATGGCTTATTATAAATAAGTCATATTTTTATTTACTCCACATTAAAATAATAATCCCAAAAACTGATACATAAATATTCATCTACATTATTCTTTATTCATTGCATTATTTTAAGTATAAAAAATCAGTAATAAAAAACCTCGGTATATCCCGAGGTTTTTATTTATTTTTCCATTTTGTCTAGATTATTCCACGGGGTTTCGTTTCCACGCTGTAAAGTATTTTTCTAGTCCAATCAAGAAGTAGTTGAAGGATAAACCCACGAGGGTAATGACTAATATGCCTACAAACATTTGTGGAATTTCAAAGCTAAATTGCGAATAAATAATCAGATATCCCAGACCTGCTTTGGCACCAAACATTTCTACTGCCACTAAGGCCAAAATCGAAATCGCCCCTGCCAGACGGATACCGACAAAAATCGTGGGTACGGATGCAGGTAGAATCACTTTTCTGAACAATTGATAGGGTTTTAGGCCCATGGTTCGTGCCGATTTAATCAGTAAAGGATCGACCGTTTGTACGCCTGTAATGGTGTTCAATAAAATCGGCCATGTGCATGCATACACCAACAGACTGATTTTTGAGGTTTCACCAATGCCTAAAAATAAGATGAACAGCGGCATTAACGCCAGTGCTGTGGTATTTCGAAACAGTTCTAACAATGGATTTAAGGTTTCAGCCACGAGCTTGTACCAACCGATGATGAGACCCAAAGGAATAGCGATCGCTAGGGCCAAAATGAAACCAATAATGGAACGCTTTATACTGGCCAAGAAATGGATGCCTAATTGACCGCTTTGATATAGCTGCCATGTAGTTTCCAATACCACAGATAACGGCGGTAAAAAAGCCGGATTGACCACACCACTCCGCGGCAGAATCTCCCACAGCAAGAAAAAAGCCACAATGGCAATGGTGCGTTTAAAGACCGTGTTTAACCAAGTGAATTGTAGTCTGGGTTTAATGTCGTTATACGATTGCGTATAACTGATGGCTTGTTTAGTCGATGACATAAATAAATCCTCTGAATATTTTAGTTATGTGCAAGCTGTTTATGTTTTTCGAGGGCTTGCGCTTTAATCACTTCTTCACTGAGCAATGACCAAATTTTATGGCGAATTCGGCCATATTCAGGCAATGAACGGACATCTTCACTGGAGCTGCGCAGGCTTTGAGGAATTTCAATCACGTCCTTAATTCGCCCCGGTCTTGAGGTCATAATCGCCACGCGCTGACTCAGATAAATCGCTTCATCAATACTGTGAGTAATAAAAACGATGGTTTTTTTCGAGCTTTTCCAGATATTGATCAACTCGGCCTGTAAGGTTTCTCTGGTTTGCGCATCCAAGGCAGCAAAGGGCTCATCCATCAATAAAATTTCTGGTTCATAAGCCAAACTTCGGGCAATCGCAACCCGCTGCTTCATCCCACCTGAAAGCTCATTTGGATAATGCTTTTCAAAGCCACTTAAGCCTACAAGCTGCAAATAGTATTCGGCTTTTTCACGGCGTTCTTTTTTTGCTACGCCTTTGGCTTCTAGGCCAAATTCGATATTTTCCAGTGCGGTTAACCATGGATAGAGCGCATATTGCTGAAACACAATGCCACGGTCTAAACCCGGTTGAGTAATCTGCTTGCCACTCAGTAAAATCTGCCCGGCCGACGGTTTGGTTAAACCTGCAATTAAGTCTAATAATGTAGATTTTCCGCAGCCACTTGGCCCTACGATTGAAACAAATTCACCCGGTTGAATATCCAAAGTGACATTTTCTACAGCAACAAATTCAGGCTTATAGTTTTTACTGCCGACATGGTTTTGTGCAGGAAATACCTTACGTACGTGATCTAAATGTAATGCACTGGTCATTGTTATATTCCTTTTGATTTTTGGTCTTTCGCATAGGGATTAAATTCATTGCTATAGATGCGACTGACCTCAATTTGATTCGGTTTTAATTTGTGTTCTTTTTCTAAGGCACTCACCCATGGGGCAAAGTCTTGATCTTTTTGCACGCCACCGACTTCGTGGACACCTGTGCCTGTGTAATATGGAATAAGTGCTGTATTTTCATTGCGTTGACGTTTTTCAATAATGCTTTCCATACGGGCAATGATTTGCTCTTTCGGCGTGTTGTGTAGCCATTCCTGAGCTTTGGCCACGCCACTGACAAAAGTACGAGCCAACTCAGGATGCGCTTGAATAAACTCTCCACGCATCGAAAAACTGCCTGCGGTAAAGGGCCCGTATAAATCAATATCTTTAAAGATGCTACGTACACCACCATGTTTTAAGGCCCGTTTTTCCAAAATGCCTGAGAACACCGCAATATCAATTTGACCATTCCGTAGAGCTTGTTCTGAGCTCACTGGTGGCAACATAATCAGCTCAACTTGTCGGATTTCATCGTCAGTTAAGCCATGACGAGCCAAATAGTCTTTCACCACAAAGTCATAATGTGCCCCGTAGGCATTCACTGCGACTTTCTTGCCAATAAAGTCTCGTGGGCCACGTATAGGACTATTTTCTAGCACGTAGAAACCCACGTTTTGTTCAGCATCACTGCCATAAGATGCGACGACTGGGACCACATCTAGACCCGCGGCAATAACTTTCACCACAGCGCCATTAAAGGCTCCAGCGAAATCAACATCTCCTGCCACCAAGGTGAGTAAATCTTGTGGCCCACCTTGTACTGTGCCGACATAACTGAGTTTAATGTCGCCTAAATAGCCCAAGTCTTGTGCCAACTCAGGCAAAGACACCAGTCCCGGATAGCTTTGATAGCGTAGTTCTTTTAAAGCCATTTGCTGAGGTTCATCCACTTGCTGCGTGCTGCAACCAACCAAGGCTGTGCCACCGACCAAGGCAGCTAAAAATAGGCTACGCCAGAGTTGAGGAATGTTATGGATTGTCATTTTTTTCATTGTTATGTTCTCCTATCCAACCTGCTGCCAAGCTAAAACTTTACGTTCAACCCAAGTCAGTACCGTATTGAGCAACACGCCCACAGCACCAATCAGCAACATGCCAAAAATAATCAGTTCGACATCAAAAGCCTGACGCCCTTGAATCACGATATTGCCCAGACCATTGCCATAGTTCGCCAATAAAAATTCAGAGCCAATAGTGGCAAGCCATGCGAAAATCAGCCCAAGTTGTAAACCGACAAAAATCTGCGCCGAAGCACCGGGTAATATCAATTTACGAAACGCGTATGTCTTGGGAAATTGGTAGACTTCGGCCACTTCACGATATTTATGCGAAATACTGCTCACACCTTCAAAGGTGTGTAGCGCCACGGGATAAAACACCGATAAGGTAATAAACAGCACTTTGGCGCCATGTCCCGCACCTAAAAAGGTCGAAATGAGTGGCAACCATGCAAACAGCGAAATTTGACGCAATACATGAAAGCTCGGTGCAAATAACCAATTCGAAAGGCGTGAACTCGCGATTAAGATGCCAAATAACACACCCGCTATCGCACCTATGCCATAGCCGATAAAATTTCGCGCCAAACTTTCGCCAAAGCCTGTCAAAAAGCTCGGTTGTTGGAGCACGGTTACTGCTTTTTGCAGCACGAGCCATGGACTAGGAATCAGCTTTGGATCGACCCAGTTTTGCTGTGAAGCCAAAGCCCACAGTGCGATAAATGCCACAGGTAAAACGAGCGCTTTTACTGCTTTAACTAAGACTTGGCGCGCTGCCCCGTTTAATGAAAGGATGCTCATGAGTTGCCTCCTACTCGGGTTGCGTGAAAGCGTGCCGTTTTTTCTAACCAAGCCAGCAAGGTATCTAAGACATAGCCCGTAATACCAATCATGATGATCGCCATGAAGATCAAGTCCATCTGCATTAGCTGACGTCCCCACACCATGAGATAACCAATTCCTTCACTACTCGCTAATAATTCGACAAAAACCAATGCCAACCACGCCTGCATAATGCCTTGACGTAAACCACTGATCACACTGGGTAGTGCAGCTGGGAAAATCACTTCTTTGAGTTTCTGCCAATTGCTGTATTGGTAAACCTCTGCCACTTCCATCAAACTATTCGGCACATGAGTAATGCCCTTATAGGTTGCAATCAACAGCGGTGGTAACACAGCCAATGAAATAGCGGCAATCTTCAAAGCCTCATCGATGCCTAAGAAAATCATCAATAATGGAATCCAGCCAACAATCGGAAATTGCGCAACAAGATTCACCGTCGGAAAAATAAAGTCCCGACTACGCTTTGCTAATCCCAACACAGTACCAAGCAAAATCCCGACACTGGCACCAAGCAAGACACTCCATAAAATACGTTTGGCACTGATGGCAAAATGAAAACTCAATTCACCGCTTTGCCATAATTCGACTGTGCTTTGCCACACCAGACTCGGTGCAGGTAAAATCTGCTCAGGCAACCACTGTTTAAGTGTTGCCACATACCATAGACCGAACAACAAAACTGGCATCAGGAGTCCACACGCCACTTGCAAAGTTAGTTTTAAATAGGTCTTAAAAAAATCCAACGCACTTCGGTCACTTTGCAAGGGAACCGAATGTGCAGATACATCCGTAAGGCTCATAATTCTTGTCCTTTTACGCTCTGTTCTGAGACATCAGGTTTTAAAAATTGAATAAATTCCTGATCTTTGCTGATCAAAATAATCAGACCAATAAACACCAGCCCGATCGGTAAAAATAAATTTTGTAGTCCAACCTGTGCGCCAAATACGGCGCCTATCAAGCCACCCAACAGTCCACCCGAAGGTCCGACGAGGGCTAAAATTGGAGAAATCTTAGCCATCGCGGTTTGCTCACCGACTCGGGCGAAAGACATAAAATTGGCGATATGCAACATACCGAGTCCAAGTCCAAACATGACCGAAGCAGGCCACATCAACAGCGTGATTTTGGTTAAGGCTAAAATCAGTAATGCCGTTGCCATCAGGCTTAGGCCAATCAAATAAAACTTTTGATAACCCATCAGCTCAGCCAAACCGCCCATGCTAAATAGCGAACCCACAAAGACAATGCCTTGTACGGTCAGCAGCATCACTGCCATAGGCTCTGAAAGTGCAAAACTTTGGATAGCAATCACCACAATGAAAAAGCCAAAGTAGTTATTTGCCACGCTGCTCAAAAATTCCAATATGCAGACAATCCGCAGTGAGGCATGGGTTTTGATGAGTGCCAAAGGCGCCACAATATCTCGCCATTGAAAATGCGGGCGATTCGTCGCTTGTGGAGTGCTACGTTGAAAGCACCACGGAGCCAACAGCAAGGTGCCTAAAAAAAGCAAAGACACCACATAAAAACTTCCGCCATAGCCGAAATGCTCGATCAACAACACGCTCAATGCAGGCGCAATCAGGAAATATCCCATCATGTGCGAACCGCGAAACCAACCCGCACGGGCTGGACCTAAACGCTTTAAGTTGCTCAAAAAAACGGTATTGATCGAAACAAAACGCATGGGTAAGACAAAACTCACCAAGGCTGTCACCGCAAAGAGATACCATGCACCGGCTTTGAGTGGCGTTAAGCTATAGATCACAGCGCCCAACACACTGCCGATGCAGAATATTTTCAAAGACCCAAAGCGCTGTACCAACACGCCAATCGGCAATGCCATGATCAAAATGCCAAAATTTTGCGCTGCTGAAATTAACCCCAATTGCAATTCGGTGGCTTCTAAATGCACGGCATACAAGGAAATTAATACCCGTGCTACACCCACACCCAGTCCAGCCAAAATCGTAAGCAGCACAAAACTGCTCATAAATTTGGTGGTTAATGGACTGGCAATCACATTGCTTTCAATCGGACGACTCATGGCTGCGACTTACTTCGGTTGACCTTGAGCATTAAATTGGCGCCAGTAACCCTCTAACTTCAGCTCTTTCAAGGCATTATTCAGATACTTCGGCTCATACCATGTTTTGGTATCCACATCACGACGGATTAAACGAGCGTCTTTGGCAATTTTTAAAGCACTGTCAATTTGTGAACGGTGGAACTCGTCTAATAGCGGTGTAGTACGGTCTTTTAAATTCCAGCCATCCCACGTTTTTTGATAATCCACCAACGGAATGCCACTTTGTGCCCAAAGTTTATATTGCGCACTACGATTAGCTTCTTGAGAACTCCACTGCGCTTGTTTAATCAGTGTCGTCACGACACGTTGCACCACCTCTGGATATTGTTTTTCAAAACTTTCTGTCACCCAAAAGTGCGCAATCGGTGCAACTTTGGGATCTTTAATTTCAACTAAAGTTTTCGCCACTCCACGCGCTTGCAAACTAAACGGTGAAGTAATCGTGGCATCAATATCACCTGTCGCTAACGCAGTACGCGCCGAATAGGCATCTTGCGAAATCACTCGTAAATCGCGCTCAGTTAAATTGTATTTTGCTAATACACGGTTAAAGACGATCTGACCATTGGTGCCTTTAAAGACGGAGAATTTTTTGCCTTTTAGATCTGCAAAGGATTTAGCATTTGATCCGGCAGGCACCACCACATAGGTAGGACCAAAACGCCCTGTTGAAAACAAGACTTTGGTTTTTAATCCCGTTGAACGTCCAACCAATGAGGGCAAATCGCCATGCAATGCAAAGTCCACTTTGCCATTGGCTAAAGCTTCGTTGGTTGCAGGGCCTGCTCCTGGGAAAAAGAGCCAATTCACCTTAATGCCATCTTTTTTAAATTCTTGTTCCAACACCCCACGCGCTTGGGCTGTTGCTAAAAAGCCTCCACCTACACGTGGTTTCCCCCCCTCACCCGCGCCTGATACAGAAATACGAATTTCTTTGGGATTGGCAGCATGCAATTGAACGCTTAAACCAAGTGCTGAAAGTGCCAAGAATGTGGCTGCGATTTTTTTAGAGATAATTTTCATTTTAAATGTTCCTTAATGGTTTAAATATTTGAATTAAAAGGTGTACTGAACCTGAGCTTGCAGCTCATTGGTGTCTTTTTGATTTGCCGTTTCGACATCAAACAGATAGTGATTCAGCTGTAATTGGAATTTTGTGGTTTGCGCAAAAAATAGGTTTAAACCCAAAGAGTGAATGTCATATTCACCAATACGACCGCTCGCGGTATCGAGATAGCTTGCGTTGTTTTTATTCGGGTTATAGCGGTCAAAACGGTAATAGCCTTGGACTGACTTTGGCCAGAAATCATCAAATTTGGCGTTGGATTTAATACTGTTGTAGAACTGATCGCCCAAGGTGTAAAAAGCGGTAAAAGTATGCCCTTCCGCTTTGGCTTCTTTGATGTCTTGGGCTACGGTGTCGACATAATCGGTCTTGCCTTGCAGATATTCATAGGTCACACCAAATGGGGCGTGGTTATAATAAATATCGAAACCCAAACGATCACGTTTCGCAGCATTATCAGTGATTCCGCCGGCTGAAATTTTCGATTCGCCTTTGATATAAGAGGCACCAAACTTCAACTCACGGAAAATGCTGGCGTAGTCCACTGGCAAGGTAAAAGCCACACGACCGATATAATCTTTGCCGTTGTTGTCATCTGCCTTATTACTGGCGTTCCCATTGGTCAACCCTAAGGCATACTCAAATAGCGGCGCACGGTAGTTCGATGCAAAGTCGACAAAAGGTTTGGCATCTCCACGGACGATAAATCCATTTTGACGGTTAAACAGTCCTAGAAAGGTCGAAGCTGCAGCGGTATTAATGGTCGGACGCAAATCTTCAGGAGACTGCACATCTAGACCAAAGGGCAATAACTGCTGACCGAGCGTAAAGTTGAGTTTGGCAGTTTCAGGGCCCGCATTGGTGGCAAAAGCGTTATAGCGAACAAAGGCATCTAGTAAGTTAAAGTTACTGTTATTGGTGCCATCATTGCGTTTGCCATAACCAAAGGACAATTGATAGTCGAGGTTTTTGCCTTCGTTATAATCACGGAATAAATTCCCGCGTACACCGATCAGCGCAGTCCCAATATCAAATGTCGATTTGGTTGAACCCAACACACCCGTTTCATCGAGCGCACTGGCACGTAGTTGAACTGTGCCATACAGGGTTGTATCACGAGTCGATTTGGTGGTTTGACGTTCATATTGACGTGAATGATCGTACTTATAGTTTTCAATATCTGCACGTAAGCCGTCGATATCTTCGGATGTTGCTGCGGTCACTTCTGAAACCTGCGTTTCACCTTCAACATCAGCGGCGTTGCTCGTATCTTCTGTCGTCACAGTGGCCGTTTCGACGACTTGGCTTTTCGTCGTACCAGATTCCACTGCATTTAAGCGTTTTTGCAAACTCTCAATTTGTTGTTTTAAGCTGCTCAGTTCTTGCTGAAGTGCTTCATCCGAAGCAAAACTCAGCTGACTGGTTGCGGATAAAATCAGTCCGACCGCAACGGTTAATGTGGTTTTTTTCATGATTTGGTTTCACTAACATTTTTCCCAAAGCGCAAAATCCCCCAACCCCCATGCAAGGTGCATGAAGTGAATGTACTGCGTGGGTTTTTTAAAAATTAATCTGAGTGGTCGTAGGTTTTATTCAACTTATGCACGACCGAAACTCGAAGACAGCTTTTAGAATTTAAGCGCGCATCATCGCGAGTGTCATAGCACAACAACATGCCTGTTGTAGGACACGAAAAGCAGAAAGATATCGATGCGTAAAAGTACTCATAAATGTTCCATACAGTGGTGAGTTTTGTTCACTCTAATATGGCAACAACTGTGCCAACATTTTAAGTATTTATTTTTTAAAGTTTTATTATTTAAATCTGATAAATTCTGTTGGTTTTAACGCCAAAAAACTGTTGATTATTCAACAGTTGCTTATTTCAAATCATCAGTTATTTCCATTTTTATATCTCATTTTATGAAATAAGAAATACGCTTTGGGCTTTTAATAACTGATGTTACGCCTGTAAAAGTAATTTCGGATTTTTAAAATGATTTTTAAATCTATTCGATGGAGTCTTACATCTAGGGATTGAATAACGGGATTAGTCTTCGGCTGGAGGTACTCTTACGAAACGTTGTTTCTCATTCGACAAAATGAGAAGCGTGCTTCGCAAGGAAACCATCTTGCGGTGCAATACACCTCACCGACAAAACTCGTTCAATACCATCAAATGATTCAAAGGATCGTAAAAATATTTTTGATTAAAAATCGTCTTGTCTCAAACAATTGCGGATGACACTACCGCGTATCGTTCTTTTATTTGGATCAAATTGCGCTTCTGATATTACTAGAGCATAAAAAAACCCACTGACGTGGGTTCTTTTCAATTGATTTTAATTACCGCTTATTGACCAAATTTAGTCGCCATGGCAGTTAATTTTTGATAACCCGTCGGTAGCAAACGTTGAATTAAATCAATCGCTTTTGCATCATTACCAATCAATAAACGACGCTTATCTTTTTGTACTGCTTCAATGATTTGACGAGCCGCTTCTTCAGGTGGACAGCGCAAGAATTTATTAAAGGACTGTGCCGATTTTTGCGGGTTCATGCCTAAACTTTTCAGGCTATCATTCATTTTTGCGGCATTGGCAATATTGGTACGAATCCCGCCCGGATGTACACATAGCGCACTCACGCCACAGTTTTCAATATCCAATTCTTGGCGTAAAGATTCGGTAAAGCCACGTACTGCAAATTTAGTGGCATTATATGCCGACTGTGTTGGCTGTGCCGTTAAGCCAAACAAGCTGGAAATATTGATGATATGACCTTCACCACTTTGCTTAATATACGGTAAAAACTCCTTGGTGCCATAAACCACACCCCAGAAGTTAATATTAACAATCCACTCCAGCTCTTCGTAGCTTGCCCCTTCAACGGTCGTGCCCAATGCCACACCCGCATTGTTAAAAATCATATTCACCGAACCATGATCTTTAACGGTCTGTGCTGCCCATGCTTTCATTGCCGCAAGGTCTGACACATCGAGTTTTTGCGTGGTTACACGTACATTGCTGGCTTTCACTAAGTCTACGGTTGCCGCTAGACCCTGTTCATTCACATCACTTAAAGACAGATGGCAGCCTTGTTTAGCCAAAAGCACAGCCAATTGCTGACCAATACCTGAACCTGCACCTGTAATGGCAGCCACTTTATTTTTGAAGTTTTTCATTGTGATTCCTTATTCCTTTATGCTGCCGCTTGGCTTTATCACAGCGTGATCTCATTTGCCAATGTGTGCAGTTCGTCAACTTAATATAGTTTTGACAATACATATTGTCAATGTCATCTTAGGACGTGCTAAGCTGTTGAAATCGCCAATGCTTAAACATAGGTTTAAACTGAAATTATTGCTAAAATAAGACAAAATTCTGCTTTAGTTCAGCGTATATTTTCATGACAGATGCAACAAATCACACAGAACAACAACAGGCAAAAAATGTGAAGGAACGTCAATTTAAAGGGCTTTCTCTCAGTGAACGTAAGCAAGCGCGACGTGAAAAACTGATTGAAGCCGGTATAGAAGCCTATGGAACACATGGCTTTTTTTCAGTGACTGTGAAAGATATTTGTTTGGAAGCCAAGCTGACCGAACGCTATTTTTATGAATCATTTAAGAAAAGTGAGCAACTGTTCCAGACCATCTTTTTAAAATTAATCGATGAACTGCAACAAAATGTGATGCAAGCCATCATGCAAGCATCTACCGATTCTAAAAAAATGATTGAAGCGGGTTTAACCGCCCTATTGTTAACTTTAAAAAATAATCCCCGTATGGCGCGCATCATTTACATCGATGCCATGTTGGTACAAGAGCTACATAACCAAGCCACAATTCATGAAACCATGATGCGCTTTGACCGTATGATTCATGCCTTTGTCATGCTCATGATGCCGAATATTGATCGTTCAGAACGCGAAATTTCAATGGTCGCAACAGGTCTCAATGGTTATGTCACCCAAATCGCGATTCGCTGGGTCATGAGTGATTATAAACAACCGATGGACGAAGTTTTATCGTCATGTAGCGTGGTCTTTTTGGCCTTGTTGGATGCTTTTTCTGAAAAACCCAGGAAATAAATTCTGAGCTCAACACTGATCTTTACAATTTTTTGAATGATTTTTTGTGACAACAGCATGATGCACAGCCCATGTTGTTGAATATTTCAGGATTTAAATTGTCACAATTTCTTTCTAAACCCCAATGAAAGATCATTTTTGCAATGATACTGTCATAATTAATCTTTGTAATAAGCCTGTCATAAATATAAAACGGTCTACCGTTTACATAAAATAGGGTATTGCGCTGTGAAAGATGACTATATTTTAATCGTCGACGACGAACTCCCGATTCGGGAAATGATCCATACTTCACTGGATATGGCTGGTTTTCAATGTCAGCAAGCTGAAGATGCCAAACAAGCGCACCAAATGATTGTAGATCAGCGTCCTGCACTGGTTTTATTGGATTGGATGATGCCTGGTGGCGTGAGTGGTGTAGACCTTTGTCGTCGTTTAAAACGCGATGAAAATTTGTCAGAAATTCCAGTCATCATGCTCACTGCACGCGGTGAAGAAGACCATAAAGTCCAAGGTCTAGACGCGGGTGCAGATGACTACATGACCAAACCTTTTTCCACCCGTGAATTGGTGTCACGCATCAAAGCGGTGCTGCGTCGCTCAAATGCATTGGGTGGAGAAAAAACCATTGATGCCAATGGCTTAATCCTCGATCCAGTCAGCCAACGTGTCAGCTTTGGCAACACCATTTTAGATATGGGACCGACTGAATATCGTCTACTGGCCTTTTTCATGACTCATCCTGAACGTGCCTACACTCGTGCTCAATTATTAGATCAGGTTTGGGGTGGAAACGTGTATATTGAGGACCGTACCATTGACGTTCATATTCGTCGTTTGCGTAAAGTTCTTGAACCTTTCCAAGCCGATCGTTATGTGCAAACTGTTCGTGGTACAGGTTACCGTTTCTCTACCCGTGCAGACGCTGTGATGGGTTAGTCATTTTAGGTCTTTAATTTTCTATGTACGAACCGTATCCCGTCCCTGAACTTGCCAGTGAACATAAAAAATTCCGTTACAGCAGTTTATGGACTTTTGCCAAGCAGGATTTAAGACTTTTGGCATTTTTCCTGCTCATTGCTGCACTCATCGGCTTTGGTATCGGGTACTTATGGATCTGCATCTTAATTGCCTTTGCAGTGTTCTTTGCATTGCAAATGCGTTCGCTGTACTTGGTCAACGAATGGATTTCAAACCGTCCCTATGATGTCCCGCCGAATTTAGATGGCATTTGGGGGGCTTTGCTCTTTAATGTTTACCGTGCGCAGCGCCAAGAACGCATTGTACAAGCTGAAATGGTCGGCCTGATTGACCGCGCCCAATCTTCCTTAGTGGCACTTGCTGAAGCTGTGGTATTGATTGATGAATTACACCAAATCGAATGGTGGAACCCTGCTGCAGAAAAGCTTTTGGGGATTCAACAGCTCGATCAAG
Source organism: Acinetobacter sp. YH01009 (assembly GCF_013420765.1). Lineage (NCBI taxonomy): Bacteria > Pseudomonadati > Pseudomonadota > Gammaproteobacteria > Moraxellales > Moraxellaceae > Acinetobacter > Acinetobacter sp. YH01009. The sequence goes on along the minus strand of NZ_VOYE01000009.1, from coordinate 113,474 downwards.
GGCGCAATATTTTAAGTATTTTAAGACAGCCCAGTTTTATCGAATACTTTACCAATATCGATTTAGCCCCCGATGGTTTGAAAATGAAATCATCGGTGCTTGAAGACCATTATGTGCAAGTGAAATTGACCCGTTTTGGTCGCGAAAGTCGTTTACTGGTGGCCTATGACGTCACACGCATGCATAACCTTGAGCAGATGCGTAAAGACTTTGTCGATAATATTTCACATGAGTTACGCACACCGCTCACAGTTTTAAGTGGTTATATCGAAACCTTTACCGATCAGGAAGATTTAAATCCACGCTGGAAACGTGCATTCGATCAAATGCAATCTCAAACCCGCCGTATGAATGCTTTGGTCAATGACTTGTTATTATTATCTCGTCTGGAAAATGATAAAAAAGTCGCTAAAAATCAAATCATTGAAATGCCAAGTTTAATGAACCAACTGTATGACGATGCACATGCTTACAATGTGGATTATGGACATACACTGAATCTTGAAATTGATAGTCACTGTGACCTGATCGGATCAGATATGGAATTGGCGAGTGCCTTTAGTAACCTCATCACCAATGCAATTAAATACACCCCGAAAGGCGGTACTGTGACCATTGGTTGGCATGATGATGGTACGCATGGTTATTTTACCGTTGAAGATACGGGTATCGGGATTGACCCGAAACACTTACCCCGTTTAACGGAACGGTTTTACCGTGTGGACAGCGCACGTAGTCGCCAAACGGGAGGAACAGGTTTAGGTCTTGCCATCGTGAAACACGTTTTGATGCAACATCAGGCACACCTTGAAATTGAGTCCAAAGAAAACCGTGGTTCGCTGTTTAAAGTCGTCTTCCCTAAAGAACGCTTGTATCATGTGAGCTAAGCAGAATCATCCTGCCGGTCTTGCTGTGCTTCCAACTGTTGTTCTTGTTGTTTGGCACGGCGATATGCAGGACGCTGTTGCATCCGTTGTAAGAAAGCCTGAATTTGTGGATATCGCCCTTGAGTTCTGGTCATGACGGCTTCTAATGGAAATGTCATCTGAATATCCGCAAAGCTAAACGGTCCCACAAAATATTCATTTTCCGCTAAATGGTTTTCTAAAAACTCGATATTTTCTTTTAAGCGAGGTCGTACAAAACCTTTTTTGACCCCATCACAAATGCGATTAGCGACGGGTTTGATGACCCAAGGTACATGGCGTGGCACATTGCTCATGACCAACTGCATCACCAACAACGGCATTAGAGAACCTTCGGCATAATGCATCCAAAAGCGATATTGTTGTTTTGAATGTTCCGCCTTGGCTGCAAAAAAATCATGCCGATCATACTTCTCTTGTAAATACTCCAAGATCGCTGCAGATTCTACCAAGACCAGTCCATCATCCTGCAATATGGGCGACTTCCCTAAAGGATGGATGGCTTTAAGCTCAGGGGGAGCAGACAAATTTGGCTGGCGCAGATAAAACTGAACCTGATAATCCAGTCCTAATTCCTGCATTGCCCATAAAATACGAAATGAACGAGATTTTTCTAGATGATGTAGCACCCGCATGGGTTCATCTCCTATATGAAGTCTAAAATTTTCTTATTTCTGGCAAGCCATTATTATTTTGAAGTACTTAAATCATAAAAAGTGTCAGATCACTGCTTAGGGCTATATCAAAACTAAATTTTGCACAGTACAGCAGCGACCTGCTTTTAAATTAAACTAGAGTGGTTTTAATGTCTACACTGCGCAATAAAGTTTTTTGTCACTGGAGTTTTTTCACAAATGGACAAGATCTTTTGCTCTAATTCTGCATCCAAGGATGTTTGAAAATGCAGGCGTCGCTCAACCCATTCAGCACCTTCACGGTTCGCACAAAAGTCTGCCTCGACACTAAACTCCCCCAATTGGATTTGTTTATGTGCTGCATACATGCGCAAGGTAATCATGGTGCATGAAATTAAAGAGGCGCACAGTAAATCATACGGTGCTAAACCTAAATCCCCACCGCCAAATGATTCGGGCTTATCGGTAATAAGTTGATGTTTTCCAATCTGAATTTCACCTGACCACGGTGCTTGTAAGGTGTTTACTGTTGCCGTTGCGACGATACCCATAATGACTCCCTCATGGTTATGCCGCACCATTTTCACCACAGGTACGGCTGTTCATTTTTATTTTTAAGTTAACGTGATGGACGCATTTTATCAGGGAAAGCCGGTGCTTCTAGTCGTGGACCATCATAGTCTGGAATAGAGCCAAAGCGTTCGTCCTGATTAATCCACTGCTCACGGGCAATATTCAATTCTTCTTGTGTGCGCCCCACAAAATTCCACCACAGCAAAATCGGTGATTCAAAAGGTTCACCTCCTAATAATAAAACACGGCCACCTGCATGTAGGTCAATTTTGACTTGGGTTAAGCCCGGCTCAAGTACCACCATATTGTCTTCATTGAGCTCGTGACCATTGATACTGGCAGTCCCTTCGAGGGCCATAAAGCCATATTCAAATTTTGGATTGAGCGGCAGGACGGTACTTTGACTTTCCGAACTACGCAGATCGACACCCAATAATTCACTATGCACTTTTACCGGCGATTTAGTCTGTAAAAATTCACCCACCAATACCGTCAATTCAATCCCGTCTTGCGTCACCACAGGCAATTCTGGGTAATGGTCAAATTGGGGCGCCATATTGATTTTGTCATCTGGCAATGCAATCCAAAGCTGCGCAGCATGCATTTGTGTTTCAGACTCTGGAGCAACCTCAGTATGCGAAATACCATAACCCGCTGTCATGAGATTGACTTGTTTGGGCTGAATTAACTGATGTGTGCCCAAACTGTCGGTATGCATCATGGTACCATCAATCATCCAGGTAAAGGTTTGCAAACCAATATGTGGATGTGGACCGACATCTAAGCCATCACCTTGAGGGAAATGCACTGGACCGGCATGGTCAAGGAAACACCATGCACCAATCATCCGTTTATGCCGACTCGGTAAAGCACGTTTTATCACTGTGCCTTGACCAATTTCAGCACGGCGCAGTGGAAATTCTTGAATGAACTGATTGACGTATTTTTCACAATCGTCGGAATGAGATATTTCTGTGTAATTAGTATTGGTCATATTCTTACCCTAAATTTGGCTAAGCCGATGCAAGGACTATCGGCTAGAGCTATGCATTTTTTCCATTATATCTGCATTAACTCAATCTTCTTCAGCTGTCATTAATACGCTGAATCACAGAGATAGGACAATCGTTTTTTTGTTGCCTAATATGACATACAGCATAACAGTTATTGATGCTTATTTAGACAATACCCAATGCTAAATTACTTACTCAAATCACGTGAAATGTGAATTTAAGTAACACAAATTAACACTCACTTTTGACCAAACAATACCAAATAATTCACAAATCATTGAAATAACGTGTTTAATTTTAAATAAAAATGATATAGATTATTTAAGTTACATAAACTTACATACAAACCATGCTCACCCGTCGGTAATCTTGCATGATTAATGAGTATAAGAAAGAATCACGTGCACTGATCCAAAAAGCCTTGAAAGGAACCTTTGTTCGTGTTCCTGCTCAATTTCGTCAAGAATTTTTCCACTACCATCGTCGTCAACTTTTTAAATTCTTTTTCCAAGTCAACATCGTTGCACAATTGGCCTATCTCTCTTATGCCATAGCGGATTGGTTTATGTTGCCCGATGTGGGTTTGCTCGCGATAAGCTTAAAAACAGCCTATACCTTACTGATGATGGGCATCACATGGGGCATTTATACATATAGTAAGAGCATTTTACTCTTTGACTTGATGCTTCCCCTATCGATCGTTGGTGCTTCTGCGCTGTGGTTTAGCCTACTCAATTTATCCAATAGCCCCGATGTGCCGATCTATTTATATGCATCTTTGGTTTTTATTGTGTTAGCCAATTTATGTGTGCAAATCCGCTTTAAGGCTGCTGTGCTCATTTCTCTATGTATCAGTCTTATTTTACTGATTGGGGTGTATTTCGCCATTTCTGGCAATATCCATCAACTGCAACTGTTTATATTGATCTATTCGCCCGTGTTGTTATTTAGTTTGTATATCAGTTGGAATTCAACGCAAAAATCCAGAATTGTATTTTTACACAGTAAACTCGATCAGTTGAACCGTGAAGCGCTCAATATTATGGCGCATACCGACGTGCTGACCGGCTTAAACAATCGCCGTCAATTTATTCAACTTGCCAATTATCATATTCATCATCAGTCCAAACCGTTACAGCCACTTTCATTACTGATTTTTGATGTCGACAAATTTAAAAATATTAATGATCAGTTTGGGCACTATATTGGTGATCATGTTTTACAACATATTGCCGAAACATGCCGACATACTTTACGTAGCCAAGACATCATTGCCCGCTTCGGCGGTGAAGAGTTTATAATTCTTTTACCGCAGACACACCTGCGTCAGGCTCAAGACATTGCCGAACGTCTGCGACGGGCAATAGCCGATGATTATTTAGAACTTGATACACTACAAAAACTTAAATTTACCGTTTCAATTGGTGTTACCGAATTTGGTCAAAAAAACCGAGATTTACAAAGTGTAATTCGCATGGCCGATCAGGCACTTTACCAAGCAAAATCTGCAGGACGCAATCAAATTTCAACTTATAAAACAGCAAGTTAATAATATATTTTGTAACATTCATCAGACAATTTTTTATCATTCATTCGAAAAATCCCAAGTTTCAGGTAGATATTTTTGTGTGTTTTTTGTTCATAATTTATCCTAAGCCATTTTATGGAGAAGGGACATGTCTGTTGATGTACGAATGAGTTCTCGGACTAATTCGTCTGCTCAGGAAGTTCGTAAAAATCATACTCATACTTTGAAACTTTCTGAGTGTGATCTTGCCAATCGTGCCGAGATTGAACAAGCCATTGCAGATCCTTTTGCACGTATTCCTACGCAGTTTAGAAATTATTTTCTACAACATCAGTATGCCCATCAGTTACCTTATTTGCGTCAAGTAAACTACATGGCGCAGATTACGTTTCTTCTTTATTTTTTTGCTGACATTTTTATTATCCCTGACATGTTCTTTTGGTCAGGTCTTTCTCGAGTGGCCATGATTATTGCTGCCCTATTGGTCAGCTTCTATCTGTTTAAATACAAAAAAGATATTCGTGTGCTCGACATGATCTTACCGATTGGTACGGTCTGTAGCACCGCGATTTGGATTGGCTTATTACTGGCTTCAAATAGCCCAATGGTCTCGTCCTATATCTATGGTGCGGCGATCTTTATTTTAATTGCCAATGTCTGCGTACAAACACAATTTAAGCCTGCCTTGTATTGTTCGGGTCTCATTTCGCTATTGGTATATTTTGCGGTGAGTCAGCTTTTATCATGGCAAGAAGCGCTGATTTTTGTGGTCGTGTCTATTCCCGTTTGGATGATCAGCCTGCATATGAGCTGGAACAATACGCTCAATGCACGACGTCATTTTTTACGCACCCTGCTTGACGATTGGAATATGCATACGCTGAAAAATCTAGCGCATACAGATGAGCTCACCCAGTTATATAACCGTCGTCAGTTTGTTCAACTGGCTGAACATCGCATCCATGAATGGCCAACACCCGCAAGCACCTGCTTACTGATGTTTGATGTCGATCATTTTAAACATATTAATGATAATTACGGGCATGATGTTGGTGATCAGGTGCTGCAATGTATCGCTGAAACCACCCGCAAAGAAATGCGCCAAAAAGATGTTTTGGCTCGCTTTGGTGGCGAAGAATTTATTGTGCTGCTGTCTGAAACGCAAATACAGGATGCAATGTTGATCGCGGAACGTATTCGTTTAACGCTTCAAAATCAATCTTTGCTGAATGTCGCAAATCACCCGATCCAATTTACCGTTTCCATTGGTGTTTCACAGCTTAAATCACATAAACAAAATTTAACTGAACTGATTAAGCAAGCGGATATTGCGCTGTATCAGGCAAAAGAAAATGGCCGTAACCGTGTCGAACGCTATGACCCAAGCATGAAGCCCGAACGTAAATCGACGAAGTCTTGGCAAAGCTTTACCCATAAAGCGAAGTCCAAAGCTGAACCGAATAATGAGAGCGATCGTAGTTGGTCAATTGTTTATAAATAGAATGTTGAGATATAAAAAAAGGACGCTGAAGCGTCCTTTAAGTTTATTTAAAAACTATCTTCATCAAAACGGTCTTGATCTATTTTATAAATATGGAAACTTCTTTCAATTTGAATACCCAAGCCAAATTCAATCATGAGAGATGTAAGCTTGTCACCATCAATTAAAACAATGCCTGATTTCTTTGCTGACTCAATTGCTTCTTTACTAAAACAAGAAGTAGTAATAAATACGCCCTTTTTCGCCACTTGATCAGCCAAAGCTCCCTTAAACTGTTGAATGTCAGGGCGCCCCACCGTATTTTCCCAACGTTTAGCTTGAATATATATTTTATCTAAACCTAAACGATCTTCACTGATAATACCGTCAATGCCACCATCACTGGTTTTACCTATTGCTTGGGCTGCGTCTTGATGTGAACCGCCATAACCCATTATTACCAACAAATCGACAACTAATTGCTCAAAGAATTTGGGTGAATTACTTTTAATTTTATTTAATAGCTCATCTTTAATTGTTTGATTAAGCTCCTTTGATGATTGTTCGATTATTTCTGCAGGCGTCAAATATTCTGTTTGAATAGATGTAGCATGCTCTTCTATTAGAACTAGATTTTGAATATTTTTATTATGGTTAGAACCAATTTTATAATCAGAAAACCCTTCAAACTGCATCAAATACTGATTAGTTATATTGGATAAGCTGGACAACTCAATAGACCAACCTAACGTACTTAATTCGCAAAGACCACGTGATGGTTGTTGTATCAAACCTGCTTTAACCAAATATGTTTTCGCCCAGCCAACACGATCATAAAATACTGTTTTTGTACCACTAGATAGCCTTAAATTTAAATCAGCTTCAGATAACCCAGATCTTTCAGCTAAAATTTTTGTGGCAGAACTTAATTTTATTGCCTCTTTTTGTTCTGCTAAAAGTTTCATTAATGGAAGCATCAACTGATCGTATGTAGGCAATGACATTTAACTTGCTCTTTTTAAAATAGTATTTTTCATAATTATAAACAAAAAAAAGGACGCTGAAGCGTCCTTTTTTTATTGGATATATCTTAAATGAGATACTGCCACAGGCATCTTGCACAAAATTTAAAGCAGTGCTTTAAATCTTGTTCATGGCGTAAAACTGGCACGAAGCAGTGCTTCATGAAACCCCAGTCTGGCGCAGGCATAGCCTTTGCCGTAATTTAGGCAAGAAACGTTGTTTCTTGAAATCCCTAAATTACTCCCACTCAATCGTAGCAGGTGGTTTAGACGATACGTCATAAACAACACGAGAAACTTCAGCAATCTCGTTCATGATACGTGTAGAAATCTTGTCTACTAAGTCGTATGGAAGATGTGCAAAACGTGCAGTCATAAAGTCCACAGTTTCTACAGCACGAAGCGCGATCACCCATGCATAACGGCGGCCATCACCCACCACACCAACCGATTTCACGGGTTGGAATACAGCAAATGCTTGCGCAGTTTTGTCATACCAGCCGCTTGCGCGAAGTTCTTGCATGAAGATGTCATCTGCTAGACGAAGGATATCTGCATATTCTTTTTTCACTTCACCAAGAATACGTACACCTAGACCTGGGCCTGGGAATGGATGACGGTAAAGCATTTCAAATGGAAGACCTAAAGTTGTACCTAAACGGCGTACTTCGTCTTTGAATAAATCACGGATTGGCTCAACCAATTCGAATGCTAAATCTTCAGGTAAACCACCCACGTTGTGGTGTGATTTAATCACGTGTGCTTTACCTTGTTTGCTTGCTGCAGATTCAATTACGTCTGGGTAAATGGTACCTTGAGCAAGGAAGTTCACACCGTCAAGCTTACGTGCTTCTTCAGCAAACACTTCAATGAATTCACGACCGATGATTTTACGTTTTTTCTCTGGATCAACTTCACCAGCAAGCGCTGTTAAGAAGCGATTTTCAGCGTCGGCACGAATCACGCGAATACCCATGTTTTTCGCAAACATGTCCATCACTTGCTCGCCTTCGTTCAAACGAAGTAAACCGTTATCTACGAATACACAAGTCAATTGGTCGCCAATCGCACGGTGTAAAAGTGCAGCTACAACAGATGAATCGACACCGCCTGAAAGACCCAAGAGAACTTTTTGATCACCAATTTGCTCACGAAGTTGTTCTACGCGAAGATCGATGATGTTTTCTGAGTTCCACAAGTTACGGCAACCACATACGCCATGTACGAAGTTAGACAATAACTCAGCACCTTTCGCAGTGTGTGTCACTTCTGGGTGGAATTGGATACCATAGAAACGACGTTTTTCATCAGAAACCATCGCCACTGGGCAGCTTGGTGTGCTGGCAGTGATTTGGAAACCTTCAGGAATTTGAGTCACTTTATCGCCATGACTCATCCATACTTTTAATTGGTCTTTGGTATCTTCAAGATCACCAATTAAAGCATCACGGACTTTAATATCAACTTCTGCATAACCGAATTCATGTACAGTACCTGGCTCAACTTTACCGCCAAGCTGCTCTGACATGGTTTGTAGACCATAGCAAATACCTAAAACAGGTACACCAAGTTCAAATACAACTTGTGGTGCGCGCGGACTACCTTCTTCATGAACACTTTCTGGACCACCTGAAAGAATGATCCCGTTTGGGTTAAATGCACGAATGTCTTCTTCAGACATATCAAATGCGTACATTTCTGAATAAACACCAGCTTCACGTACACGACGTGCAATAAGCTGGCTATATTGAGAACCGAAATCCAAAATCAGGATACGGTCTTCAGTAATTTGGGTATTGGTAGTCATGGCAAACAACTATGCAGGCAACGAAATATAAGCGCCGTATTCTAACATTTTTCTTGGACTTTCGCACACTATTCGGACAGGGGCAAAAACCACAAGCCAAACGATGTTTTTTACAACACATTTCAGGGCTTTATTGATTTACTTTAAATCAGCGATAGACATGAAAAAAGCGGCAGAACGCCGCTTTGATGGATGCTCGGACTCATGACCGCTTTATTTTGATTTTTCGATCCAATGATCAAAACTGAATTTACCTGCACCATGTAACATGAGAAATAATAAGCCGCCTGACATCGCCAAATTTTTCATAAAGTTAATGCCATCTTCTGCACCACCATGGAATAAAAATGCAGTGATTAAACTAAATACGGTTAGACCCAGTGCCGCAAAACGCGCTTGAAAACCAAACAATAAAGCTAAGCCACCACCCAACTCGACTAAAATGTGATCGGAAGTAGCCCTGCCGGTACACCCATTGACTCCATATAACCTGCGGTTGCAGTGTAAGCGGTAATTTTACCCCAACCTGCCACAATAAAAATATAAGCCATCAAAATACGTGCAACGAGACTGACTACCGCATTGATTTGCGGCTGTTGACTCAGATTTTTCACCACTAGATTTGGATTAAACATACTGAAACCTATTTTTAATACTGTTCAAAAGATGTGCTTAGATTAGGTCGTTTCTTATTCTCTTTAAATATGCTTTTATAATATTCATCATTCCATATATAGAACGATTTTACTGATAATTAATTACGTTTTAATACTGACTTTGCTGCCCCAGACTGATAGCATCAGACCACTATTTTACGCATATAAGCCCCATGGAACTGATTGATTTTATACTACATGTTGATGACCATTTACTCGAGTTCATTACCAATTATGGCGTATGGATTTATGCAATTCTGTTCCTGATTATTTTTGTTGAAACCGGTTTAGTGGTCATGCCCTTTTTACCGGGTGATAGTCTTCTGTTTGCAGCAGGCGCGCTCGCTGCGTCAACAGGTGCCATGGATCCATGGGTTTTGGTGATTTTGCTGTTTATCGCTGCGGTCTTGGGCGACACGCTGAATTACCATATTGGTAAATATATTGGCCCACGTGTCTTTGAAATTGAATCACGCTTCATTAACCGTCAACATTTGGTCAATACGCAAAAATTCTTTGAAAAACACGGTGGTAAAACCATTATTTTTGCCCGCTTTATTCCTTTTGCACGAACCTTCGCGCCTTTTGTCGCAGGTGCAGGCAGCATGAACTATAAGTACTTCCTGACTTTTAACATGATTGGTGCGATTTGTTGGGTTGGCTCATTTATCACTTTGGGTTATTTATTTGGCAATATGCCCATCGTGAAAGATAACTTCACCCATCTGATCTTCGGCATCATTATTATTAGTGTTTTACCGGGCGTGATTGGTTTTATTCGAGCAAAATTAAAGAAATAAACCGATGTGGTGAACGCCTTTAAGCAAAAAAGCGCAAAACCACAGGGAACATACATAAAATCAGCATCAAGGCCGATCCTTTATATAGAAGATCGGCCTTAATTTTTTGAGTCTTACCCGCCAAAATCGTCCGTCCAAATGACATCCAAAACAACGCAACAGGCAGCAAAACCACACTAAATACAGCAAAAACCAAAATAAAATTTAATGGGCTTGCCCAAGTTTCTATCGGGAAAATACCTGCAGCAAAAAGCAAGGCTTTCGGATTTTTTAACGAGGAAATGAATAATTCACGTGGTTGAATTGAAGGATGTTTTTGATTGTACTGATGTAAATGCGTCGATTTCCACAAATGAAAAGCCAACCATAAAACATAGGCAATACTGAGAAAATGTAGCAAGTGAATTAAATTCGGCCACACTGGAGCGCTTAAATGAATAATCAACGCCCACAAATTAATGGCATAGAAATAGCCCAATAATTCTGCAGGAATCAGCATGCACGTCTTTGCAATGCCTTGTTGATGTGCAGAGCTTGCCATTAGTGCATTGCTAGGTCCCGGCGTCATCATCACCGCAATCATTGCCAATACAAAAAGCCAACTCTCAATCATAAATACCCAGACAATGTTTCAAAGCGCACACCTTAGCCGAAATGAATTTAAAAAAACAAGTACGCGCTAGGTCAGTTTTATCCTTGTACAAGTCAATGCACTCACGCTGAATGTTCAAGACCAGAAGGAGGTATTGAAATCCACAAATAATATTTAATTTAATTTTTTCATATATTTAAATATTTTATTGGCTCTAAATAGTGCAGTTTATTTGGCTCAAAAAAAATGCCAGTAGACGCCTCACCTACTGACAAATTTTATTACACTTTTCTCATAGCACAGGCCTAAGCCTCTGCTCATGATCCGTTTATGATTTTGCTGCGGTAGCCGAATTTGCGCGAACGATAATCGGACAACCCTTAAATTTTGCTGCCTGTACAATCGCTTCTTGCTCACCTAGAACGCGTGAAAGTTCGGTACGTTTGGTATTTGAAGATTGTCCCATATTGACCGAAATACTCGGACCAATGCCCCAACCTCCACGGCTGCCCCAGCCACCACCGAGGCCAACACCCACACCGACACCTGTGCGCTTCGGTGTTTCTACACCATTTTGAATATAGTCGTGGATTCGGTTGTATTCGCTTTGCAATTGTTGGCAACTCAAAGACTGATACTGTGTAGGTGAAACATAGCTTGGTTTAGGCGTACTTGCACATGCACCCAATACAACAGCAGTGAAAGCAACTAGACCACATTTAAGTGCATTCATACTTTTCTCGATACTACTTTTGCTCAATTTCATTGAACAATGATTGATAGGCTTGCGTCAATTTATGATCTGCAGCCAAATGGATTAAAGGTTGATTTTTATGATGAGATTCTTTCATCAGCACTGAAGGCGGTAACATGCTGTCCAATACAGGCAGACCTTCATCTTTGAGTTGTTGTACAACTTCGCGCGGCAACTTCGCCTGTGCCTGAAATTGATTGACCACAATGCCTTCAATTTCTAAATGATCATTATGATCATCCTGCGTTTCCAACACATTTTCGATCAGGGTCTGTAAGGCACGTTTTGAAAACACATCGCAGTCAAATGGAATCAGCACGCGATCTGCCGCAATCAACGCAGATAAGGTAAAAAAGTTAAAGGCCGGCGGTGTATCAATAAACACTCGATCATATTGACCGCTCATCTGCTGCAAAGCATCGCGGAGTTTGTAAATTTTATGCTTAGATTCTAAGGCATGTGCCAACGCGCCTAAATTTGGACTGGCAGGAATCACATCTAAGCGTGGATAAGGTGATGCATGCACATAGCTTTCCAAACCTTTGGCACGACCTTTCAAAATCGAACCGATGGCATTTCCCAACAAGCCTTTACTTTGTTGTGTCCCCAAGACTTCTTCAAAATAATTTTCAATATTGGGTTCAAGTGCAGGCTTATCTGCCGAATACGTCGCATCATCCCCCAACAAATATTGACTTGAATTGGCTTGAGGGTCGAGGTCAATCACCAAAGTTTTTAAACCTTGGTGCGCGCTTATCGCCGCTAAATTGACCGTAATACTCGATTTCCCCACACCACCTTTTTGGTTAAATACCACACGCGTACGCATTCAAAACCCTCTAATCTTTGTTTTTCTACTCAAGCCTTGAAATCGGCCATGTGGATAAGCCATTTATCCAAAAACTGGTTTGATTATAACCAATGTAATGATGAAAATAAGTGCAATAGCTGCAATAAATAAGCCCGCATGGCGCTGAACCAATAAAATACTGTCATCTTTTTTATACGCTTTAGATAAAGAAGACAGCAGCACCAAAAACAGCACAACTTTGGCATAGAACCATGGCTGCACATCAAAGTTCTTCATAAACAATAAGATAATTCCAGTCACGGCAATTAATGTCATTGAGCCATGTTGCAAAGCAACAAAAAACTTCCGCCCTGCCGGATTGGGTAAATTGCCCTGCGTCCCTTTAAACAACGTAAAAGCACGAATGAAAATGGCAGCACAGCCTAAAGCCACACCACACATATGAATGATTTTAATGATTAATTGCGTTTCCATGGCTCACCTTAAGATGACTTAGGTGCATGCGCACATTCAGGGCTAGTGGTGTCTTGACCTTTCCATTCTTCGGGTAAAAACGCATGAATGGCCAAGGCATGAATTTGCCCCGGACTAAGTAAATCACCGGCTGCGGCATAGACTTTTTGATGACGTTGCACCAAACGCAAACCTGCAAATGCCTCACTCACGATCACTGCTTTAAAATGCGACTCTTTACCTGGGAAATAACCTCCATGACCTGCGGACTCATTCACCACTTCAAGATGTGTAGGCGCTAATGTCTGTAGACGCTCAATTAATTGCTGTTCTAAACTCAAAACGGCTCTCCCAAATTCAAAAAAAGGTTCAACTGGTCTTAGTATAGCCTGTATTTGTTGAAGTTCTTGTGTCGCAAAGTTGCTGAAACCATCTGAATTGCATGATTTCATCAAAATGGAAGCCTTCGACCTGCAAAAATCTTTCAATTTTCAAACAAATTGTTTTTATTTTATGCAAACGATGCACAGTTTTTCATAAAGTTATTGACCTGAAAAATCCTTAATGTATTATACGTGGCTATGCGGGAATAGCTCAGTTGGTAGAGCATAACCTTGCCAAGGTTGGGGTCGGGAGTTCGAGTCTCCTTTCCCGCTCAAAATTTTTTCATTCGGTTTTTTATTTAAAAAATTGGATAGACTCCGCGGGAATAGCTCAGTTGGTAGAGCATAACCTTGCCAAGGTTGGGGTCGGGAGTTCGAGTCTCCTTTCCCGCTCCAAATTTTTTTCGATTCAGTTTTTTAGTAAAAAAACAGGATAGACTCCGCGGGAATAGCTCAGTTGGTAGAGCATAACCTTGCCAAGGTTGGGGTCGGGAGTTCGAGTCTCCTTTCCCGCTCCAAATTCAAAAAGCCCTCATCGAAAGATGGGGGCTTTTTTATTGCAGATTGAAAAACATTTGAATCAATTTATAACCCTTTTTTTAATCTTTGCATAGCTCTATGATATTGAGCATCTATTGGAGTTCAAGCTGATTGACCACCATTAATAAAAAGTATTAAAAAAACAGCTAAGCCCCTGTCTTAGATATATTATTTTTAAGGTTGAATATCTGCAAAGTTGCTAATACCTTATTTTCTAATAAATTCATTTGTTGTTATTTCTACATCTATTGTTTTAAATCAAACACTTATTTTATCTAATTTGCATAATTTTTATGCAGATTAAATGCTAAAAAGACATTCTGCTAAGTTAAGAATAATCCATCATTTAAAGAATCACGCATTTACGAGTAGCGTTTTGATATCTATTAAAGGTGTCATTATGTCTCATTTAATCTCTGAAAATATTCATGTTATTGAAAATGACTTAGAAGCAATTCATGCAGCGTATCACGTTGCAGATTTTGCTTTGGAAGGTCGAAATGAACGTGATCAGAACCGCCTACTGCCTTTTGCAGAAATCGACTTATTCAGTCAGAAAGGTTTAGGCGGCATTCGTATTCCCAAAAAATTTGGCGGTGCCTACGTGTCCAACAAGACACTGGCGCAGGTTTTTCGCATTATCAATAAAGCAGATTCTAGCGTGGGTCAAATTCCACAAAACCAAATTGCCTTGCTGTATATGATTGACCTCATGGGAACGGATGAACAAAAAGCCTTTATTTTTAATGAAATTTTACAGGGAAAACGTTTAGCCAATGGTGGCCCAGAGCGCAATACCAAAGACACCAAAACCTTAAATACAACGCTGCGCATTGAAAATGGAACGTATGTGGTCGATGGTGAAAAGTTCTATTCGACCGGCAGTAGTTTTGCGGATTGGTTAGCGATTAAAGCCGTTCACCCTGAAGGTCATGTTGTCCTGACCATCATTGATCGACACGCTACAGGCGTAGAAGTGATTGATAACTGGAATGGTTTTGGCCAACGCACAACGTCTAGTGGCACTGTCAAACTGAATCATGTGGCAGTAGATCCCCTATTAATTTTTGATGAACGTAAGCTTTCTGCAGGGCCAACGTATCGCGGTGCCTTTTCACAATTGATGCAAGTTGCGATCGATGTTGGGATTGCGGAAGCTGCCTTTGCAGACACCCTTTCTGCAGTACAAAAAGCCCGTCCGATTGTGGATGCACAAGTTGAGAAAGCCAGTTTTGAGCCCTACACCCTACAAGAGGTGGGTAAATCTGCCGTTTTATTGGATGCTGCGATTCTACTTTTAGATGAAGCCGCAGATTACCTCGATGAATTAGATCAGCTTGATCAGGTGAGCGAACAACAAGCTGCTCTAGCTTCGATTCGTGTCGCTGAAGCCAAAATCTATGCCAATGATGCAGCCTTACAGATCTCTGAAAAACTCCTTGAATTAGGCGGCAGCCGTGCAAGTTTGAGTGCCCATAACCTTGATCAACACTGGCGCAATGCCCGAGTACACACCTTACATGATCCTGTGCGATGGAAGCTGCATACCTTAGGCGACTATTACTTAAATCATAAATTACCTGCACGCCATGCGTGGATTTAAGGAGAATTCTGATGACCTCATTTCCAAATATTAATTCGCTACAGGCCGCATCAACAACACCTGCGCATATTATTCAGTCCGATGCAGAAGCGATTGAAATTGCAAAACAATTGGCCGAACAATTTAGAAAAAATGCCGTGCAACGTGATGCCGAACGCATACTCCCTTTTGATGAAATCGAGGCCTATAGCCAATCTGGACTCTGGGCAATCACGGTTCCCGAAGCTTTTGGCGGTGCCGAAGTTTCAAGTGATACCGTGGCGCAAGTGATTGCGCTTATGAGTGGTGTTGATGGTTCAATTGGACAAATTCCACAAAACCATTTTTATGCATTGGAAGTATTACGAAACACCGGCACAACTGAACAAAAGCAAAAGCTTTATGCCGAAGTGCTTGCTGGCGCTCGTTTTGGCAATGCCTTAGCCGAGTTTAAAACCAAAACCGCTGCGCAAAAACAAACGTCGATTCGTCCTCATGACGATGGTTTTGTGGTGAATGGTGAAAAGTTTTATTGCACCGGCAGTTTATTTGCGCATCGCATTCCTACATTGGTCAAAGACCCTGATGGTCGTGAATATTTAGCCTTTATTGCACGTGAAAGTGCAGGTCTAGAGCTGATCGATGATTGGACAGGGTTTGGACAACGCACCACGGGCAGCGGTTCTGTTAAATTTCATCAAGTTGCGGTTCCTGCCACAGATGTTATTCCCTTTGATCGTGCATTTACGGAACCAACATTGGTTGGGCCATTTGCGCAAATTATGCATGCTGCGATTGAAGTCGGTATAGCCCGCGCAGCCTTTGAAGAAAGTTTGAGCCGCGTACACCAAGCTCGACCATGGATTGATTCAGGTCTTGATCTTGCAAGCGAAGATCCTTTAACCAAATACGAACTCGGTCGCATTGCCGCAGATGTTCGCGCCAGTGAGGTCTTGCTGAAACAAGCTGCTCGCTCCATCGATGCTGCTCGCCCACAGCCCAATGCCGAAAACATCGCAAAAGCCTCATTAGATGTAGCGAAAGTGCGTGCGCATAGTACTGAAACTGCACTGAAAGCGGCATCAAAATTGATTGAGCTTGCAGGCAGCCGTGGCAGTCAGCGTGAAGATGGCTTAGATCGATTTTGGCGTAATGCACGTGTCCACACCTTGCATGATGCAGGGCGTTGGAAATATTTCTTCATTGCCAATTACCTCCTAAATGGCGTATTGCCCCCACGTCGAGGGACCTTGTAATGAGCGAAATCACCACAGCAGATACCCAATCACATCCAGCCAAGAAAATTTTACTGAATGCCTTCGACATGAACTGTGTCGGCCATATCAATCATGGCTTATGGACCCATCCACGCGATGAGTCACACCGCTTTAATGAACTGAGCTATTGGACGGGTCTTGCCAAAACCTTGGAGAAAGGGCTGTTTGATGGGCTATTTATAGCGGATATCACAGGGGTCTATGATGTTTATGAAGGCAATATCGATCTCACACTTAAAGAATCGATCCAACTGCCGAGCCATGACCCCAGCACCCTGATTTCTGCAATGGCTGCGGTCACTGAAAACTTAGGTTTTGGTGTAACAGTCAATTTGAGCTATGAAACGCCTTATCAATTTGCACGTCGATTCGCCAGCCTAGACCATCTGACCCAAGGTCGAATCGGCTGGAATATCGTGACTGGATATTTAGACAGTGCAGAACGCCTCATTGGGCAAAAAGGCTTGAAAGATCATGATCTACGCTATGAACAAGCCGAAGAATTTTTGCAACTTTGCTATAAGTTTTGGGAAGGCTCTTGGGAAAATGATGCGGTTCAAAAAGATAAAGTACATCGAATCTTTAGTGACCCAAAAAAAGTACATGCCATTCAACACCAAGGCAAGTTCTATCAAAGCCAAGGGGTATTTCAAGTTTCCCCGTCGATACAGCGCACCCCTGTGTTGTATCAGGCCGGTGCTTCACCACGTGGCTTAGCTTTTGCGACGCAACATGCGGAAGGCATGTTTATCGGTGCAGACAGCGCTGAAAAAGTTAAAAATCAGGTACAAAAAATTCGCAGCCAAACCGCAGCGCAAGGTCGTGACCCACAAGCTGTGAAACTCTTTGTTGGCATTACGGTGGTGACCGCAGAGACCGATGAACTCGCCCAAGAGAAATTGGCTGAATACATTCGCTATGCCAACCCTGAAGCGGGACTAGCACACTGTTCCAGCTCGATTGGGATGAACCTCGCCAACTTTGCAGAAGATGAAGCCATTCCATATCAGCAGACCAATAGCATCGCATCGGTCAATCAAAAATTTAAAGAGCAAAAAATCACTCGCCAAGATTTGCGTGCTCAGCACGTTCTAGGTGGGCGTTATCCGCTCTTTGTTGGGAGTGGTGCCAACGTTGCAGAACAGTTGATTGACTATTTGGATGAAACTGGCATCGATGGATTTAATCTGACTCGCACCGTCGCACCCGAGTCACATCAAGATTTTATCCGTTTGGTCATTCCAGAATTACAGCAACGTGGACGCTATAAAACTGCATATGACACCGGTAGTCTACGGCAAAAACTGTTTCAACAAGGTGACCATTTAGCAATGACACATCCTGCTTATCGCTACCGATGTCCCACTTCCGAAACATCTTGTCAGGCAACCCTTAAAAACGTTGAAACAGCATAAGCTGCATTTATAAAACAACATGTTAGACAAAAAATTTAATTATTTGGAAATATAGAGGTGTGCCATGGCACAAACAGCAAAATCTAAATTCACACTGATTGGTGTAATCGTGGCCATCTTGGTGATTGGCTTAGTTATTTGGAATCAACAAAAGAAAAGCCATCAAAGTGAATTGGTGATTGGGATTAGCCCATCTTTTGCTAAACCCTTACAAGTCGCTGCAGATGAAGCCAAGCAGCAAGGGCTGAACGTGAAATTGGTGGAATTTTCGGACTGGAATACCCCGAATATCACCCTAAACCACGGCGATATTGATGCGAACTTTTTCCAACATCAGCCGTTTCTAGACAATGCAAAAAAAGAAACGGATTTTAAAATCAAAGCCTTTGATGTCGGTGCTGCTACCCATGTCGGACTGTATTCAAAAAAGTATAAAAACTTTGCTGATTTACCCCATAAAGCCAAAGTGGTGATTCCGAATGATCCGGTCAATCAGGGCCGTGCCTTACAACTGTTACAGCAAGCCAAGCTCATTGAGCTGAAACAGCCAGATAACTTTTTATCGACTTTAAATGACATTGCTGCGAATCCTAAACAGCTTCAATTTATTGAGGTTGAAGGCCCTCAAACGGCACGTGCAATTGATGATGTCGATCTGGCTTTTGGCTATCCACATTATTTACGTCTAGCAAAAACTGCCGATCCTGAAAATGCCTTACTGTTTGACTCCAATACTGACAAGCGTTTTGCCATCTTATTTGCCGTACGTGATGACTATGTAGATCATGATGATAAACTGCGTAAATTTGTCGATATTTATCAAAACTCACCTAAAGTTAAACAAGCATTGGACGCAGATTTTGGTGCAAAACTGTGGTTCCCCGGTTGGAAATAAGGAGTCGCTCATGGTGAGTTTCGGTTCATCGGTTGAATTTGCCGTCCCCCATATCCAAATCAAAAATTTAAATAAATTTTATGATGTGCAAGGACAGCAGGTTCATGCCTTAAAAGATATCAATCTGAATATTCCACAAGGCAAAATATTCGGCATTATTGGGAAAAGCGGCGCGGGTAAATCTTCGCTGATTCGAACGCTGAATGGCTTAGAACAAATCAGTGATGGCAGTATTCACATCCATCAACAGGAATTATCAAGCTTAAATCACGCGGAATTGATTGCCCTGCGTCAACGCATTGGGATGATTTTTCAGCATTTTAATTTGATGTCTGCCAAAACCGTGTATGACAATATTGCGCTACCCCTTAAAATCGCCAATTTCAGTCAAGCTGATATTTCTCAGCGAGTGAATGAAGTGCTGAAGCTGGTGGGTCTTGAAAATAAAGCAGCGCACTACCCGTCTCAACTTTCCGGTGGGCAAAAACAACGTGTTGGGATTGCACGAGCGTTAGTTCATCATCCGGAAATTTTACTCTGTGATGAAGCGACTTCTGCACTCGATCCAGAAAGTACCTCTGTTGTGCTGTCTTTGCTTAAAGAAATTAATCAAAAGCTTGGTATCACCATTGTGTTGATTACCCATGAAATGCAGGTCATTCGCGAGATTTGCGATCAGGTTGTGGTGATCGATCAAGGCGAAATTGTAGAAGCAGGACAGGTTTGGAAAGTGTTTTCTACGCCTCAACAGCAGATCACACAAGAGTTACTCAACCTTGAACAACTTGATTTACCAAGCGACATTCAGCCACAACCGTCAGATTCAAATGATCAAATCATTTTAAAATTACGATATGAATCGACACTACAACAGTCGCCGGACTTAAAGTTTATTTTTGATCAATTTCAGGCGCCAGTACATCTGTATCAAAGTCATATCGATAGTATTCAAGGGCATTTAATCGGTTCGTTGATTGTCGCTGTGGACAGCAGCCATTTAGAGATCAACGCCTTATCTGAACAACTTAAACACCATATCGCACAGATTGAGGTACTCGGCTATGCACGACCAACTCATTGATTTACTGATTAGTGGAACCATTGATACCTTACTGATGGTCGGCGTTTCAGCTTTTGTGGCCTTTCTGATCGGCCTGCCTTTAGCAGTCGTCTTGGTGTGTAGTGCTGAACACGGGATTTATCCTTCAAAAAGCCTAAACCATACGCTAGGTTGGCTGGTCAATATCACCCGTTCGGTGCCTTTTCTGATTTTAATGGTGGCGCTCATTCCGCTCACGCGCTTTATCGTGGGCACCAGTTATGGCGTTTGGGCTGCCGTCGTGCCTTTAACCCTTGCGGCCACGCCTTTTTTTGCACGTATAGCTGAAGTAAGCTTACGTGAAGTCGATCAAGGTCTGATTGAGGCCGCTCAAGCCATCGGCTGTAATCGCAAACAAATCATTTGGCATGTGCTGCTCCCTGAAGCGCTTCCTGGCATCGTCGCGGGCTTTACTGTGACTTTGGTGACCATGATTAATTCTTCTGCCATTGCAGGAGCTATCGGTGCAGGTGGTTTGGGGGATATTGCTTACCGTTACGGTTATCAACGCTTTGATATGCAAATCATGCTGGCAGTGATAGTGGTCTTGGTCGCGATCGTGATGCTGGTTCAAGCCTGTGGAGATCACATTTCCAACCAATTGGATAAACGCAAAATTTAAAACGACCCTCACGATTATTTTTCGTATTTCTTAGAAAAAAACCGTGTCGCTACACATAAAAAAATACCCTAATCTGGATTAGGGTATTTTTCGATCCGATGCAAAATCGATTCTGTTCAAACAGAATCTTTAGACCAAATTAATAGGTCACACGGACATAATCACGATATTCAGGTTTCCAGAAATTCGCTTCAATCGCATGTTCTAGTACTTCAACGCTGACATTTGGTGCAACACCATCAGCAATCGCTGCCAATGCGACTTTCAATGCGATTTTCTTCGAAATATCCTGTAAATAATCCAAACTTGGCAATAAATCGGCATTTGGATCTGCCAATTTCGGTGAACAGTCTGCCAATGCCGTACTAGATGCCATCAGCATATTTTCCGTCACACGTTTCGCCCCAGATGCAATCACACCGAGACCAATCCCCGGGAAAATATAGGAGTTATTGCACTGTGAAATATGATGAATCTTGCCGTGATAATTCACTGGTGCAAATGGGCTGCCGGTCGCAATCAGAGCCTTACCTTTGGTCCACTCAATAATATCTGCAGGCACCGCTTCGACACGCGATGTCGGATTAGACAGTGGCAACACAATAGGCTGTTCACAATTTGCAGCCATCGTTTCAATGACCTCTTGGCTAAACAGTCCCGGTTGTCCCGAAACCCCAATCAATACAGTCGGTTTGGCATGTGTAACTACATCCAAGAGTGAAACAACCGAATCTGCATTTGCCCAATGAGCAACGTTATCTGGTGCTTGTGCAAGTTTGCGTTGGAAATCTAAAAGATTCGGCTGATTTTCAGTAATTAAACCAAAGCGATCGACCATAAACACCCGCGCACGCGCTTGAGCATCGGTTAAACCTTCCGCCACCATTTGCTTGATGATCTGTTCTGCAATCCCACAACCTGCTGAACCCGCCCCTAAGAAGGTGACGATTTGATCTTTGAGCTGCTTGCCTGCTGCACGTGATGCTGCTATTAAACTTCCGACAGACACTGCTGCTGTCCCTTGAATATCGTCATTGAAGCAGCAAATTTTATCGCGATATTTTTCCAATAAAGGCATCGCATTTTTTTGTGCAAAGTCTTCAAATTGAATCAGCGCTTTTGGCCAACGTTGTTGAATGGCTTTAATCACGTCATCGACAAATTGATAATATTCTTCACCGCTGATACGAGGCTGACTCCAACCCATATAAATCGGGTCATTCAACAGCTGTTGGTTATTGGTTCCGACATCTAAAGTAATCGGCAATGTATAGGCTGGACTGATCCCACCACACGCGGTGTACAGTGACAACTTACCAATCGGAATCCCCATCCCCCCAATGCCTTGGTCACCAAGTCCAAGAATACGTTCACCGTCCGTAATAACGATCACTTTCACGTTCTTTTTATTCACGTTATGAATAATTTGGTCGATATGATCACGATCAGGATATGAAATAAAAATCCCACGATGACGACGGTAAATATCTGAAAAGCACTGACAAGCCTCACCCACTGTTGGTGTATAGATGATCGGCATCATCTCACTGAGGTGGTTTTCAATTAAGTGATAGAACAATGTTTCATTGGTATCTTGAATATTGCGCAGGTAAATATGCTTATTGATATCACTATTAAATGCACAATATTGTTGATAAGAACGCTGACTTTGTTCTTCAATGCTTTCTGTTACGTGTGGAATCAAACCGTGTAAATTAAAGCTCTTACGTTCATCTTCATTAAACGCAGAACCTTTATTTAAAAGTGGGAGTTCTAAAAGTGTATTTCCGGCATAAGGAATATATAAAGGACGTTTCGTTTTCAAATTTTCACTGGGCATTATTTAACTCGTTTAATTAATCTTTTGTTTCGCACTGCAAAAAGCGAAATGCACAAAAGTGACTATCTCGTTATTTGTTATAGCCTATCCTGATTCGAGTGCTTTGGGGCATTTAGTAAATTGATAGTAGTTTTAGTTAGATTTTATAATCTGATAACTCGATCATGCATCCAATCATCGCAACGCCTATTTGGGCTTAAACGTATACGACTTTTAGCGAATCTCAGAAAATAGCAAAAATAATTAATGATTAAATTTCAATCAATTAAATAAGTTCAATACAAAGCCCTAAATTTGGTAGGTCTTTGGTAGGTGTGAATTTAAAACATCCCTCGCAATACTCAGTTTAGGTGAGTATCACCCATAACAAATGACAATGAATGGTAGAAGGAATCGCACCATGGCTTTTAAAAATATTGCAGATCAAACAAACGGTTTTTACATCCCTTGTGTTTCACTTTTTGGCCCCGGCTGTGCTAAAGAAATTGGTGCAAAGGCGCAAAATCTTGGCGCAAAGAAAGCGCTTATCGTGACCGATGCCGGTCTATACAAATTTGGTGTGGCAGACACCATTGCCGCATATTTAACTGAAGCTGGCGTAGAAAGTCATATATTCCCGGGCGCAGAACCCAACCCAACTGACACCAACGTACATAGCGGTGTAGATGCCTACAATGACAATGGCTGTGACTTTATTGTCTCTCTCGGCGGCGGCTCTTCTCATGACTGTGCCAAAGGCATTGGCTTAGTGACTGCGGGTGGTGGCCATATTCGTGACTATGAAGGCATCGATAAAAGTACAGTCCCAATGACTCCACTCATTGCGATTAATACCACCGCAGGTACGGCATCAGAAATGACCCGTTTCTGTATTATTACCAATACCGACACCCACGTTAAAATGGCGATTGTCGATTGGCGTTGTACCCCTCTTATCGCCATTGATGACCCGAAGCTGATGATTGCGAAACCTGCGGCGCTCACTGCAGCAACCGGTATGGATGCGTTAACGCATGCGGTCGAAGCTTATGTTTCTACAGCAGCCAATCCTATTACCGATGCTTGTGCAGAAAAAGCCATCAGCATGATCAGTGAATGGCTCAGCCCTGCCGTAGCCAATGGCGAAAACTTAGAAGCGCGTGATGCGATGAGCTATGCACAGTACTTAGCAGGGATGGCATTTAACAATGCATCTTTAGGTTATGTCCACGCGATGGCGCACCAACTCGGCGGCTTCTACAATTTGCCGCATGGCGTATGTAATGCCGTGCTGTTACCGCACGTTTGTGAATTCAACTTGATCGCTTGCCCTGACCGCTATGCACGTATTGCACAGTTGATGGGTGTTCCAACTGACGGTCTTACTGTGACTGAAGCTGCCTATGCAGCAATTGCAGCAATTCGTGAACTTTCAGCGTCCATTGGTATTCCATCAAGTCTGTCTGAACTCGGTGTGAAAGAGCAAGACTTAAGTGTAATGTCTGAAAATGCACAAAAAGATGCCTGCATGCTGACCAACCCACGTAAAGCGACTCATGCTCAAGTGGTCGATATCTTTAAAGCAGCATTAAAACCAAGTGCATCTGTTGTTGACTTCAAAGCAGCTATTTAAGTTCTATATTTCTTGCTTCATGCTAGCAACCTGAGTGCCTGCAAAATCTCAGCTTTTGCAGACTCAACTGAGTATCCATTTCACATTCATTCAGGAAAGGCTGACCAAGGACGGGTCACTTTCATGCTCAGGTTGTTCTTTTTCTCTTTCTAAATTATTCCACCTACCTTCATTATTTAATTTGACAAAATGCCATGTCTCATCAAGGATAAAGTATAAATTCAAGAACATGGAACACTATAAAAATGACGCATTCAGCAGTGCACTATCAACCCGACATTTTAGGCACGGGCTATGAACAAACCACACTTCATTTTCCGGATGATTACGAAGGTGCTGTTGTTGCCACATTAGTTCGAAAAAAAGCAGCAAAGTCCACATCTAAAGCCGTTCTGTATATTCATGGCTTTATTGATTATTTTTTCCAAACCGAAATGGCGGGACGCTTCAATCAGCACGGTTTCGACTTTTACGCACTAGATTTAAGAAAATATGGTCGCTCAATCCGCCCGCATCAAAAATATTATAATGTGCATGCACTGTCTGAATACGATGCTGAAATAGATCAGGCCCTAACGATCATTGCTGATGAAGGTCATGATGCCTTGCTGCTCTGTGGTCATTCTACCGGTGGCTTAACCACCACTTTGTATGCAGCCCATCATCCAAATCATCCTTTAATTCAAGCCCTTTGGGTCAATAGCCCATTTTATGATTTCAACATGAATCCAGTGAAACGCGCACTGGGTATTCCACAGCTGAGTAAATTGGCAAAAACCTTTCCCAATTTAAAATTCCCAAGTGAACTGAATAAGTGGTACACCGCCAGCTTACACCGCGAACTCAAGGGTGAATGGGACTTCAATTTAGACTGGAAAAAGACCCGCTATCCAATGGTGTATTTAAGTTTCGTGCGGACAATTTATGAGGCTCAAAAAGAGATTCATCGAGGTATCAGCCTAGATGTACCGGTCTTGGTCATGCACTCGCATCAAACTAAAAATCCCAAAAAATGGGGTAAAGCAGCGCAGACCAGTGATGTGATTTTAGGTGTAAAAGATATCCAAAAATATGCCAAGAAAATTCAGGGCGATGTCACCATTCAAAGCATACACAATGGCTTGCATGATTTAGTGCTTTCGGAAAAAACCGCGCGTGAACAAGTCTATACCCAGCTCTTTGAATGGCTGGCCAATAAAGGTTTTTAACAGCCCGAATGACA
Organism: Acinetobacter sp. YH01009; assembly: GCF_013420765.1. Classification (NCBI taxonomy): domain Bacteria; kingdom Pseudomonadati; phylum Pseudomonadota; class Gammaproteobacteria; order Moraxellales; family Moraxellaceae; genus Acinetobacter; species Acinetobacter sp. YH01009. The sequence goes on along the minus strand of NZ_VOYE01000009.1, from coordinate 87,937 downwards.
TTGCAACTTACTGTTTTAATTTCAACAAGGTCTGATGTACGGGATGCGATCTCGGCATCAGCTCGATCAGGCGTTCAACCGCATCAATAGCTTCAGGAAAACGCGCGACATGCTTGAGCAGAACATCTGTTTCTTTGGCATTAAAAATCGCTTGGCTCAATCGTGACTCAAGACAATCACGCCATGCCCCTAAAAAAGGACTTTCGGTTTTGGCCAAGAAAACCCCTGAACACAGTTTTAACGCCGAATCGAGATAACCTGCATCTAAGGCTTGCTCGGCTTGCAAAAAATCGGCTTCGACTTGCGCCAATAAACGATAGGGTCTTGAGCCTAACATGCCGCCCAAAATATCGCGTAGCTGCGACATTTCCGCTTTTAAAGTCCCAACACTCACCTTGCGTTCACCATATAAGGCTTGATGCAATGTATCTAAGGTCATGCCTTGTGGACATAGCGCCAAGATGGTCAAAATTTCAATTTGCCGTGGGGTCAGCACCATCACTTTGCCATTAAATAACACTTGCGGCACTGCAAAGGCCCGAATGTACAAATGCTGTTTTTGAAAATCGAGCAAAGCCGATTGAATAATCGAAGCGCAACGTTCAGCCGCAAGTAGCCCTAAACTATTGTGGTTTTTCCACACGGTGGATAAATCAACCACACCTAAAATTTGCTGTGTGTGTGGATCGATAATCGGTGCTGCATAGCAGACCCATTCATGTACAGACGGCATATAATGTTCATTTGAAAACACACAACTCGACTGTTGGGTTTTTAGAGACAACGCTAAAGCATTGGTTCCGACCAATTCTTCGCGCCATTGCCCACCTGCAATAAAATGCACACTTTCCGCAGCACTTTGCATTTGCCGACTCGACGCACTCCAAATAATCGTGCTACCTATATCGCCCACGGCAAGTACCATCGACGACTGTTCGGCAATGTGTTTTAAATCTTCGGCACAATGTTGCAACGCATGATGCAATGCCGACTGTTGTTGACTTTGAGGGCTTAAATTTACCAAAGGCGCAGCACTCCGATTTTCCGGAATTTCTGCCTGCGCCGATCGCTGCCAAGAACTCGCAATGCTCTCATTCAATTGCGAGGTTTGCTGCTTTGACAGACTCATGCCCTGCCTTAACCGTTCGACATTCTGTCGTTTTTCAGATAAATCCTGCTGTATCATCATTCATTATTCTCACAACAATTCATGACTAAAAATCCGTTTCCCGGCTTTTGTTTTTAAGACTGAAAAAAAATATTGTAAACCTTCTTGTCTCCAACCTTTTTCCAACCTTATACAGGCTATGCTAATCAAATAATGTACAAAAGTACCTTATACCAAAGCTGTAGATTGCCACAGATGGGCAGCCCAACAAGATCATAATAAACAAGCAAAGGAAAATTCATATGCGTTATGTCGATCCTAATCAACCCGGTTCAAAAGTTCAGTTTAAAGCTCAGTATGAAAACCTGATTGGTGGCCAATGGGTCGCGCCAGTGAAAGGTGAATACTTTGAAAATATCTCCCCTGTAGACGGTAAAGTTTTTACCAAAGTGCCACGTTCTTCTGCTGAAGATATCGAATTGGCTTTGGATGCAGCGCATAAAGCCAAAGCCCAATGGAACGCCTCTTCCCCAACCACACGCTCAAATATTTTATTAAAAATTGCCGATCGACTTGAAGAAAACCTAGAGCTCCTTGCTGTCGCAGAAACATGGGACAACGGTAAACCGATTCGTGAAACCTTAGCCGCTGATATTCCACTCTGTATCGATCACTTCCGTTATTTTGCCGGCTGTATCCGTGCGCAAGAAGGCGGCATTTCTGAAATTGATGAAAATACCATTGCTTACCATTTCCATGAGCCACTTGGTGTGGTCGGACAAATTATTCCGTGGAATTTCCCAATCTTGATGGCGGCTTGGAAACTTGCTCCAGCATTGGCTGCGGGAAACTGCATCGTATTGAAACCTGCGGAGCAAACGCCTGTCAGCATCTTGGTCTTGGCTGAAATCATTCAAGACCTACTCCCACCGGGCGTGCTGAATATTGTGAATGGTTATGGTGTTGAAGTGGGTCGTCCATTGGCGACCAATCCACGCATCTCAAAAATCGCCTTCACCGGTTCAACCGCTGTGGGTCAAATGATCATGCAATATGCGACTGAAAATATCATTCCTGTGACTTTAGAACTTGGTGGAAAATCACCAAATATCTTCTTTGAAGACATCATGGACAAAGATGATGAGTTCTTAGATAAAACACTCGAAGGTTTTGCCATGTTTGCGCTCAACCAAGGTGAAATTTGCACATGTCCTTCACGTGCATTGGTACAAGAAAGCATTGCAGATCGATTCTTGGAAATGGCTGTCGAACGTGTCAAACGTATTAAGACGGGTCATCCACTCGATACCGATACCATGATTGGTGCACAGGCATCGCAAGAGCAGCAAGACAAAATCTTGGGCTGTATTGCGACAGGTAAAAATGAAGGTGCACAGCTCATTACTGGTGGTGATCCACGCAATGAAGTCGGTACAGGTTTCTATATTGAACCAACCATTTTCAAAGGCACCAATGACATGAAGATCTTCCAAGAAGAAATCTTCGGCCCTGTGCTTTCAGTAGCAACCTTTAAAGACTTTGATGATGCCATTAAAATTGCCAATGACACGATTTATGGTCTAGGTGCAGGGGTTTGGTCGCGTTCAGCACATACTTCATATCGTGCGGGTCGTGCCATTCAGGCGGGCCGTGTATGGACCAACTGTTATCACATCTATCCTGCACACGCTGCATTCGGCGGCTACAAAAAATCAGGGATCGGCCGTGAAAATCACAAAATGATGTTGGATCATTATCAACAAACCAAAAACCTCTTGGTGAGCTATGACACCAAGCCGATGGGCTTCTTCTAAGTCTTGATTTGAGTCAGATCATAAAAAAGCGAACTGAGGTTCGCTTTTTTATTTCAATTTTTAATGGATCCATCCGTGTATCACCAAGCGTTACTGCCCTTGTAAAGCATCCTCTACAAAATGTAGATGATCTACACCCCAATACAGTTCATCATTCACAAACCAACTTGGCGCCCCAAACACACCCCGTTCAATAGCTTCTTCGGTCACCACTTTCAGCTCAGATTTGACTTTTTCATCATCCAACCACTGTTTCACTTGTTCTGCACCTAGCCCCAGTTCTTGCATGAGTTGCATGAAGGTGGTGAGATCATTTAAATTGCGTGGCTGACCAAACATCGCGTTAAAAATACCCGTCAATACTTTCAGAAACTCTTCAGACTGAAATAACTGGACTGCGGTTATCAAACGCATCAGCTGCAAAGTATTGATCGGAAAATACGGATTCATCTGTACAGGTATCTGCCATAGCTTTGCCCAACGTTGAAGATCAATCATGGAATAACGTGCCTTGGCAGGCACAGCCATCGGGCTACTATTGCCTGTGGCTTTAAACACACCACCCAATAACATCGGTTTCCAGATAATTTCTGCCTGATATTGCTCAGCAATGTGCTGAATACGGTGAAATCCAATGTAGCTATATGGACTGCCGACATCAAAATAAAATTCAATGACTTTCATTTTTTTCGTCCTTTTTTGCTTATTTTCCTAATATTTTTAAATCAGTGCTTACCAGCGTTCCATCCACGGTCGCAGATCTAATTCATGCGTCCATGCATCTCGTGGTTGCTGTGAGAGATGCCAATAATTTTCCGCAATATGTACTGGATTTAAAATACCATCTTGCGCTTTTTTTGCGTACAAATCGGGAAAAGTCTCTTTAATAAAGTCGGTATCAATCGCCCCATCAACCACCACATGCGCCACATGAATATTACGTGGACCTAGTTCCCGTGCCATGCTTTGTGCCAAGGCACGAAGCGCATGTTTTGCGCCAGCAAAAGCGGCAAAGCCTGCGGCACCACGAACCCCAGCCGTCGCACCCGTAAAAATAATTGTGCCAGATTCACGGCTCACCATGCGCTTCGCCACTTCCCGACCCGTTAAAAATGCCGAGAAACATGCCATTTCCCAAATCTTGAAATATTTACGTGCGGTTTCTTCCAAAATACTACATGGCACATTGGCACCAATATTAAAGACCATGACCTCAATCGGGCCAATGTTTGATTCAATGTGCTCGATGAGTTCAATCACTTGCTCTTCTTTTCGAGCATCCGAACCAAAGCCAAAAGCAGTCCCTCCCTGTGCTTGAATTTCAGCAATTAAGGGCTGTAATTTGTCGACATTACGCCGCGTCATACATGCGGTATAACCACCACAAGCAAAGCGTTTGGCAATTTCACCACCGGTGGCATCTCCTGCACCAATGATCAATGCCACACCTTTGACAGGCTTAGATATATGATTATTTTCCATGACGATCTCCTCGTGCTGGATAGTTTTTATATTCCATGTGCGATCAATTTTATTGAATAACGATCGTTACCATAACGAATACTATGTTATGATTAATTTATCGTCAATCATAATTTTTTAGGGTCATGCACATGCGCTATAAACCCGAATACAAACAACAAAAACGACAAGAATTGCTCAACATTACGGGGCAAATTGCGAAAAAAAATGGCTTTGCTGCAACAGGTGTTGACGGCTTAATGAAAGCTGCAGGTGTAACTAGTGGCGCATTCTATTCACATTTTTCGTCAAAACAGGATTTACTCAAAGCATTGGTTGAATATGAATTGCAGCAAAGCTTTAACATGTGGCAAAGCAACCCGCATCACAATGCAGCCGACTGGATTAATTTTGAATTAGACCGTTACTTAACCCCTTCCCACCTTGAACATCCTGAACAAGGCTGTGTTTTGCCGACACTTGCGACCGAAGTAGCTCGTGCAGATGACACGATTAAACAGGCCTATGAAAAGGAATTACTGCGCGGTCATGCTTTATTTAGCGCACATTTGGCGAGTGAAGAAAAAGCTTGGGCCATAATGTCCCAATTGGTCGGTGCGGTTTTAATTGCACGAGCAATGCATGATCCCGAATTACAAAAAAGCATTTTGCAGGCCAATAAAATGATCATTCAAGATTATTTAGCTGCTCACTCAGCTGCATAAGTGACGATTATTTTATGTGATCCTTCATGTAGTTATGCGATTAAACGCTTCCGACAAACTGTCAGCTTCCTTTGGCTTAATTATTCAATATCCGTATAAGGTTGCCAATTTTTATGCTTTTCAATCGCTTAAAGATTGGGCATAAATGGCACAATTCAAATAAAGTCCTCTTTTCAAGGTTCTGACGACTGTGTATAACAATGAGCCACTAAAGGAAAATGATAAGCATAGGCAAAGAACGCAAAAAAACGTTAGACTATGCAACAATCAATGCAAGTAAATGTCATTCGAGACAAACAAAAAGGTGAAGATTGATGCCGCTCAATACTGTTGAAGAGCTCGTAGCTGATATTCGTGCAGGAAAAATGGTCATCCTGATGGATGATGAAGATCGTGAAAATGAAGGCGACCTTGTTATCGCTGCGACCCACGTACGCCCTGAAGATATCAACTTCATGATTACGCATGCGCGTGGTCTTGTGTGCTTAACGCTCAGCAAAGAGCGTTGCCAACAGTTAAATCTACCACTCATGGTAGATGCCAATGGTGCACAGCACGGCACCAACTTTACCTTGTCGATTGAAGCAGCAAATGGCATTTCAACAGGCATCTCACCTGCTGAACGTGCGCACACCATTCAAACGGCGGTGGCAGCACATGCTAAACCGGCTGACATCGTACAGCCAGGCCATATTTTCCCGCTGATGGCACAGCCTGGTGGTGTCCTACACCGTGCAGGCCACACTGAAGCCGGTTGTGATTTATCGCGTTTAGCAGGTCTTGAACCAGCTTCGGTGATTTGTGAAATCATCAATGAAGACGGCACCATGGCACGTCGCCCTGATCTTGAAGTCTTTGCTGAAAAGCATGGCTTAAAAATGGGGACGATTGCGGACTTAATTCACTACCGCATGACCAATGAGCAAACCGTTGAGCGCATTGATCAACAAACTTTAGATACTGAATACGGTACTTTTGAATTGTTCCGTTACCGTGAAATTGGTAACCCAGACATTCATTTGGCACTGGTTAAAGGCGAACCGAAACAAGGCGTAACCACAGTCCGTGTACATGGTTTCAGCCCGGTTCGTGACTTATTAAAACTCAATAAACAAGATGGTGCTCCGGCGTGGAATCTCGATAAAGCACTCAAAGAAATCGCATCCAGCGATCGTGGTGTTTTAGTATGGATTGGTCAGCGTCATTTACAGGACTTAGGCCCTGCTTTAGAAAATTTAACTGCACCGAAAAATGTTAAATCCAATGCGGCACTGTCTCAGCAGTATCAAACCATTGGTGTGGGTGCACAAATTTTACGTGATTTAGGCGTGGAAAAAATGAAGCTACTCAGCTCTCCACTACGCTTTAATGCACTATCAGGTTTTAACTTAGAAGTGGTGGAATACATCACCGCAAATCAAACATCAGAGAAATAATCGAGGTTGCTATGGCAGTTCGCCGTATTGAAGGTATGTTACATCTCGCGAACGAAGACCGTTATGCGATTTTAGTTGGTCGTTTTAATAGCTTTGTTGTTGAACATTTGCTAGAAGGTGCCGTTGATACATTGAAACGTCATGGCGTATCAGAGGATAATATCACTGTTGTTCATGCACCGGGTGCTTGGGAACTTCCTGTGGTTGCAAAAAAACTTGCAGCTTCAGATCGTTTCGATGCCATCATCGCGCTTGGCGCAGTGATTCGTGGTAGCACGCCTCACTTCGATTTTGTTGCTGGCGAATGTGCCAAAGGTTTAGGCGTAGTTGGTCTAGACGCTGGCCTTCCAGTCATCAACGGTGTATTGACTACGGATAGTATTGAACAAGCGATTGAACGCTCAGGTACAAAAGCAGGCAATAAAGGTAGTGAAGCTGCCTTGACTGCTATTGAAATGGTTAACTTGTTAAAGGCTATTTAACGCTATGTCGCAAACACTTCAAGCAACTTATGCAGCAAAACGTAAAGCACGTCGCTTTGCTGTACAAGGAATTTATGAATGGCAAATGAGCCGCAATCCTGTGCATGAGATTGAAGCACGTACACGTGTGGATAATGCCATGCACAAGGTCGACCTCGGCTATTACCACGAGTTATTGACCGAGGTTGTTGCCAATCATGAAGCATTGGATGCGCTTTTAATCCCTGTACTCGATCGTGAAGTAGACGCTTTAGATGGTGTTGAACTTGCAACACTTCGTCTTGGTGCATATGAACTCAAAGAACATCTTGAGATTCCATATCGCGTCGTGCTCGATGAAGCGATCGAGTTAGCTAAACATTTTGGCGGTGCAGACAGCCATAAATACATCAATGGTGTATTGGATCGTTTAGCGACTACATTGCGTGCAGCAGAAAAACAACAAGCTAATTAATTTTTTAAGTAGTACGTTGTATGGCTGAGTTCTCTATCATTGACACCTATTTTAATCGTCACAGCAGCAGTGCTGTCGATTTAGGGGTCGGTGATGACTCAGCCTTGCTCACCCCTCCTCCACAGCAACAATTGGTCATCTGTGCCGATACTCTCGTTGCTGGACGTCATTTTCCTCTCGACACCAACCCACATGCCATTGGTTGGAAATCTGTAGCCGTCAACCTTTCTGACATTGCTGCAATGGGCGCCAAACCGCATAGTATTTTACTGGCATTAAGCCTACCCCAAATTGATCATAAATGGCTCAAAGGCTTTAGTCAGGGTTTATATGATTGTTGCGATCAATTTGGTGTGAGTTTAATCGGTGGGGATACCACTCAAAATCCACATCTGACGATTTCAGTCACAGCCCTCGGCTGGGTTGAATCGGGACAAGCCGTCCCGCGTTCAGGTGCCCAAATCGGTGATTATATCTGCGTCAGCGGACAAGTCGGTGACGCAGCATTTGGCTTAAACCATTTAGGTCATCGCTTACAGCACCGTTTAGATTATCCCACACCCCGTTGCTTACTGGGCCAACAGCTCAAAGGCTTAGCCAACAGTATGATTGATGTCTCTGATGGGCTCGCACAAGATTTAGGACATATCCTCGCCGCTTCAAACGTCGGTGCAGAAATTGAATTAGATCAACTTCCTATCGATCACGATGTAAAACAATTACAACAAGAAAAGCAGTGGCAATACGCCCTCGCGGGTGGAGATGACTACGAGTTATGCTTTACAATAAGTCCGCAGAATTATAAAAAACTTCTGCAACTAAAATTAGATGTAAACATTAGTAAAATCGGTCAAATCACCCCTAATTTGGGAATCCGTTATAACAACCACGGTGTTGACCAAGTGATAAAATTTAAGGGATACCAGCATTTTGCATAAGCCAGCCATTAACTTTAAATCCATGTCTTGGTTTAACCGAGTCATCGCCTTTTGTGGCGTGGGATTTGGTTCGGGTCTTGCACCCAAAGCACCGGGCACCTTTGGCTCTGCTTTTGCTTTGTTGTTTATTCCAGGTTGGCTTGCAATCGGCTTTTTCAACTCCATTATAGTCATGATCATCATGTCGATTATTGGGATCTATATTTGTGGTCAAACCGCCAAAGTCATGGGTGTTCATGACGATGGCCGCATCGTATGGGATGAATTTGCCGGTCAGTCCATTACCTTCCTCCCGATTTTATATCTTGGGCAAATGAGCTGGACTTGGGCATTGATTGGTTTTGCTTTATTCCGTTTATTTGATGTCTGGAAACCGTGGCCAATTCGTGTCATTGACCGTCAAGTCGGTGGTGGCTTTGGCATCATGTTCGACGACATCATTGCAGGCCTTTGGGCCGCGCTTTGCATCTGTATTTATTTTTATATTTTGTCTATGTAATAGAAACACCTAGGATTAAACATGTCTACTAGCGTTATTATTCTTGCTGCAGGTAAAGGAACACGTATGCGTTCACGTTTACCCAAAGTTTTACAACCCCTCGCAGGACAACCGCTGCTCGGTCATGTCATCAACACGGCGAAAAAACTAAATGCAGAAGAAATAATTACCATCTATGGGCATGGCGGTGAATTGGTTCAAAACGCGTTTGCACATGAAAATGTCAAATGGGTTGAACAAGCAGAACAATTGGGTACAGGCCATGCAGTCAAAGTGACTCTGCCTGTCCTAGCAAAAACTGGGATTTCTTTGATTCTCTCAGGTGATGTGCCTTGTATCACTGAAGCAACATTACAAAAACTATTAGATGCATCTGCTCAAACAGGTATTGGCTTAGTAACCCTAACGGTTAATGATGCGACAGGTTATGGTCGTATTGTACGTGAAAATGGCAAAATTCAAGCCATTGTTGAACACAAAGATGCCTCTGAAGAACAACGTAAAATCAAAGAATTTAATACCGGTATTTATGCCGTAAGTAATGCCAAATTACATGAATGGTTGCCAAAATTAAGCAACAACAATGCGCAAGGTGAATATTACCTGACCGATATCGTTGCCATGGCAATTGCTGACGGTCTCGAAGTGGCATCTGTTGAGCCAGAACGCGCTTTCGAAGTGGAAGGTGTCAATGACCGTGTACAGTTAGCTGCACTTGAACGTGAATTTCAAGCATTCCAAGCTAAACAACTGATGCAACAAGGCATTCACCTGATTGATCCTGCACGTTTCGACTTACGTGGTACATTGACTGTTGGTCAAGATGTCCGTATCGATATTAACGTGATTATTGAAGGTGATGTTGAACTCGGTGATAACGTAGAAATTGGTGCAGGTTGTATCATTAAAAACACCAAGATTGCGGCAGGTACTAAAGTTCAACCATATAGCGTTTTTGACAGCGCCATTGTTGGTGAAGACGCTCAAATCGGTCCATTTGCACGTTTACGCCCAGGCGCAAACTTGGCCAATGAAGTGCATATTGGTAACTTTGTTGAAGTTAAAAATACCACTGTCGGCTTAGGCTCTAAAGCCAACCACTTTACCTATTTAGGTGACGCGGAAGTCGGTGCAGGTTCAAACATTGGCGCAGGCACCATTACCTGCAACTATGATGGCGCAAACAAATTTAAAACCATTATCGGTGACTCAGCTTTCATCGGCTCAAATAGCTCATTAGTCGCTCCTGTCACCATTGGTCATGGTGCAACAGTGGGTGCTGGCTCAACCATTACACGTGACGTGGCAGACAATAGCCTTGCGGTAGAACGTTCGAAGCAATTTGCCAAAGAAAACTATCAACGTCCCCAAAAATTGAAGAAATAAGAGGATTAAACTATGTGCGGTATTGTCGGTGGCGTTGCAGAACGTAGTATTACCAATATTTTAATTGAAGGCTTAAAGCGTCTTGAATATCGTGGCTATGACTCTGCGGGTTTAGCGCTGATTAATAAAGGCCATGTTCTACGTGAACGTCGCGTAGGTAAAGTTGCAAATCTTGAACAAGCCGTTGAAGAAGCAGATATCGCAGGTTCGGTCGGTATTGCACATACGCGCTGGGCAACCCATGGTAAACCGACTGAAAATAATGCCCATCCGCATATTTCAGGTAATGTAGCTGTAGTTCATAACGGCATTATTGAAAACTATCAAGAGCTTAAAGATGATCTTGAAGCGCTTGGTTATGTCTTTACCTCACAAACAGATACAGAAGTTGTCGCGCATTTAGTCAATGACGCTTTAAAAACCACCCCGAGTCTTTTAGAAGCAGTTAAAAGTGTCGTGCCTCAACTCAAAGGTGCTTATGCACTGGGTATCGTACATACCGACCATCCTGATGAATTAATCACAGTACGTGAAGGTTCACCACTTGTGATTGGTGTAGGTATTGGTGAAAACTTTATTAGCTCAGACCAATTGGCCCTTCTTCCGATTACCAATCGTTTTATTTACCTTGAAGAAGGTGATATTGCGCGTTTAACCCGTAATACCATTGAAGTATTTGTTGATGGTCAACTCGTGCACCGCCCAATTAAAGAGCTAGATGCAACGGTAAGTAACGCATCGAAAGGTGAATACAAGCATTACATGCTCAAAGAAATTTATGAGCAACCTGAAGCGATTAAGCAAACGATCTCTCAGGCATTAAATGGCAATGCACTACGTGATGATTTCTTAATCAATGCGACTGATGCTTTTACTAAAATTCAGCAAGTGCAAATCATTGCCTGCGGCACCAGTTACCATGCTGGTATGATTGCCAAATATTGGTTTGAGCAACTCATTGACGTACCTTGCCAAGTTGAAATTGCCAGTGAGTTCCGTTACCGCTCACCAGTGATTGTCAATAACACCCTGTATGTATGTATTTCTCAATCAGGTGAAACTGCCGATACTTTAGCTGCACTGCGTGATACACAAAAGCGTGCTGGCGCTAAGGGTTTAGATATTACCACCATGACCATTTGTAACGTTGCGACGTCTTCAATGGTCCGTGAAACCAACTACAGTTTGTTGACGCTCGCAGGCCCTGAAATTGGTGTTGCTTCGACCAAAGCATTTACCACACAGCTTGCGGCATTGATGCTATTGGTATTGAAAATTGGTCAAATTAAGCAAAGCATTTCAACTGACCGTGTCTCTGAAATTATTGCTGCGCTATGGCATACACCGAAAGTGATTTTAGATACTTTACAAAATAATGCTGAGATTCTACGTCTATCAGAATTATTTGTTGAAAAAAATCACTGCCTATTCTTGGGTCGTGGAACTGAGTTCCCTATCGCCCTTGAAGGTGCTTTGAAACTTAAAGAGATTTCATACATCCATGCTGAAGGTTATGCGGCTGGTGAGTTAAAACATGGTCCATTGGCACTGGTTGATAATGATATGCCTGTAGTGATTCTTGCTCCACAAGATGACATGTTGGATAAACTCAAATCGAATATGGAAGAAGTGCAAGCGCGTGGTGGTGAATTGTTTGTTTTTGCAGATGAAAACAGCGGCATCAAAGCGAAAGATCGTCAACACGTGGTTTATGTGCCAAGTGTGAATGAAATCTTGTCACCAATCGTATACAGCGTACCCGTGCAATTACTCTCATACCATGTTGCAGTGCTGCGTGGAACAGATGTCGATCAGCCACGTAACCTGGCGAAGTCAGTGACGGTGGAATAATAATTTTTGATCAAGGGCTGGAATTTCCAGCCCTTTTTTCTATAGTTGGAAATAAACATGACAATGCTAACTTGTTTTAAAGCCTATGACATCCGCGGCAAACTCGGTACAGAACTGAACGAAGAAATTGCTTATAAAATCGGTCGTGCTTATGGGCAAATTTATCAACCTAAAAAAATTGTGGTTGGCTGCGACATCCGCCTAAGCAGTGAAGCTTTAAAGCAAGCCACCATCAAAGGTCTGAATGATGCGGGTGTTGATGTTTTAGATTTAGGTATGACTGGGACTGAAGAAGTCTATTTCGGCGCTTTCCATCTTGATGTACAAGGTGGCATCGAAATTACCGCAAGTCATAATCCAATGGACTACAACGGCATGAAATTAGTGCGCGAAAATGCACGCCCCATTGGAGCAGATTCAGGTCTAAAAGAAATTCGCTTACTGGCTGAATCAGGCAACTTTAATGCAGTTTCAGCCAAAGGTAAAACTGAAAAATACAATATTCTGCCTGAATATATTGATCATTTAATGTCTTATATTAATCCTGCTAAAATTCGCCCACTCAAATTGGTGATGAATGCAGGTAACGGTGCTGCGGGCCATGTGGTTGATGCCATTGAAGCAAAATTTAAACAGCTCAATATGCCTGTTGAATTTGTCAAAATTTACAATGATGCTGATGGTACTTTCCCGAATGGTATTCCCAACCCTATTCTTGTTGAAAACCGTGACAGTACCCGTAATGCGGTGATTGAACATCATGCAGATATGGGTATCGCTTGGGATGGCGACTTTGACCGCTGCTTCTTATTTGATGAGAAAGGCCAATTCATTGAAGGCTATTATATTGTCGGTCTATTGGCACAAGCATTCTTACTGAAACAATCTGGTGAGAAAATTGTGCATGACCCTCGTCTGGTTTGGAATACCTTTGATGTCATTGAACAGTACCAAGGTGAAGCGATTCAGTCTAAATCAGGGCATTCATACATTAAAGAAAAAATGCGTGAGCACAATGCAGTGTATGGCGGTGAAATGTCAGCACATCATTACTTCCGTGATTTTGCTTACTGTGACAGTGGTATGATTCCTTGGTTATTGGCAATTTCTGTACTCTCAGAAACCCAGCAAACATTGTCTTCACTGGTTGAAGGTATGATTGAAAAGTTCCCTTGTTCGGGTGAAATCAATTTTAAAGTTGCGGATACTCAAGCCACCATTCAAAAGATTTTTGATCACTTTGCCAATCAAAATCCTGCAATTGATGAAACGGATGGTGTCAGTCTGAATTTTGGTGCATGGCGTCTCAATGTTCGAGCATCGAATACTGAACCACTTTTACGCTTAAATATTGAAAGCCGAAAAGACCAAAATCCAAAACCAATGCAAGATTATGTCGATGAATTAACGCAGTTGATTCAAGGGTAAATTTTTCTGCATGCTAATAAAAAACCATTCAACTTATTCATTAAGTTGAATGGTTTTTTTCTTAGCTCAACTAGAAAGAAATTCTATTTAAGCTGACAACTGATTAAAATAATGAACGATCCAATGGAATTTCGACTCCGATAGACACCCCCGCATCTTGACCATAGACATCAGAATCACTCACCCATCCATTCAGTTTCAATGGCGCATTTGGTTTTAAGTAATGTGTCCAAGTAAGATCTAAAGCTTTAATTTCATCTTTTTGCGCAAATGCATGATTATTTATTGAATTTGACTGATTCACTTTGGCCATCATTACTCGACCATTTAAGCGATTCATAACATCAAAGCGAATATCTCCACCAAGACTTAGCATTTGACCATCCCCGCCCATGACATGCCCTAACGGGAAGCCGTGTTGATAATAGCCATCTGTATATATATGATGATCGTAAGAAATACCAAGCGCATCACCATTGGTTCGTGTATCTGCCCACTCTGCATAAATTTGATAAGGCATGCTATTCAGTTGAGAGGAATAATCAACTCCAGCCAAATACATTTTCTTAGAAGGTAGAAGTCCTGCCTCATCCTCACCCACATATTGAGCATACATACTCATGGGGATGTCTGTAAAATGATTCAGATTCAAGCGCGCATCAAAACCTGCTATTTGATTCGATGCATTGTCTTCACCAACACATACACCATCATTACATCCATTATCTTTCCCAACAAAAGCATTCCAATATGCTTTTAAGCTACCTGGTTGCCCTTGACCATCAATTTGAAAAGTTCTTGAGGCACCGAGCTCAAGATAAGGCAATGGCTGTGCAGTTAAGCGTAGGCCTAATAAATTCGTATCAGGAACGGCTTTATAATCATCTAATCGGCCAGCAAAAGCTTGATATTGCCAAGGTCCAATCCATGACAGCCACTTTGTTTCAAAGGCCTGTTGTTCAGCACGCTGCATGGTCAAACCATAAACAGGGCGACTCGCATCACCACGGATTAGGCTTCCTTCATGTCCAGGTCCCCAATAGGTTGGGATTTGTCCCGCAATCAACCATTGATTCCACAATTTTCCTGCAATATAAGAACCTTCTAAATTGACATCATGTCCATGGTCAATGATCGGATCTTTTTCAGCATTTACTCGCAATTTTGCATCCCATTGGGCACCACCTGCATTCAATTCAAGCGCTGCTTGATATTGAGACTTTTGCTCATCTGCAAATTTTTGCGGGATGTTCTGTGGATCTGTTTCAGCAAATAAAGCGAGCTTAATAGAGGTATTTTCTGCTTCTAAATTTGCCATGACCGAATTGACAACTTTCTGCTGAGCATTATTTTCAATTTTGGCAGTAGATAATGCACGCTGAATTTCTTCACCACTCAATGGCCAAGTCGAAGTGCTGATTTGAATCACACCTTGTTGGTTCAGCCAATTTAGATCTGTACGTAGACCATCATTATTCAAAATGATCCCTTGAGCGTAAACCGGCAGAGCTAGAGAAGAAAAAATGGCAAATGATAAAACCCTAAGAGATTGATATTTCATATATTATTTCAGTCAATTTATCTTTCACATATGATAACGATTTTTTTCAAACAAAAGATAAGATCTATCATCATTTTTGCACAATCAATACACGACTCACGACTTAAGTTAAGTAGTGAGAAGTATGGCAAATACAAAATTTGCCATACTGTATTTAATGAATTTACACACTAAATTTAAATCTTAGTTGTATCCATTTGGATTTTGCTTTTGCCAGTTCCAGCTATCCTTCAACATATCTTCTAAACCATATTGAGGCTGCCAATCTAACTCTGCGACAGCACGGGCATTATCAGCAAATGAAGTTGCAACATCACCTTCTCGACGAGGTACATATTCAAAAGGTATCTCAACACCATTCACTTTTTCAAAAGTATCTCGAATTTGTTTTACTGAAATTCCATTGCCTGTACCAATATTCCAAGCGCGGCAGCCTTGCGTTTTTAAACGATGATTCAATGCGCATAAATGTGCATTGGCCAAATCAACCACATGAATATAATCACGCACACCTGTACCGTCTACCGTGTCATAATCATTGCCAAAAATTGACAACTTATCACGACGGCCGACTGCCACCTGTGTGACATAAGGCATCAAATTATTGGGTATCCCCTGTGGGTCTTCACCCATTTGACCACTTTGATGTGCCCCTACCGGATTAAAATAACGCAGCAATGCAATTGACCAGCGCTCATCTGCAGCCGATAATTTCTCTAGTAATTGCTCGACAATCAGTTTGGTATAGCCATAGTTATTACTTGGCATACCTGTAGGCATGGTTTCATTCAAGGGTGAAATATTGGCTTCATCATAGACTGTTGCTGATGAACTAAAGACCAACTTAAAGACTTGAGCACGCTCCATCGCTTTAACTAAGCTAATAGAACCCGAGATATTATTTTCAATATATTTTAGTGGCTCTTTTTGGCTTTCACCCACAGCTTTTAAACCTGCAAAGTGAATCACTGCATCAATGGAATGATGCTGAAAAATTTGATCTAAAATTTGCTGATCGAGAATATCACCTTCAACAAAATCTAATTTTTTAGCTGCCAACGCTTGAACACGTGCTAAAGATTCGACAGAACTGTTGGACAAATTATCCAGTACAACAACGTCATGCCCTGCGCTCAAAAGTTGAATACAAGTATGTGAACCAATATAACCTGCACCACCTGTCACTAAAACCTTAGACATTTTATTTTCCCATTAATATCTGGATTAAACCTTGTGTCGACGCATCGAGTGCGGATAAATCTGTCTGTTTCCCATTTAAAATCGGCAACAATTGATTGGCAATCTCTTTGCCTTTTTCAACACCCCACTGATCAAATGGGTTGATATTCCAAAGCACAGATTGTACAAAGACTTTGTGCTCATACATCGCAATCAGCATGCCCAAACTATAAGGATTTAGCTCTTGCAATAAAATGGTTGAACTTGGTTGATTGCCTTCATATTGTTTATATTCCGGCAAATCTTGTACTTCTTGTTGATCCAAAGCCTGATTACCAAATGCCAGTAAGCGCGATTGAGCCAAACAATTGGATAAGGCCAAATGATGCTGTTCCACCAGCGCCTCTGCATTATCGACATAGGTAAATTGTTGGGCCTGATAGCGCTGCACGGGCGCAATGAAATCACAACTCACTGCTTGACTGCCTTGATGTAGCAATTGGTAGAAAGCATGCTGTGCATTCGGTCCCACTTCCCCCCATATAATCGGGCAAGTATCCCAATCCACTTTTTGACCATTACGCTGAATCGATTTACCATTCGACTCCATTTCCAACTGCTGCAAATAAGAGGCAAAATATTTCAAACGCCCATCATAGGGCAGTACTGCATGGGTCTGAATATCAAGGAAATTATTATTCCACGCACCCAATAAGCCCATTAATACAGGAATATTTTGTTCGAAAGGTGCCGTCTGAAAATGCTGGTCTACCGCATATGCGCCAGCTAACAGTTGTTTAAAGCCATCAACTCCAATTGTCAGTGCGATCGGTAAACCAATACATGACCAAAGTGAATAGCGACCGCCGACCCAATCCCAGAGCAAAAATTGGTTTTCGGCTGCTATGCCCCATTCCGTCATTTTATCTGCTTTGGTAGATACGCCAATAAAATGATGCTTTAAAATTTGTGATTCTTGCCCAAGTGCTTTTTCAAGCCATAAACGAACTGTTTGCGCATTGGATAAGGTATCAATGGTCCCGAACGATTTTGAAGAAATAATAAATAGCGTGGTTTCGGGCCGAAGTTGATGCAATAAATCTGAAAGTTGACTACCATCAATAGTCGAAACAAAATGTACATTGAGTGGCTTATATGTGGATTTTTTGAAATCAGATAAGGCATGGCTCACCATCAGTGGTCCTAAATCTGACCCTCCGACACCAATATTCACCACATCTTGAATGACTTCACCAGTTGCGCCGCGGCACTGGCCAGCATGAATTTTTTCTACCAAAGCATACATACGCTCAAGTTGTGTATGCACTTGTTTTGCTAATTCAGTATGAGACTGATCATCTTTAGGTAACCGCAGTGCCCAATGCATGGCTGCACGCTGTTCGGTATAGTTAATTTCTTCAGTAGAAAATAAACGCTTTATCCACGAGGTTAAATCTTGTGTCTGTGCCCACTGGACTAGGTTTTTGACAACAGACTGATTGATTCTATGTTTACTAAAATCAAAAACCACCGGCTCTAAAGGCACAGAGTATTTTTCAAATCGTTGCGGGTCTTCAGCAAAGAGTTGTGTTAAATGCTTATTTTCAAATTCAGTTTTCAAACTATGAAGACTGCCTAAAACTGAATCTAAACTTTGTACAGCATAAGGTTGAGTTTTAACAGCCATTAACGTCCTACCCCCATATATGCAAAACCTTGAGACTTCACATATGTTGGATCATAAATATTGCGCCCATCCAAAATAAGCGGATGCTGCATGGTTTTAAGCAATTCGGTATAATTTGGACTCCAATATTGTTTCCATGCAGTCAATAAACACAAAGCATGTGCATCTTGCACTGCCTCATATTGCTCTGTGCAATATATAAGATCAGGTCGCTCACCATATATTTTTTTAATTTCTTCCAAGGCTTGAGGGTCGTGTAATTTAACTTTTACACCTTGAGCCCATAGTGCTGCCAACATGGCATGAATAGGAGATTGTCGCGTACTGGAGGTTTTTTCTTTAAATGCAGCACCCCATATCGCAACAGTTTTCCCTTTTAAATCACCATGATAATAATTCCATAATTTGCGGAATAAAACTTCTTTTTGCTGCTCATTAATTTCCCAAACTTGAGCTAGTAATTGGCTATTTGCACCAACACCTGACACCGTATGCGTTAGGGTCTGAATATCATGTGAAAAATTTTCTCCACCAAAGCCTGCACCCGGATAGAGATAAGATCCACCAATACGATTATCCGCAGCCATCCCCTGACGAACTGACTCAATATCAATGCCTAATTTCTCAGCAACCATTGCCAAGTCATTGATATAACTAATTCGTGTCGCCAACATGCCAGAGATACTCAACTTAGTAAATTCAGCATCTAAAATGGGCATAAAAAGATACTGCTGCTGACGTGGGAATAAAGGGCGTAAGAGTTCCTTAATTTTAATTTGAGCAACATCCGATGCAGCCCCAACAATCAACTGCTTGGCTTGGGCAAAGCTTTGTAACGCGTTTCCTTCCTGAATCATGTCGGGTAAATAGACCCACTCATCTTCATGCAAAATTTTTACAAATTTTTCTGTACCATGCAGTCCTAAAGTAGACGCATTGATCATCAATTTAGGGTGAATAATGGGACGTTGTTTGATGTTTTGAAGAATTTCAATACATTGCTTTTCTTCGGCAGGGTTAAAACTGAAGAAATAAGCATCTGCATCTAATGGAATATTATTAAAGTCGCAGTATTTTAAAAAATTACTTTGTTGTTTGTTGAGTAGATTTTTTACAGCTTCATCTTGCATATACACATGTTCGCTTTCATACGTTTTCAGTGGTTCATACCAAAAAACGTGATGACCGCATTCTGCTAGCAAAGCAGCGAACACGCCCGAAAAAAGCGTTTGACCAAAGACTGCAACTTTCATCAAAATTCCTCAATTACAATTTGAGTTCTTGAATAAGAGTTTTAAACTCTTCACCCAATTTGGGATGATCTACACCATAATGAAGTACAGCTTTTAAATAACCCAACTTGCTACCACAGTCAAAAGTTTGACCTTTCATACGATACGCTTCAACTGTATCGGTTTGTTGTAGCATGGCAATGGCATCGGTCAGTTGGATTTCATTGCCCGCACCTTTAGGCGTTTGCTCTAAAAGTTGCATAATTTTGGCTGGTAAAATATAGCGACCCACTACCGATAAATTTGACGGTGCTGAACCGACTGCTGGCTTTTCTACAATCCCTTGCATTTGGATGCTATGCCCTTCGGCAGGTATAGAAGCAACATCGACAATACCATATTGGTCCACTAGATGATCAGGTACAGCTTCCACCATAATTTGTGATGCTTGTGTTTCATCAAAACGTTGAATCATTAAACTCAAATCATTGGTTTCTGAGGAATCTTTTACAAGAACATCTGGTAATAGCACCGCAAAATCATCATCACCTACTACAGCTTTGGCACACAGTACAGCATGACCTAAACCCAGTGGCTGAGGTTGACGTACACTGATTACACTCACATGTGGCGGTAAAATTTCGGTAATCTCTTTGAGTAAATCAAATTTCTTTTTATTTTCTAGGGTGGTTTCTAGCTCAAAATTTCGATCAAAGTAATTTTCAATCGAAGCTTTTGAAGAGTGGGTGACAAGAATAATCTGTTCAATCCCAGCTGCAACTGCTTCTTTGACCACATATTCAATCGCAGGGCGGTCAACGACAGTGACCATTTCTTTGGGAATAGATTTACTGGCAGGTAAAAAACGTGTACCTAAACCTGCGACAGGGAGAATGGCTTTTTTGATCATATGACTCATTGTGATAAAAATAAATTACTTACGAATTGATTCAGACTGAGAATTATTTTGGCTTGAAAAACGGACTGCTCCAACCTCTTGGTCTGGAGCATTAATGCCTTCTTTCTTTAACATGACTTCAACTGTTTTAAACATAATTTTAAAATCAAGCCATATGGTATGAGTATCGACATATTGTACATCTAACTCAAATTTTTCTTCCCATGAGAGATTATTACGTCCACTGACTTGAGCGAGTCCTGTCATACCGGGCTTCACTTCATGGCGACGCATTTGCTCAGGAGTATAGTGTTCTAGAAAATCTTTCATTTGTGGACGTGGCCCTACAATACTCATGTCACCCTTCAACACATTAATAAGCTGCGGCATTTCATCTAAACTTGTGGAACGCAATTTATGTCCAAAAGGTGTAATACGTAGTGCATCTGGGAGAGGATTACCATTTTTATCAACAGCATCCAACATTGACCTAAACTTGATCATCTTAAAAATTTTTGTGTCTTTACCTGGACGTTCTTGATAAAAAAATACAGGTGAACCTAGATTTTTGCGTACTTTCAAACAAACAATCATAAAAATTGGGGAAAGTATAATCAATGCAAATAGAGCTATTACAATGTCAATCAGCCTTTTCATACTATATCCACACCCCCAAAATACTTATCATAATAGATCTCATCATTGATTCTTACACCTCTAGTAAAAACTTAGGATAAGATTATCCGTTATAGATTTAAGAGTTTTGATAACCTTTTAAATTTGTTTCGTAGTATACCTCTAATTGCATACTGGGAAAAATAGTAAATACTTTGCATTAAAGATAATTGTTCAATATGGCGATATAAATGCCAATTGTATTGTGCAGCCTTAAACTTATTAGCAGAAATTGAATCAGATCTAACGGTATAGGAAGCTAAATCTTCAGGCACACAATAAGCATACGGTTCCATTTTAAGAATCTTCAGCCAAAGCCCAAAATCTTGTCGCTTACGAATAAGTGGGAAATAAACTTTACCTAATTTATGCGTGTCATACATCGCAGTGAGACAACCTATCACACATGTTTTTAGCAAACTATAGTAGTCTGTCCGATCAGGAAAATGTAGTTCACCTATCTTTTCACCATGCTCATTGACTTGATGATATTGAGTATAAGTAAAAGCATAATTATGCTCTAACATAAAATTTAATTGTTTTTCTAATTTCTTAGGATACCAGGTGTCATCACTGTCTAAAAAAGCAATAAATCTGCCAGAAGCATTTTTTATGCCTGTATTTCGAGCTACAGCCGCACCAGAGTTTTGCTCTAGACAGATCATTTTAATCCGTGAGTCTTTATTTACATAAGATTGAATAACTTCACGAGATTTATCTATTGAACAGTCATCAATAATTAATAACTCCCAATTTTTATACGTCTGATTCTGAATCGATTGAATCGTATGCTCAATAAATTGAGATGAGTTATATGAGGGAGTAATTACAGTAACTAAAAAAGACATAAATTTGCTCACAAAATCAATTTTTTTTTGGTCTAAAGAATAAATAATTAAGCAGTGGAAATAAAATTAAAATACTAATTGTCCCATAAGAGAACAAAGTGGATTGAAATAAGCTAAAATACAAAGTTAGAGCGATATAAGCAATATATTTTGTACGGAGACCATTATCTAAGATAATTTTAGAATACATTAAAAAAAATATAATTATTATGAAAGAAAATAAGGGTGAAAGATAACCAAAATCTATATAAATATAAGGGAAAAATGTTGCAAATGCATTATAATATGAATCTGAATATACTGAGTATAAGGTAGATGAGTCAAATATACGAGAATATTTTCCTTGAGGTAAATCCTTAAAAGTAATTTCAAAGAAATATAATACAGGTGCAAAAAAACCCTCAATAATCACCCTAAATGGATAACCATCATAAATTAACTCATTATGATCCATTTTTTGTGCTAAAAAAAATGGTTGAAGTATATGATACTCTAATAATCTCAACATATCAGAAGACTCGTTAGCTAAGCCTTGGCGATTATTCCTGAGAGCAACAACTAAAGTTGATACCGTAAAAAGACTTAAAATTAATATAATATTTTTCCGTAAAAAATCCAAAATAGATCTACCCTCAATAAGATTTTTTAGGTATAAAATAAGTAGAGCAAAATAAATATAAAAACGACCTGCATATGATAAATTAAAAGCAATTAAAGAAAATAAAATAAAATAAAAAGTAAAGGTGGTTTTTTTATTATTACAACCCATAAGATAAATAATATAAAACCACAATACAGGAACAACATAAAATTGAGTAAAAATTGCTAAAGTCATATTACCAAAAGCATGTGCTCTAATAATATCACTAGAGAAAAAATTCTGCCTAACATAATCAAAGCCATACTCCATACCCATACTAAACATAATAAAGGTTGGCTTTAACACCAAAACTATTGTTATTATTAAAAATAATAATTCAATGTATTTATTTCTTTTATCATTTTGTTCAATTTTTTTAGATTTATTATTAAATAAACAGTAAGCAATGACAGCAAAAATAGAAAATATATACATAATCGTGATAAATATTTGATTTTTATCACTAGGAATATATGAAAATCCATTATAGATATAAAAGGCTGTAACTTGCAATAAAGCTAACAACAAAAATGGCAAAAAAAATTTCAAATACATTGCATTATCCCAATTACATCTTTATATTTTCAAAAAGATTTTCCCATTGTTTTACAATTACAGAAATATTAAATTTATTACTTACACTTTCTACAACTTCTTTGGGATTAAAATTTAAAAAATCAAATTTTTTCAATATTTCAACAAACTGCTTTTCATCTTGATTCTGGACTAAAAAACCATTAACACCATTTTGAATAATATCTCTAGGACCATTTGGACAATCATACGATATACAAGGTATACCATAACTCATTGCTTCTATCAGCACCATACCAAAACCCTCATACTGAGATGTCATAATCAAACAGCAAGCGTCACCATAAATACGGTTTAAATCTCTTTCATTAGTAAAAATACTTACATAATTTTCTAAACCTAATTCCAATATTTTAGACCTCAAAATATGTTCTTGAGGTCCATACCCCAAAAAATTTAATTTATAATTATTTTTATATAAATCACTTTTATAATATATAGATAATGCATCAAGTGGATTTTTTTCTTCACACAACCTACCAACAAAAATAAAATTTTTTGATTTTTTTCTCTCTAAAAAATTACTAGAAAACTTCATGCCATTGTAAATAACTGTTGATTTAATACCATTTTCCAGATAAAAATCATTGTCTTTTTTATTCAAACTAATAACAGAATCAGCTCTTTTCATTAGCTTTAAAAGAAACTTATTAACCAATTTATTACGCTTAATATTCAAAGGAGATGTATGTTCACAAAATATTTTTCTATGACCCTTCATTCTCAATAAACTAAATAATACTATTAATGGGGGTGATGTTAGAATCCAAAACGCAGGCTTTTTATTGCTAAGAAATTCTAGCATTTTTAAATATGCAAAAATTAACCACAATAGTTTAAATATACTTTTATATTTCTTTGTAGAAAACTTTTCCATTTCTAAAGAATGGAGTGAAACTTGATCTGAAACAGGAAATGAAGTCTTTTCCATTTTAGAGAAACTCAAAATATTTACATCATATTCATGATTTTTACTTAACTCATTAACAATTTGTGAAACAACGCGATTAACTCCACCTCTAGATTTTTCAGAAAAAGAATCCAAAACAAAATATACTGTCTTTCTATTCATTTGATAATAGCCTTTAATTTTTTTATCAAACTAAAAAAATTACCTAATGATGGAAAGTTTATAAATTTTCTAACATAAGTACTATAACTTAACTTAATATCTGAATAATTTGTCATATGAGTTTCTAGATCTTTCATCTCAATTTCATTTAAGGAATGCTTTTTACAGAAATACTGATAGGTCTGTAATACTTTCTTTCCTTTCTTATTCGTTATTCTTTCATGTGGGTGACTTATATCAACCACATAAAGATCTTTTTTAATTCTCTTAGCTTTGCCTTGATCAGACAATAAGCGATACCAGCATTCTAAGTCCTGCCAAACTTGCATTTCGGGATCAAAGCCTTGAATTTGTCTTAAATATATAGTCTTTGTAAACACCTGATTACCAATATGATTTGCTTTAAGTAAATCACACTGTACCACTTCATCCTTCATAGAATAGCGATAATTCGTTCTGACACTATTATTTGCTCTTTTAATCAATAAGTTTGAAAAAAGACATTTATATTTTTCATTCCATTCTGTAACAAAGCAAGCGATCCTATTTTCTAGGAAATAATCATCATCATCTAGACCAGTAATAAAATCACCATTAGCTTTCTCAATGGCAATATTACGGCTTACACATGCTCCACTATTGTTTTCTTTTAGAAAGTAGCGGATACGTGAATCCTGTTTTGCTACATCAGCTAAAAACTCTTCCGTTCCATCTGTAGAGCAATCATCTACTATAATAATTTCAATATTATTATATGTTTGCTTACGTACTGACTCTACAGCTCGCTTCAATAGGTCTACCCTATTATAAGTAGGTATATAAATTGTTACTAAGGGCTGTCCACTTATAGTCATCCTTAGTTATCTCCGAATAAATCGCGTGTATAAACTTTATTTTTAACAATTTCTAAATCTTCATGTATTCGATTTGCTAATATTATATCTGTATTACTTAAAAACTCATTTAAATTATTACATAAATTATAATTCTCAAATGTTTCAGTATTTAGAGTTGGTTCATAGATAATAATATTAATATTATATTCCATTAATTCATGCATAATATCCTGAATTGCAGAATCACGGAAATTATCTGAACCTGCTTTCATTATCAAACGATAGATACCAACAGATGTAGGTCGCTTTTTAACAATCTCTTTTACAATAAATTGTTTACGTGTTTTATTTGAATGAATAATCGCTTGAATTAAGTTTTGTGGAATATCTTTATAGTTTGCTAACAATTGTTTTGTATCTTTTGGCAAGCAATAACCACCATAACCAAATGAAGGATTATTATAGTGATTACCAATACGCGGATCTAAGCTCACACCACTAACAATATCATAAGTATTTAAATTATTTTTAGCACAGTAAGTATCTAATTCATTAAAATAAGCAACACGCATTGCTAAATAAGTATTCGAAAACAACTTAACAGCTTCTGCCTCTGTTGAATCCATACATAATTTTTTAGCTTTCTTTTCTACTGTGGCATTTAAATAAAGTTGTGCTATTTCTTCTGCTCTTTCTGATTTTTCACCAATAATAATACGAGACGGATATAAATTATCATATAGAGCCTTGCCTTCACGCAGGAATTCAGGGCTAAAAACGATCTGCTCTGTATTAAATTTCCTTTTAACTTGACATGTGTAACCTACAGGAATCGTAGATTTAATAATAATTGTAGCTTTATTATTAATTGGTAAAATCTGATTAATTACACTTTCAATAGAAGATGTATCAAAATAATTGGTTTCTGAATCATAATTTGTTGGCGTAGCAATAATAATATAGTCTGCTTCAGAATAAGCAATATTTTTATCCAATGTTGCTGTTAAATTCAAGGATACATCACCTAATGCTCTCTCAATATATTCATCTACAATTGGAGAAATTCTTTGATTAATCAAATTCACACGTTTTGGATCAATATCTAAACTAATTACTTCATGCTGAGAAGCAAACAATACTGCATTTGATAAGCCTACATATCCTGTACCAACAACTGTAATTTTTTTCATTCTGCTATCCACAATTTACCCATTTCTAAACCAAAATTACCCGCAAAGCTTTTACTTCGACCAGCCCCCGGAGTCAAAGTTATTTCTCCAAAATAAATATTTTCCGTTGTAATATACCAATCTAAACGTACATAGTTAATTTCAGGGATTAGTTTAAGATTTAAATTGCATATTTTAGCTATGCACTCCTTTTCAAGGTCACTTAATGTTAGTTGATAACCGAAAGGTGAATGCAAAATACAATCTAAATTATTTAGATCAAAGAATACTGTTTCATATCCCTTTACTGATCTTTCAGCTACTACTTGCAGAATTTGTTTGTAGCTTCCATCTTTTTGCTTGAATCTATGAAACTTATAATCTCTTAGATCTTCATTTAACTCAGTAATTTTTTCTTCAACCAAGATATATGGTTTAATATGCGCATAATGCCATTCTCCAGCCAAAATAGAATAATTTAATTTTAACCAATTGTTAGCAAGCTTAATTACTTGTTCTTTGTCTCGCCTAGATGGATCATGATCAAAAATTTTGACCATTCCTGCTCCATGATTAGGTTTAATCACTGTCTTAGACCAATCTGATAATTGCATCAAATTTTCAGGTGTATCTGTCATAAACAATAAAGGAACTAAAAATTCTTCACCCAATATTTTACCAATTAATGTTCTTACTTCATACTTATCAGCTAAGAGAGGATATATCATATTTCTATCATATAATATACGATTTAAAACTTTCTCATTAAATGTTAGTGGCTGGTTTAAATTTGGCCATTCTCGAAAATTTAAATAATAACCAAGTTGAGCCTTAAGCTTATTAGGAAATTTTCTATAAATCGATTTAATAATTTTTTTTATTACCAAATTCATTTAACAACCCCGAAAATAGCTTTTAATAAATTAAAATGCATCTTCATAATCAAACCATCTCTAAAAAAGTAATTTGCCACCGTTAATGAAATAAGCTCCAAAAGTATTAAACATTTCATTGCACCCAATATACCGTAATATTTTATAAAATAATATGATAAAGGCATACTCAATAAGCTTACCACCAACATTTTAATAGATAAATACCTATAGCCACTATATTTAATAATATATCTATAACTTATAGTACCTAGTGCTGATAACATTGTTGCCACTACTGCGTAAGGAACAATATTTAATGATAGCAAATATTGTTCACCATAAAGATTACGTATTATAAAATCCCCATATATATATAAAAAAACATAAACAAACACTGAAACAGATATAATAATATAGTGTAAAATAGTTAGATATTTTTTTTCTATTTCACTATTGTTTTTGGAGTATATTCTTGAAAAGAAACTGGTGATCAAAGATAAATTTACAAATGCCCAGGCCCCACCTATAGTAACTGCAATATTATATACACCAAGATCACTGTATGAAGTGTATTTAGCTAGTAAAATATTAGAAATCTGCGTATACAAAGTAATTGATAGTGTTGATAAAACTAAACTGCCGCCCGTAAAAATCAAATATTTATTATATTTAAAACTATTAGAGACAATAATTTTATTTTCTTTTTTTAAAAAATAAATTTTTTTTATAAAATAAGGGACCATTGCAATGACAATAACAGGAATTGCCATATAATTTATATTAAACTCAAACTTAACTAAAACATATCTTAATATTAAAGCAAGACTCAAACCTACCACATTTGAAATTACATTAACAAAAGAATTTAATTGACTATTATTATATATCGTATATACATCACTAACTATAAAATAAGTTGCAATACAATTACAAACAGCAAAAACAAACACAATATAATCAGCAGACATATATAAATATGACAAAGCAACTATAGATGCGACTAAATATAATACTCTCCTCATTATTTGTGATGCAAAAGCTAATTTTAGACCTGAATCAGACTTCATGCTTAAACGCTTAAATAAAATATTTTGGGTGCCAAAAAGAGAAAAAGTTTGAACAAACAGAAAAATTGAAGTTGTAAAAACTAATTTACCAAAATTCTCTGGTCCTACGTATTTTGCCATATATGAATTAACAAAAATCAATCCTAAAATGCTAATTAATTTTTCCAATATCATCCATAGAGAATTAGATAAGATTTTATTTGCAAAAATATTCATACAAGAAATTTGTTACTATGGCGATAGATTATTAAAGAAGATAAATTAAAGATTAATTTAAAAATAATTCTCTTCAACATTAGGTGTTAATACATCAAATTATACTAATTTTACACATATGTGTCTTTTATTTTCTATAAAAATTAATCTATCTACACATCCTTTGTGGTCAATTGATGAAAGCCATCCACATTTTTTTCCAATATTTTGAATAGTAAATCAATATCAGTTGTTTCTTCCAAATCTATATAAATTTGAAAAATATAACAAAAATTATAAAATTTTTCAAAAGACCTTAAAATCCGCTCATGCCCTGTTTCTTCTACATTATCCGCATCAATCAACAACTCTTCATACAACTTTTCACCAGGACGTAACCCCGTAAACTGAATCTCAATGTCGCCAATTCCATTTTCATCAACAGGACGGAAACCACTAAGACGAATCATTTGTTTAGCTAAGTCTATTATTTTAACTGGCTCGCCCATATCAAGCAGAAATACATCACCACCTGTCCCCATCGCACCTGCCTGAATCACCAACTGTGCTGCCTCAGGAATGGTCATAAAGTAACGCGTAACCTCTGGATGCGTTACTGTAACAGGCCCGCCTTTAGCAATCTGCTTTTTAAACAAAGGAACGACAGAACCTGACGAACCCAATACATTACCAAAGCGAACAATACTGATTTGGGTGTTTGGATGTGTCGATGCCAAA
The DNA here is from genome assembly GCF_013420765.1 of Acinetobacter sp. YH01009. Lineage (NCBI taxonomy): Bacteria > Pseudomonadati > Pseudomonadota > Gammaproteobacteria > Moraxellales > Moraxellaceae > Acinetobacter > Acinetobacter sp. YH01009. The sequence continues at coordinate 59,089 of NZ_VOYE01000009.1, read as the reverse complement.
CCCTGACAGTAGAGTTCTGCCATACGTTTGGATGCACCCATTACATTGGTTGGGCGCACGGCTTTATCTGTAGAAATCAAAACAAATGTTTCTACACCTTGCTTCACAGCAGCTTCAACACTACGCGCAGTACCAATTGAAGTATTGTAAATACCTTCAAAAGGGTTGGCTTCTACCAACGGCACATGTTTATATGCAGCTGCATGGTAAACCGTCTGCACGCCATATTGTTGCAATATGCGTTCCAGTTTCGGCTGATTGGTGACTGAACCTAATACCGGTACAATTTCTACGCCTTTGGCCTGCATTTCACGGTCAATGGAATACAGTGCAAACTCGGTCATTTCAAACAGTACAAGCACTTTCGGCTGATGTTTCACGATCTGACGACATAACTCAGAACCAATTGAGCCGCCCGCCCCTGTCACCATGACCACTTTATTTTTAATATTTTTTTCTAACAGTTCAGGTTTCGGCGGCACAGGGTCACGGCCCAATAGATCAATAATATCCACTTCGCGAATATCAGAGACTTGGACTTGACCATCGACCAATTGTGTTACACCCGGCAACTCCATAATTTTGACATCTGCTGAATCAAAAGATTCTATGATCTCTTTTTTACGGGTTCGACCTACAGAAGGCATTGCCAATAAAACTTCCTCAATACCGAATTTCCCAAGTTTCGCTTGCGCTTTTTTCGGTGAGTAAATCTTTAAACCACTCAGTGACTGTCCATGTAAAGAGCGTTTGTCATCAATAAAACAAACCGGTAAATAGTCATCTGAACGGTTTAAAGCGGCAGCAATTTGCTGACCTGCTAAGCCTGCGCCATAAATTGCAACACGTTTACGGCTTTGTTTTTTGGCAAAGGTTTTTAATGTTGCATAGCGAATGACGGCACGGCTCCACCACATGTATGAAAACAGCATAAAGCCATACATGAGCGGAATACTCATGGGAATAAATGCAACATTCAATTTTTTGATCGTGTATAAGGCCACGATTTGAATAAATGTTCCGATTAAAATTCGCAGCAAATAGTCTTCATTAAATGAACGCACAATTGCACGGTAAATACCAAGCAAAGCAAAAATCAGAATGCCAACCACACCGACATACATGTACCAAGCATCCAGTCCTTGCATGACCTGTACATTCGGGCGTGCCAAACGTATGGCATAAGCCAGCCACATCATTAACGGTAAAACACAAATATCCATCAGCACCAAAACGATTTGTTTTTGGCGACGCGGTAATGATGCTATAGAACGGATAAAGTCTTTCACAAGATGCTCAAATAGGGTCAGTAAAGCGAATGAGAGCGCATATTATACGCTCTTTTCAGGTTTAGATTTTTGCGATCACCGCTTGGATCGCATCCACGGTTTTCTGCAGGCTGTGCTCAGACAATGTTGGGTGTACAAGGAACATTAAGCTTGTTGCACCGAGCTGTTTAGCTTGCGGTAAAGACTGCGCAGGACGCCAAGGCGTATCATCAAAAGCTTTTTCTAAATACACTTCTGAACACGAGCCACTAAAACAAGGCACATTCAATGCATTGATTTCAGCCATGATTCGATCACGCGACCAGCCGTTGGGTAATGCATCGACATTGACTTGAACATAGCATTTATAGGCTGCATGCACATATTCAACAGATGGTTTTACTACAGTAAAATACGGACTATTTTCAAACGCCGCTTGGATACGCGCCATATTGGCATTACGTTTTGCAGTCCATTCTGGCATTTGTTTGAGCTGTAAACGGCCAATCACCGCCTGCATTTCCATCATGCGCCAGTTGGTGCCAAATGAGTCATGCAGCCAGCGGAATCCCGGCGGATGTTGCTTGTTATACACGCTATCAAAGTTTTTGCCGTGATCTTTATACGACCACATTTTTTTCCACAGACTTTCGTCATTGGTAGTAACCATGCCGCCTTCACCGCCAGTGGTCATAATCTTGTCTTGGCAGAAAGACCATGCACCAATATGCCCGATTGAACCTGCTGATTTGCCTTTGTACATTGCACCATGCGCTTGGGCACAATCCTCAATCACAAAAATGCCTTTTTCCTCAGCCAATTGCATGATTGAATCCATATCACACATCCAACCTGCCAAATGCACACAGATAATCGCTTTGGTATTTGGAGTGACGACTGCTTCAATTGTACGGCGTGAGATATTTTGTGAATCCAGTTCGACATCCGCAAAAATCGGATTGGCACCTGCGGTGACAATTGAACTTGCTGACGCTAAGAAGGTCCGTGAGGTGACAATCACGTCATCACCTGCACCAATACCCAAAGCTTTGAGGGCTAAATCGAGTGCTACTGTACCATTGGCCACGGCAACTGCATGCTTAGTTCCTGCAAACTGTGCAAATTCCTTTTCAAATTCACGGCATTCCTGACCTGTCCAATAATTCACTTTATTGGATAATAGGACTTTTGACACCGCATCGGCTTCTGCTTGGGTAAAGCTTGGCCAAGGCTCAAATGCACTGTTTAACATGGAATTTTCCCAGTCTAAAAATCGAGTTTAAAAATCTATTTTTTCGTCACAATACGGGCAGGATTGCCCACCACTGTTGCGCCTGCTGGGACACTTTTAGTCACGACAGCACCCATACCAACAATAGCACCTACACCAATCACTAAAGGCTGATCAGGTGTGCCCTGCTTAATCATCGCACCCGCGCCAATATAGGCATGGTCATGAATATGAATATTGCCGTTACATTTTACGCCTGGCGCGAAAGTAACGAAATCCCCAATCACACAATCATGCTCGACATAACTGTATAAATTGGCATGAAAACACTTGCCGATTTTGACATTGGAGCCAATGCTGACAAAGGGACTCAAAGCAGAACCTTCAGCGAGTTCAATTTGATCCATTAAAACCACATGGTCCGCAGTGATCGACCAAAGCTGAATGCCATCTGCTTCTAAACGCTGAGCGATTTTTTCACGCACACGACTATTGGCAATCGCAATTTGCACGTATTTTTCAGAAGCAAATTCATTTAGAAATGCTTGATAATTCATGGCACGATGACCATTGACCGAAGCGATGTCTGTTAAAGCATCATCGATAAAGATAATTTCAGCCGCATCACCTTGACGTGCCAATTGCTGACGCGCGACAGGCATGAGACTGCGTCCACAACCTGAAGCACCATAAATTGCATAAAGTGTGGTCATTTTTTTTGTTCCGGTGTGCCGGTAAATTTCGTCATGGTCGCCTCGCCTTCGGCGCTGATATCATCTTTGGCAATGACTTTTTTTATGGTTTTCAGCATGATTTTAAAGTCGAGCCATAGCGAATGGTTTTCAACATACCATGTATCAAGTTCAAATTTCTTTTCCCATGAAATGGCATTACGACCATTCACCTGAGCATGACCCGTGATGCCCGGACGCACATGATGACGCTTGGCCTGCTCACAATTATAGAGTGGTAAATATTCCATCAATAATGGTCGTGGTCCAACAATACTCATATCGCCTTTAATCACATTCCACAGTTCAGGCATTTCATCCAAACTGGTGGCACGGAGCATTTTTCCGAATGGCGTCAGACGCTCACTGTCAGGTAATGGATTGCCCTGCGCATCGAGTGCATCTTTCATGGTACGGAACTTCACCATTTCAAAGGGCTTGCCATACAGACCCGGACGTAGCTGACGGAATAAAACAGGAGAACCTAAATTCTTTTTCACCTTATAAGCCACCAAAGCATAAACAGGAGACAGCAGCACCAGCGCAGATGATGCGATCACAATATCCAATAAGCGCTTTAACATGGTTCACTCTTAAGATTAGATGAAGATGGGGAAATGGTATCCATTTCTAGCAATGATTATACCCTGTTCGAGACCATCAGATTTGTAAAATATTTCAACCGTCAAAGGGACTCAAGTAGTGCCCATTCCAAAAGATCCCGAAAATATAGTCGTTTAGAGATCGGTCCAACGACGATTGACTGCATGACCCGGGTTATTCATGCTGATCACCTTCGCGTAGTTTCCTACCGCAGTTGCATTTTCAGGAATGTCTTTCGTCACAACGCTGCCCGCACCGATAGTGGCATTATTGCCAATTTTTACATGCTCAATAATGCAGACATTTGGCCCAATATAAACATTGTCACCAATTTCTGCTGCTTGACGGCCGCCATTGGCACCAATCGTTGTAAATTGCGATAAATTTACATTATTGCCAAGCACAGTCGTAGGGTTAACAACCAGCGGCCCGCCATGACCAATAAACAGACCATATCCAATTTGAGTTGTGGTATGAATATCAATGCCGTACTGCTTTTTTTTATAATAATAAATGGGATAAGCCAACTTTGCCCAAAATGATTTTGCACTGGCCAAACGCAGCCAAAATGAAAAATTAAAACCACGATTGAAAAAATAAGTTTTCAAAAATGATTTAAAACCAAGATTGCCCGTATAACGGTATAAATCACTTTTTATATATTTTAAAGTCATCTGGATCGCCTCTTAAATTGGGTGAATCGCCTTTAATGGATACCCATTTCAGCCAGCATATGCTTATTCACTTGATGCACATCATATTTATTCAGCGCAATTTCTCGCGAACGCTGTCCCATATACTCAATCAGTTTTGGATCTTCAATAAAGTATTGCATGCATTGCACCAAATCATCTACAGACTTCACTCCGACCAAATAACCATTCACACCGTGCGATACCGTTTCACGACAACCTGGTGCATCGGTGGTAATAATAGCCCGTCCCATAGCCATCGCCTCTAATACCGTACGTGGCGTGCCTTCACGGTAGGAGGGCAACACGTAGACCGAGCTTTCCGCAATTGCAGGACGGACATCACTGAGTTTGCCCCAATATTTGAGGCGATCATCGGCAATCCATTCATCGAGTTCGGCTTTAGAAATAGCTGATGGATTATCATCAATCCAACCGACCAAATGAAATTCCGATTCAGGATATTGTGCTTTGATGATGCGCGCCGATTCAGCATATTCGCGCACACCTTTATCACCCAAAAGCCGTGCAATGAGTAAAAATGAGGCTTTAACTGTCCCCACATCATTTTGCGGTAAGGGCAAGACATCAAAGTCTTGCACATTCACCCCTGAACCATTCACCACCACCGTCGGCTTTACGACATCAAGCAAATGCATGTCTTGGAACAGCTTAAGGTCGTCAGGATTTTGAAAAAAGACTTTGTCGCTACGTTTGAGCGCTTGCGCATATAAGCCATGCACCAGTTTTTGAAATAGACTGCGCTTACCCGCTTCTACATTTTGAAAGGCATAACCCAGACCAGTAATTAAAGCAAAACGATGCGGCACTTTCACCAGCCATGACGCGAGCGTGCCATAAATCACAGGCTTAATCGTATAGGACAATACGTAGTCAGGCTGAATTTGACGGATCTTCTGATAGAGATGTTTTAACAGTTTTAAATCCGACAGCGGATTGGTGCCTGTGCGCTGCATGGGAATTTCATGCAGATGATAGCCAAGGGCTTGCAGTTTTTGCTGTTCTTCAGGGAATGATGCGAATTCAGGCGCCATAATATGAATTTCGTAGCCTTGTGCATGAATAGCTTCCAACAGTTTCCCGCGGAAATTTAAAACAGAAGGCAAAAAACTGCTGATCATCAGAAATTTCAACGGCTTTGCTCCCAAACTTGCATATATTGCTGACTCACTTTCTCAATACTGAAATGTGCTTCTACGCGCTCACGCACGGCTTGTTTCAACTGCAATTTTTCATCATTGCTTTGCTGCACATAATTTAAAATTGCTTGCACCAATACAGCCGAATTGCGCGGCGGTACAATTTCGCCAAGCTCTTGCACAATATATTGCGCATCACCAACATCGGTGCTGATACAAGGCAAACCTGATGCCATGGCTTCGACCAACACATTCGGAAAACCTTCGGTAATTGAAGTCATGAGGAATGCATCAATCGATTGATAAAAAGCAGGCATATCTGAGATTTGATCAAGCAAATGCACTTTTTGACTATCCAATTGATATTGATCGAATAAAGCCTTTACTTCAGGATTCTCTAAACTCGCTCCGCTACCTGCGACTTTAAAGATGATGTTTTTATCTTTCAGTAAACCCATGGTTTCAAACAAATACGGATAACCTTTGGCCGTGTGATAACGCCCTGCAAAACCAATCACGATTGGTTCATGCAATTGGGGATTAGGCTGAAATTTATCGAGAAACACGCCATTGGCAATCACTTGGCTATTGCCATTTTTAAAGCCGAAGGCCTGATGCTGCTGCATAGACGAATGCGCACAATAAATAATAGCACTAGGTTGCTGTGACAGTATTTTGCTTATGCCCAAGGCAATCTTGGTGCTGATTGATTCATCTTTAGGAGAAGCAAGAGAATGATGAATACCCCATACGACCTTTGGTTTTTTCGCTAAACCAATAACACTCAGACTGGTCAATGCATTGGCATGGTACATCCAGCATTGCACCCTTGCGGGCTGTAGCTTTTTGAGTAATGCGCGCAGCTGACTCACCGTACTCAGCGTATTTAAACCGTTCCAACCGAGCGCATAATGCGACTGACAACGCTCTAAAGTACTTTGGTACACCTCGGAAGTTTTCATCAGTGCAATGATCACGTGCTGATAGTCATGTTCAGTTTGCTGAATTAAGCGTGCCAACATCATTTCGGCACCACCCACGCCTGCAAAGTTGGTGATCACATGTACCATCAAAGGTTTGCTCATGCCGCCGACTCCATCATTCGCAAATACTGCTTGAGCACGGTTTGCTTATGAAACTGCTGAATATGTGATTCAAAATCAGCATCTTGATATTGCACATAATCTGCAAATATCGCTTGCTGCATCGCTTGGGTTAAACCTGCCTGATCATTACATTCAACCAATAAACCAAACTTAGAGTTTTCTAGAATTTCCATTGGTCCACTTGGACAGTTGGTACTCACCACTTTCACTTTAGAGGCTAAGGCTTGAATAAGTACACCCGGCAAGCCTTCCCAATTCGAGCTTAAAACAAATAGCGATGCATATTTAAAATAAGCGTATGGATTGGCATCAAAGCCCGGTAAATCCACCACGTCTTTCAAACCCAAGTCAGCAACTAGAGCTTCAAATTCAGCGCGCAATTCCCCTTCCCCCAAAATGATCAGACGTGTTTCAGAATGCTGATCATGTAAGGCTTTAAAGGAACGAATTAGAAAACCAAAGTTTTTTGCTTCAGTCAGGCGACCTACCGCCAAAATTACTTTATTTTGATCATCAAAAAATCGGTGTGTTACAGGCGCTTTAAGCTTTTCAAAATAGGCATCATCCAGCACAGGGTTATAAATGGTGCTGAGGTTATTTTTTTTATAGCCATAATATTCACGAAAGTCCGTTTCTACACCTTTGGAGACACAGACTACTTGCTGGGCCATGGGATAGGTCCAATTCACCAAAGTTTTCAGCACAAATTTGGTAATGCCCTGCAATTTCAAATTCTTAGATGGCGTCGATACTTCACGGAAAATTAATGCGGTTTGAACGCCTGCCAGCTTTTTGGCAATGCCCGCCACAATATTGGTATGGGTTTGCGTTGCCACCAAACAATCATAGTGCTCAGCTTTCAGCTTCATCTTTAACGGTGTAATGCTATTCATCACCCGACCGCAATTAAAATTGACCAATTGAATTTTCCGGCTGACTTCAGGCAACAGCTTAGCTTTATCACCTGTGACATCACACACGCCCAAATGAATATTCAGACCTTGTTCAGCAAAGCTGTTCGCCAGTTGAATGACTGTACGTTCTGCACCGCCACCGCCCAAGCTCGGCAAAAAGAACATAACTTTATTCAACATAATCAGACCTAAATTTTAAAATGGGAGAATATTAATGCAGTGTTTTTGAGGCTTGAATCGCCATGGCACGTTCCACCCGCTCACGATAATCCGTGATGCCCGCCAGCTCACTGTCGCTGGCACAGGTACTTTGAATTTTGGCTTGATAGTCTGCAAAACTGGATACCACTTTGGCAGGTACGCCAATCGCCACGCTATGATCAGGAATGTCTTTGGTCACCACCGAGCCAGCACCAATTACCACATTGGAGCCAATGCTCACACCGGGCATAACGATTGTATTGACCCCAATAAATACATGCGAACCGACTTGAATTGGTGCAAAGCGTTGGTAGCGTTTACCTTGCGCATCTTTCACCAAACACGTACTGCCATCATGAGTAATAAATTTCACCCCTGAAGTTACAGTCACATGATCACCAATGCTGACCAAAAATGGTTCTGAGCCCCAGCTTTTAATATAAATTCGGCAATTTTCACCGACTTTTACGCCTTTTTTACGTGCATAAGCCACACTGCCCTTTGCCATAAAATAAGCCAAATCAAACAGCTGTCGAAAAGCAGAAACCATAAATGACATACACAGTACCTGAATGAAGCGAGGCAACTTAAAAGGAGGAAAATAAGTCAGCTATTTTACGCTGAAAATCCACTTTACGATATGGAAACCGCAGTCACGATGCAGGATGAAAAATAAGATCAGATCGATTTGATTTTTTTGGCAGGACTGCCGACATACACCCCTGACACATCCAAAGGCTTCGACACAAGACTACACGCACCAATCACGGAATCATTTGGAATCGTTACGCCATCAAGTATTGTGACACGGGCACCGAGCCAAATATTTTCACCCAAGCTGACCCCTTGTTTAGTGATGGCATCTTTCACCAACACATCAGGTTCACCAAACTTATGATTGCTCGCAATGATGATACTTTGCGTGCCGATACGGGTATTATCGCCAATGCTCACACCGCCACAACCATTGATAAATGACTTAGAATTGATACTCACGTCTTTGCCAATAGACACCTTGCCACCAAAGCATTTGATATAACAGCTTTCACCAATAAAACTGTGATCTGCGATTTCTAAAATTGCGCCTTGCTCGACAATTAAACTGACATGATCGCCAATATAAACATTCTGACCGATTTTGACCTGACCGCTGATATCGACCGTACAGGCTTTGCCGAAATAACGAAATTTCGTGCCAAAAGCCACATTATAAAATTGCTGACGGCATTGTGCAGTGAACCAATTCATCAGTTTTAACAGTTTAAAAAACATCAGCTTTTGTTTCTCCACACCACATATAAAATGGCAAAGTTATAGATGATGAGTGCCACCGGCACCGCCAAGAGCATATAAATTTTATCGGCACATAAAACATATAAGCCTGCAAATAAAGCGAACTTAATGATGAGCTCTACGATTTGCAGTTTAAATAATACTTGGCTATTTCGCTTAGCAATTAAATAGGCTGAACTTGGCGGATTACAGAAAACCGCCCAATAGCCCAAAGCTAAAATTTGGAAATAGCTCGAAATACCCACCCATTCACTGCCAAAAACCCATAAATATAAAGATTCAGGCAATACAAAGACCAAAGCAAATAATGGCAGTGAAACCAGACTGAGTAGTACACTCGCCTTTAAAGCACTTTGATTGGAATCCGTGGTTTTAAATTTGCGAATAAAGAACTGACGCAAAGTTTGCGAAATCAAATTAATCGGAACACGCAAAGTCCTTTCGACAATGGCATAGAAGCCCATCGCCTGCACACCGACAAAATGCGACACCACATAGTATGGCAAGTTATGTGAAAAACTATTCAGCAAGGCATGCGGGGTATTGGCATAAATAAAATCTTTGTAATGTTTAAATGCATGCCAACTGACTTGATAGAGCTGATACTTCAATAGGTAGAGCAACATCGCCACGATCATCAGGATCGAGCTGACATTGTAGCTATTCACCAAACTGATCTGCATGAACAGTGGCAAACTCAATTGCACTGCAACCACAATCGCACTTCTAAAAATATTTAAGCTCGCACAAAAATATTCCTTATGCGCAGCAAATTGATAGTTATAAACGCTCTGAATCAGCGTATTGGCAAGTACACCTGTAGCGACCGCACCTGCCATTTCAACATTTAAAATCAAGCTGATGACGATGCCACTCATCACAGCGATTACTGTTGAGAATACAGCCCCTTCAAAAATCAGGCTTTTTTTATCTTGTTCCTCAGCGACCAACAGCGCTTGATCCAAACGCAAATTGGCTACTGTTGAAAGTACACTGACAATCGCCAAAGCAATGCCATACGCGCCAAAATCAGCAACAGAATATAGGCGTGTTAAAACAGGAAGTGCGATAAATGTCATTATCGCACCTGCCAGTAAACTGAGTGTAATCAATCCAATGGACTGATACTTTGCGAAGAGTTTCGCAATCATCGGTTCAAGATCATTTTAAATTGTTGACGTACCAATGCATGGCCAATTGAATGCCTTCGGCAATTTTAAACTGCGGTGCATAACCCAAGCCTTGCTCAATTTTGGCAATACTGGCTTGCGAATGACGTACATCACCTGCACGGAATTCACGGTATACAGGATCGCGCTCAAAGTTCACCGCATTTTCAGCAAGTGCCACCTGAATGGCGCGATATAGCTCATTGAGCGTAGTACGGTCACCTACAGCCACGTTATACACTTGGTTTTTCGCTTCATCAGATGCTGTTGCCGCCAAAATATTGGCTTGAACCGTGTTATCGATGAAACAGAAATCACGGCTGGTTTCACCATCACCATTAATGTACACATCTTCGCCAGCAATCATCGATGAAGTCCATTTTGGAATCACAGCCGCATAAGCGCCTTTCGGATCTTGGCGCTGACCAAAGACATTAAAGTAACGCAAGCCAATCGTTTTAAAGCCATACGTTTTTGCAAATACGTCTGCGTATAATTCATTGACGTACTTCGTCACTGCATATGGAGATAATGGCTTACCGATGTTTTCTTCTACTTTTGGCAATGCAGGGTGATCACCATAAGTCGAACTGCTGGCTGCATATGTAAAGCTGGCAACACCTTCATCACGCGCAGCAGTGAGCATATTTAAGAAACCGCTAATATTGGTGTCATTGGTGGTGATCGGATCGGCAATCGAACGCGGTACAGAACCTAAAGCGGCTTCATGCAGGACATAATCCACGCCTGCACAGGCTTTTTGGCAGTCGGAAAATTGGCGGATATCACCTTCAATGAAACTGAATTTCGCCCATTGTTCAGCCGTCACTAAGCTTTGTATTTCATCAAGATTGTACTGATGACCTGTGGCAAAGTTATCTAAACCCACTACGGTTTGGTTGAGCTTGAGTAAGGTTTCTAAAAGGTTTGAGCCAATAAAGCCCGCAACACCTGTTACCAGCCATGTTTTAGGCGCTGTTTTAAGGTTTTCACATACCTGTTGATATTGATTCATGATGGTATGCCCTCTTATAAACGAAGATCAGATTCAGCTTGAGATAAGACGTATTTCAAGTCATACAGCACATGATCAGCTTTACCCAAAGCACGGATCGCCTCTACACCCATGTCTTTAAACTGGTGATGCGCAACCGCTAAAATTACTGCATCATATTTGCCATTTTCAAGCGCCTGCACAGGGCTAATACCGTACTCATGTTCCGCCTCAGCTCCATCCACCCAAGGGTCATAAACATCTGCATCAATATGATATTCTTGCAGTTCTTTCACAATATCAATGATGCGGGTATTGCGGATATCCGGGCAGTTTTCTTTAAAGCTTAAGCCTAAAATGAGGACTTTGGCATCTTCCACTTGAATGCGTTTTTTCAGCATAGCTTTCACCAACTGAGTGACCACATAAGCGCCCATACCATCATTTAAACGGCGACCCGCTAAAATAATTTCAGGGTTGTAGCCAATCGCTTGGGCTTTATGAGTCAAGTAGTACGGGTCAACGCCGATACAGTGACCACCAACCAAACCTGGGCGGAATGGTAAGAAATTCCATTTAGTACCTGCCGCTTGTAATACCGCTTCGGTATCAATGCCCATTTTATTGAAAATTAAAGCCAATTCATTAATTAAAGCAATATTCACATCACGCTGGGTGTTTTCAATTACCTTCGCTGCTTCTGCAACCTTAATGCTGGCTGCTTTATGCGTGCCTGCTTCAATAATCAAGTTATAGATTTGATCCACATAATCAGCGACTTCAGGTGTTGAACCCGAGGTGATTTTTAAAATATTCGTCACACGGTGCAGTTTATCGCCTGGGTTAATACGCTCAGGGCTATAACCTGCATAAAAATCTTGATTGAATGTTAAACCTGAGTTCTTCTCTAAAACAGGAATACAGACTTCTTCTGTTGCACCCGGATAAACGGTCGATTCATAAACAACCACATCACCTTTTTTCAACACTTTTGCAATGCTTTCTGAGGCTTTCACTAATGGCGTTAGATCTGGCTGCTTATATTCATCAATCGGGGTTGGCACTGTAACAATAAAGAAATTACAGTCTTTTAAATCTTCTAAATTTGCGCTGTAACTTAATTGAGCTGATTGTGCTAATTCTTCAGGAGAAACTTCTAGGGTATGATCACGTCCGCTACGTAATTCATCAATACGCTTCTGATGAATATCAAAGCCCACCACGGGAACTTTTTTTCCAAACTCAACAGCTAGCGGTAAACCGACATAACCTAATCCGATTATGGCAATTTTTAATTCGGAGAGTTGTAACATACTGAAGCCTATGTCATCGATGAATCATCAATCATCGTTATGTTGTAAATAGCGTTAAATTATATCAGAAAATCAAATTTCGATTGTGTAATGATGTTCTATGAGGCCTGTAATTTTAATCAAAAATATTTATAGGATTAAACAATTCACCCTATAAAACCAACTTTGTATATTTAAAAAAATTCAAATAACAATAAGATCTTTAAAAAGATATTCATCCATGCAAGTCTTGATTAAACTTACGATTTAAAACAAATGTAAAGCTATATTCTACAAGGTGAATAGTATAAACTTAACATTCTAAAATGAGTAATTTGGGTACTTAAACCCGTATTTCAATGATTCAAATATTTTATAAATAGGATTTGTATTCGAGTGAGTTACTATCGTTATAGCTGTATGTTAGCTTTGAGTCTAAGTATGACGGGTTGTGCCATTACTTCAGGCTTACAAACCTATGACCTTCCTAAAGAAGGCACATTTCAGACTGATTTAGGCTCGACAGTCAATGTTATTAAACTAACTCAAGAAAATTTAGTTGCTGTTCAACCCGCCCAAGTAAATCAGCAAAATTTTGCCCATCTATTCAATCAACAACAAAAAAGTTATCGCCTAAACTCAGGTGATATTTTATCTATTTATTTATGGGCATACCCTGAAATTACACCACCCACAAATACAATTAACAATCAAGATGCCATTATTTCTAATGGCTATCAAATTGATCAAAGTGGCTATATCCAATTTCCAATTATTGGCCGATATAAAGCTGCAGGAAAATCGCTGACACAAGTCAATCAGGAATTACGCAGCCAACTTGCTCGTTACTTAAAAACCCCAGATGTGATTGTTCGCGTACTTTCCTACCAAGGACAACGTTTTTCTGTCCAAGGTAATGTAATGAAAGGTGGTCAGTTTAATCTAACCGACCAACCAACAAGTATTTATACTGCGTTAGGTATGGCGGGCGGAGTAAATAGTCAATTTGGCGATAATACGTCTATTACCTTGGTACGCCAAGGACAAACTTACAACTTAAATAGCATTCAGTTAGAAAAGGCTGGCTATTCACTACATAATCTACTCATACAGCCTAACGATACAATTTATGTCAATTCACGCGAAAATCAGAAAATTTATGTAATGGGTGAATCTGGTAAAAATCAATCCCTACCAATGCGTGATCAAGGAATGAGTTTAAGTGACGTCTTGGGCGAAAGTCTTGGGGTAAACTCGCTTTCTGCAAGTCGAGGTAAAATCTACGTAGTACGTAGTGATATGAATAGCCCAATGACCGAAATTTATCATTTGGATTTAACCAGTATTGGTGACTTTGGACTCGCAAACCAGTTCAAAATGCGTAGCAACGATATTGTATATGTTGATGCATCTGGTTTAGCTCGCTGGCAGCGTGTAATCAATCAAGTGATTCCTTTCTCAAATATCATCTATAACTTGGACAGATTGGGCCAATAATGTTATTTAAAAATATTTTGGTGGTCTGTGTAGGTAATATTTGCCGAAGTCCTATGGCGGAGTATCTCCTAAAAAAAGATCATCCCGACCTGAATATTTATTCAGCTGGAATCTCAGGTATGATTGGACATGCAGCAGATGAAAAAGCTCAATACTGTATGCAAAAAATTGGCATCGATATGAGTGGACATATTGCCCAAAAATTAAATGCTGAACTGATCAAAAAATCAGATTTAATTTTGGTCATGAGTTCAAATCAACAAAAGCATATTGAACAGACATGGCCATTTGCAAAGGGAAAGACTTTTCGTTTAGGTCATTGGCAAGGTAAAAATGTTCCCGATCCATACCAGCATGATCAGGCCTTTTTTGACCAAACTTCACAATTGATCCAGTCTTGCGTTGCGGATTGGACTAAACATATTTAACTTTTGATGTACGATTATGAGCCAAAATACCAATACAGAAGATACAATTGATTTAAAAGAATTATTTTTCTCTCTGATTGCACAGTGGAAGTTAATTGCTCTATGTGTGATTTTAAGTCTCGTTTGTGCCCTGCTTTATTTAAGAACCACGCCTGATACCTACGCAGTAAATGCACTGGTACAGGTTGAGGAAAGTAAAGGAACTTCAGCAGCACTCTTGGGTGATCTATCAGGCATGATTGATCAAAAGCAACCAGCTCAAGCAGAAATTGAAATTTTAAAATCACGCTTAGTTCTAGGTACTGTGATTCAAAATTTGCATCTTGATCTTAAAGTTTCGGGTACAGAGAATTCATTTATTGATCGCCTATTTTCTCCACATGACTATGTGACTGAATATAAAAATAAATCAGTAACTTTTAAAGACAATGAAAAAAGTTTTGATATTCGACAGTTTAATATTCCAGCAGTATATCGAGATAAAAATATTGATCTCAGCTTTAAAGATAATCAGTTTACATTAACTGATCTTAAAACTGAGCAAATCATTTTAACGGGTAAATTAAACCAAGATAATTCATTACGCACCGCTGACGGACAGTGGGATATTTCGATTTTTACCCGCGACAAGTTAAAAGATCACTACTTGATTCAAAAGCAGTCATTGCCTGCCGCAGTAGAGAATATTTTGGCAAACTATTCTGTAGCTGAAAAAGGGAAAATGACCGGTGTCCTTGGATTAAATTATCAGGGTCAAGATAAAGAACATATTACCCAAGTACTCAATTCAATTTTAGCAGCCTATAGCCAGCAAAATATTGAACGCCGTTCAGCTGAAAGCGCACAGACCTTAAAGTTTTTGGATGAGCAACTACCTGAACTAAAACAACAACTGGATGTTGCGGAACGCGAATTTAACAAATTCCGTCAAGAGTTTAATACGGTAGATGTCACTAAAGAGTCTGAGTTGTATTTAACTCAAAGTATTACACTCGAAACCCAAAAAGCACAGCTTGAACAAAAAGTAGCTGAGGCGTCTGCAAAATACACCAGCGAACACCCAGTGATGCAGCAAATGAATGCACAATTGGGGGCAATTAATAGCAAAATTGCTGAACTCAATGCCACATTAAAAAAACTTCCAGATTTACAACGCCGCTATTTACAGCTATACCGTGAAGTTGAAGTAAAACAGCAACTCTATACCGCTCTACTCAACTCTTACCAACAACTCCGTATTGCAAAAGCAGGGGAAATTGGTAATGTCCGCATCGTTGATACTGCAGTAGAGCCAATTAAACCTATTAAACCTAAAAAGTTAATTGTCCTTATACTCTCGCTATTTGTCGGTGGCTTTATTGGTGTCTTAATTGCCTTACTCCGTAATATGCTCCGTTCAGGGATTAAAGATTCTACTGAAATTGAAAATAATCTGGATCTTCCGGTTTATGCCACTGTGCCACGTTCGCCTGTTCAAGAAAGCCGTATTAAACTCTTGAAGAAGAAGAAAACAATTCCCGTACTTGCAGTTAAAAATAGCGATGATATTGCAATTGAAAGCCTGCGCAGTATGCGTACTGCTATTCACTTTGCACTGACATCTGCAAAAAATAACCTGATTATGATTTCAGGGCCTGCGCCTGAAGTCGGTAAATCATTTATTTCTACCAACTTAGCTACGATTCTTGCGCAAAGTGATAAACGCGTTTTAATTATTGATGCCGATTTACGTCGTGGTTATTTAAACAAATACTTCAATCATGATAACCAACCAGGCCTTTCTGAGTATTTAAATGGTCAGCGTGATCTAGACAGCATCATTAAAACCACTGAAATTCCAAATTTAAGTGTGATTACTCGCGGTAAGAGCCCTTCTAACCCATCTGAGCTTTTAAGTTCTGGTAAATTCAAAGAATTCTTAGATTTGATTTCACCGATGTTTGATCATGTGATCATTGATACCCCTCCTGTACTTGCGGTGACAGACGGTATCATTATTTCGCAATATGCTGGTGTGAATTTGGTGATTGCTCGTTATGCGAAAACTCAGTTGAAAGAATTAGAGTTAACCGTGAACCGCTTTGAACAAGTGGGTGTGAAGGTCAATGGTATTATTCTAAACGACATTCAACGTAGCTCAGCTGGTTATGGTTATGGTTATGGCTATAACTATTCTTATGGTTATAAAGCTTCAAAAGACCAAGACTAATTCAAGCCTATTCAAAAAAGCCACCGAATACGGTGGCTTTTTTTATTTTCGAAATTTATGTTGCATGCATCATTCTGTATAAAAAATGTTTTATATATTCATACCGTTATAGTATAAAAATAAGAACATGACTATGATGATCTTTCCTGCACCTTACCTGATCATAGAGATAGGTAAGCGCTGAACAGGAAAAGTCTGCTAGAATTTCAGCAACTTTTTACATATAAAATAATTGTGGGAAAATATATGAGTAAGGCCCTACCTATCGCTGTCGCTGTATTACTCGGCGGTGCCGCACTTGTTCCTGTTTACTATGCAACTAAAACACCTGCTACGCAATCAGCAACATCAACTCAACCAGCTGCCAATGCTTCTGCTGTCGCTAAAATAAGTTATGCCCTTGGTTATGAAGTTGCCCATCAAACGCCTCCAGAATTAGATATTGATAGCTTTGTCACTGGCGTTCGTGCAGGCCATGCTCGTGCAAAACCTGCATATACTGAAGAAGAATTACAAAAAGCATATGCTGAGTTCCAACAAGAAATGCAAAATAAGCAGCTCGAAAGCAATAAGCAAGCACAAAGTAGCAGCGATAATTTCTTAACAGAAAATAAAAGCAAAGCTGGGGTTAAAACCACTGCTTCTGGTTTACAGTACCTAACAACGAAAGAAGGTACAGGTAAACAACCGCAAGCCACATCAGTTGTTAAAGTTCACTACACAGGTAAGTTAGTGGATGGCACAGTATTTGATAGTTCAGTACAGCGCGGCGAGCCAATTGAATTTCCGTTGAACCAAGTAATTCCGGGTTGGACTGAAGGTCTGCAGTTAATGAAGGAAGGTGGCAAAGCTACTTTATATATTCCCTCAAACCTAGGTTATGGTGCTCAAGGTGTTCCGGGAACGATTCCACCGAACAGTACTTTAATTTTTGATGTAGAACTCATTGAAGTTAAATAATAAAACCGGTACAGGAGAGCTTTTCGCTCTCCTGCTTTATTTTGAGACTCGGTCATGAAATTACAGATCAGTATGTTGTGTTTGGCACTCTGCTCAAGCACTGTATTTGCCAAAGATGTCAGTAATAAAAGTAGTGCTGCAGAACAAGTCGGTTATAGTTTTGGTTATTTAATGGGACGCAGTAATGCTGAATCCATTAAAGACTTAGATATTGATGCATTTGTTGCAGGTTTAAAGGCAGCATCTAAAGGTCAAGCTTCGTCACTAACAGATGAAGAAATGACCCGTGCCTTAACTCAATATAAAAAGCAAACCGAAGCGAAACAACTGATTGAACTGAAGCAAAAAGCGGATGCGAATGCCACCATTGGTTCAGCTTTCCTTGCTGAAAATGCCAAAAAACCGGGCATTCAGGTCACGAAATCTGGCCTGCAATATCAAGTCATTCAAGCCGGCAAAGGTAAGTCACCTAAAGCCAATTCAACAGTGAAAGTTCACTATGAAGGTCGCTTAATTGATGGCACTGTTTTTGATAGTTCAATTGCACGTAACCAACCTGCGATGTTTCAAGTAAGCCAAGTCATTCAGGGTTGGACGGAAGGTCTCCAGTTGATGAAAGAAGGTGCAAAATATCGCTTCTTCATTCCTGCAAATTTAGGCTATGGTCAAATTGGTTCAGCAGATGTCATTGAGCCAAACAGCACACTGATTTTTGATGTAGAGCTCATTGAAGTTCTCCCGAAATAACAATACTCCCTTCAGGAGCATCGACAAATCTCGGTGCTCCTCAATATTTCATCGTTCCATTATTTTCTTTTACAATTTTTTTGATTGATTTGACTTAAAATTCACATTGATATCTTATATTTATTTCATAAAAACCAATTTCCCTTTATTTTAAATCTCCATCAACTGTGTAGCCGCACATAAGGATTTGACCATGACCGTTAAAATTAAGACTCGCGAAATTCAATATACAGCAGCTGATGGAACTCAACTTTTTGGCTATTTTGCCGCACCAGAGTCAGACACTGCAGTCGCAGGTGTGTTAGTTGCCCCGGAATGGTGGGGACGCAATGAATATACCGAACAACGTGCGCGCGAATTGGCTGAACAAGGCTATGCTGCTTTCGCTTTGGATATGTATGGTGACAAAAAAGTCACCACAGATGCCAAGCAAGCTTATGAATGGATGATGCAGACTTTTGATCATGCCGACACCATTGTGACCCGTGCGTCTGCTGCATTAAACACTTTGGCACAGCAAAAAGAAGTAAATGCAGATAAACTCGCAGCTATAGGCTTTTGCTATGGCGGAAAAGTCGTGCTGGATTTAGCTCGTTCAGGTGCTGCATTAAAAGCTGTGGTGACCTTCCATGCAACACTTGCTACAGCGACTCCTGCACAAACAGGACAAGTCCAAGCAGAGATTTTAGTGCAACATGGTGAGCTCGACTCGATGGTGAGCTTAGATGATGTTGCGACCTTTAGAAATGAAATGGATGCTGCCCAAGTGCAGTATCAAATCAATATTTTTGAAGGCGCAAAACACGGCTTTAGCAACCCGATGGCGGATGAACGTGCCAAAGCCAACGGCGTAGATTTAGCTTATAACGCTGCTGCAGAACAACAAAGCTTAGCGGCCATGTATGCCTTGTTAGCACGCCAGCTTGGTTCTTAAAGCCATAAGAACCACTACCAATATTTAATTTATAAAAATGAGGAGAGCACAATGACAGAACTCAATTGTCCATATTGCAATTTTGACGAATATGACGTTATTGCAAAAAATGATTTTGGTATTGTACTTCCTGAACCACATACACTGTCTAAAGGGCATGCTGTCATTGTCCCGCTACGTCATGTTGGTTCATTTTTTGAAATTACTGATAAAGAACGTAAAAGTTTAATGTCCTTACTTGAACAAGCGCGTAATGAATTAAATTTACGCTATCAACCCACTGGCTTTCATATTGGGTTTAATGATGGACAAGTTTTTGGCGAAGCCACTGAACATGTGCATATTCACATTATTCCACGTTATGAAAACCAAACATTGGCGCTCGATACCCGCTGGGGCTTTAAAAGCTAAACTTTAAATTTACACTCACTAAGGAGCCTCGGCTCCTTTTTTGATGGCCACTATTTTTGCATTTCCCCTGATATACAGTTTTCGTTTTGAACAAAAAGAATGACTATTGAAAGATGTATACTAGGCAGGTTTTTTCAATTTTGACTGTATTGCATGTTTAACTTTTCTGATGCCCTTCTCGACTGGTTTGATGTCCATGGTCGTCATGACTTACCGTGGCAAGTGAAGGATGACCCTTACAAAGTATGGGTTTCAGAAATTATGCTACAACAGACTCAAGTCAAAACCGTCTTACAATATTTTGATCGATTTATTCAACGGTTTCCGACTGTTGAAGATTTAGGCCATGCCTCTTGGGATGATGTGGCGCCCTATTGGGCTGGCTTAGGCTACTATGCACGGGCTCGGAACTTACACAAAGCCGCGGGTATTGTTGCACGTCAGGGACATTTTCCAAGCAATCTTGAGCAGTGGATGGAACTACCGGGCATCGGCCCGTCTACCGCGGGTGCGCTGATGTCTTTAGGTTTAAGACAATATGGCGTGATTATGGACGGCAACGTCAAGCGTGTATTGTCTCGTTTCTTTGCTATTGAAGATGATTTATCGAAACCTGTACATGAACGGGCCATGTGGCAACTGGCGACAGAGCTCTGCCCCACTGAACGCAACCACGATTATACCCAAGCGATTATGGATCTGGGTGCAACCGTTTGCACGCCGAAAAAACCGCTCTGTTTATATTGTCCCATGCAACAGCACTGCAAAGCACATGCACAAGGTTTAGAGACTGAATTACCTTATAAAAAGCCTAAAAAGCCTGTTCCAGTGAGAGAGGCTCAAGTCATGCTGATTCAATCTGCAGGAGAATGGCTGTGGATACAACGTCCGAATAGCGGTCTATGGGGCGGTCTGTGGTGTTTACCTATTTTTGATCAACCCCATGAGTTTCAATCCCACACTCAGCAGCTTGGTCTGAAACCTACCACCACTCAAGTGCAGATATCACATAGCTTTACCCACTTCACTTGGCTTTTAGAAGCTACTGTATTTACCGTTGCTGCCGATCAAAAAGAACATTTGGCCATTGAATGCAACGCACAGTGGTTTACACCGATACAAGCCACTTCACTCGGTATTCCAACCGCCATGAAAAAACTCATTTCTACGCTAGAACTCGAAAGCCATTCTATGCCATAGTTTTGAACTGCTCATCAATTGAATAGGGACAAATGTGACTCAAGGATTTTTTCAGCTTCGCAAAGGGTTGTTCGGCGGTATTGGTTTTATTTTGCTTTTACTCAGCGCCTGTACGTCGACTCCACCCAAACCATCAGGCAGTACATTGCCTGCTCATGAAGTGAAAAAATTACAAAACATGCGTTTATCCAATCAATTGCCTGTTCCTGTTCATCAAGTCAAACGAAGTGCGCTTAAGGATACTTGGGGCGCAGCGCGTAGCCAAGGACGAAGCCACGAAGGCATTGATATTATTGTTCCACGTGGAACAAAAGTCCTCAGTGCTACAGAAGGTTTAGTTGCTGACTTACGTAATAACAATTTGGGTGGTAAAGTGATATGGATTATGGGACCCGCAGGTTCTTGGCATTATTATGCGCATCTTGATGGTCATAAGCGTGGCTTAAACGTCGGCGACTATGTCAAAAAAGGTGATGTCATCGGCTATGTAGGTAATACTGGCAATGCTCGACATACTGCACCACATTTGCATTATGGCATTTACTTGGGTGGTAAAGGTCGCAATGCCGTTAACCCCTATCCATATTTACGTTAATTTTAGGAAACATACATGTCAGAAGCGTTGATCAATCGTCTGGTGGAATTTGCAGAATCTGGTAATCAACAAAAAATCAGCCTCAATGGACAGTCTTATCAGGGCTGGATCATGGAGATCACTGAAGAAGCATTACTCATCAGCACCGGCTACGCAGACAAATCAGGTAAAGATGTATGGATTCAATTTGCCGATCTCGATCAAGCGGAACTGTTGTATTGGGACAATAAAAACGACCAATGGACAGCTTTTAAAATTTAAGTCAAAAAGGAGCATTCAACATGACGATACAACGCTGTGCTTGGTGCTCCGAAGATCCTTTGTATATTGCCTACCACGACACTGAGTGGGCTAAACCTAGTTTTGATGAGCAGCATCTCTTTGAAATGCTGTGTCTTGAAGGACAACAAGCAGGGCTGTCTTGGATTACTGTGCTGAAAAAGCGGGCCTGTTATCAGCAGCATTTTTTTCAATATCCCATTGCCGAAATCGCAGCGTTGAGTGACCTACAATTACAAGAAAAATTACAAGATTCAGGTTTGATTCGTCATATCGGCAAACTCACTGCCATTCGAGATAATGCCAAAGCATGGCAACAGTTAAAAGCCCAAGGGATTCATCCTGTGGAATTTCTTTGGAGTTTTGTCGAAGGTCAAATTGCCAATAATGATGTAGTTGAATATCGCAGCGCCCCTGCACAAACCGCTCAAAGTCAGGCCATGTCCAAAGCATTAAAACAGCATGGTTTTAAATTTGTCGGCCCAACGACTTGCTATGCTCTGATGCAAGCTATCGGCATGGTCAATGATCATGAAAATCACTGTGACTTTAAATACACACATGCAGAATGACCTCAAAACATAAAGGATAGAATAATGAGTGACAATACAATCCACGCCTATGCAGCAATGAACAGTGGTGAAGCCCTTGTTCCCTACCAATTTGATGCAGGTGAATTACAAGCCCATCAGGTCGAAGTTAAAGTTGAATATTGCGGGCTTTGTCACTCAGATATTTCTATTATCCAAAATGATTGGAAATCTTCGGTATATCCTGTGGTCCCAGGACATGAAGTGATTGGAACCATTACACAACTCGGCAGCGAAGCAAAAGGACTCAAAGTCGGACAGCGTGTAGGCATTGGCTGGACAGCAGAAAGTTGTCAACACTGTGACTCGTGTATCGATGGTCGCCAAGTGCAATGTACTGGAACCAAGACGGCGACAATCGTCGGTCATGCAGGTGGCTTTGCCAACAAAGTGCGTGCAGGCTGGCAATGGGTTATTCCCCTTCCGGATGATCTCGACCCAACCAGTGCTGGCCCTCTGCTCTGCGGCGGGATTACGGTATTTGATCCCATCTTACAGCACCAAATTCAGGCCATTCACCATGTTGCCGTGATCGGCATTGGTGGTTTAGGTCATATGGCGATTAAATTGCTCAAAGCTTGGGGCTGTGAAATTACCGCATTCAGTTCAAACTTAGATAAAACTGATGAACTTAAAGCTATGGGGGCTGACCATGTGGTGAATAGTCGTGATCTTGCCGCGATTAAAGCACAACGTGGTAAGTTCAATTTGATTTTAAGCACGGTCAATGTGACGTTGGATTGGCAAGCCTACCTTTCGACTTTGGCACCGAATGGAAGCGTTCACATGCTCGGCCTAGCACTTGAGCCGATGCAAATCCCCGCAGGTATGCTGATCAGTGGTGCTAAATCTGTCACTGGCTCATCAACAGGCTCTCCTGCAGCACTGCGTGAATTACTTCGATTCGCCGCACGTCAAAATATTGCACCTCAAATTGAAATGTATCCAATGTCTCAGGTGAATGAAGCGATTGAACGTTTGCATTCAGGAAACGTGCGTTATCGTATCGTGTTGAAAGCTGATTTTTAACGGCAAAAATCTAAGCCCAAAAAGCCTGCTGCATGCAGGCTTTTTTTGTATGCTTTATGGACTCATTAATCTAGATGACATTTGTGTTTCTGCATTCCTTACGCACCCAATCTGCAAGCAATAAAATGGCCTGCTGAATTTCTGTCGATAGCTCATGCCCTGCATTTAGGCGAATACAATTGTTATAACGATTGTCCTCACCAAAAATTAAACCTGGCACAATATTGATGCCATGTTTTTGCGCATGGTAATACAGCGCCAAACTGTCTATTTGTTCAGGCATCTGCAACCACAGAGCATAACTGCCTTGAGGTCGATTTAGACGGATATCAACCCCTTGAAAAGCATCGTAAATATACTGACGATACTGCTCGACTTGCACCATTAATTTAGGACGCAATTCAGCAAGATGTTGGCGATACGCACGACTAAAAATCAAATCGGCAAGTCCTAACTGCAAAGGCGTATTCACCGAATCATTTTGCAAAAGTAATTTGGGACGCAAATGTTGCAAATGTGGTGGAAGACAAAACCACCCCACCCGATAAGAAGGCGATAAAGATTTTGAAATCGACGCACAATAGATCACATAGCCCGCCCGATCCCAATATTTGATAGGCAATGGTCGCTTTGCATTGAAACTACACTCAGCATAAATATCATCTTCAATCACATAACATTGATATTTTTCAGCCAGTTGTGCAATTCGTTCCTTATCTTCATTACTTAAACAAAAACCCAAAGGATTTTGAAAATTTGCAGTCAATAAGCATACTTTCGCGCCTGAATCCCGCATCGCCTGCTCTAAACGATCTAAATCAAAACCTTCAGTATTGGCAGGAATTTCAACAATTTTCCGCTTCAATAAAGCTAATAATTGCAATTGCCCGTTATAGTTCGGCGTCGGGACAATGACACTCTCCCCTTCCGCACTCAGATTTTGCAACATCACTGACAAAGCAGGCATACAACCATTGCTGATGTAAATATCATCCTTAGGCATGTAAAAACCATCTTCAGCCCAATGTGCCGACAAAGCTTGACGCAATTGTGGATGACCTTGCCGATTGTTATATAAAAAATCTTCTGGTTTACAATGCTTTAATGCCCTTTGGATTGAACGTCTGATTGCTTCAACAGGAACAAAATTGGGGGACAACTGAATTGAACCCAAATGAATCAGGCGACTATTTGCAGATGCTTCATGGATCTGAATTTGCAATTCTAAATTCGAAATTTCACGAGGTCGGGAATCAAAATCAGGATGATTCGGCACGGCAATTTGCTGGGCTTTCTGTGAGGATTGTACAAAATAACCAGACTTTTCTTTAACATAAATGAGGCCTTTGGCTTCAAGTAATTCATAGCAGCGTTTCGCGGTATTTAAACTGATCTGATGCTGCTGTGAAAATTGACGTAGCGCATACAGACGCTGCCCTGCGGCCAATTCACCACTATAAATTTTCTGTGCCAACTGCTGCGCAAGCTGCTGATATTGAAAAGCCATCTGTACCCTTTTTTTAATCATTCTTGTATCTGTACCCATTAAGTTAACAGATTTAAGCTGATGGCATCAGGTTGATATCTCAAAAATAACGATAGGGGGAAAATTAAATGAATGACTTCACGCAGCTTCGAGCGGGTCTAATCATCATCAGTACACTCACGCTTATGGCGTGCCAACCCGAACAGCACACTCAAGCTCAAAGCCAGCAAAATTTTATCTGTAAATCTTTAATTCAAGGTTTTTTGAGTGCCCAAAAACTGACGCAATATGAACTTGAGCAGATCCAACCGATCACCAGCGGCGGGTTACATCAGACGCTATATATTTATAAAGCCAAGTCTGAAAACGGTATGAATATGATGCCGCAGCAAGCCAAACTTCGCTTTGCCTGTGAACAAATGACCGCGCGGCAATTTCAAATCAAGTTACATCCGCATCAATTTCCAGAACAGACCTTACTCAGCATCGAACTTCCAGAAACACAGCACATGCAGCAGTTGACTGCATTTCGCCTGCCTGAGATGCAAAGTCATTGATCGTTCATATTGAACTGAATCATTACTAAGGCTTATTTTAAAATTTCGGGAACGGTCGCAACAGTTTTGCTTTTACCCAGCTGCACTTTCATTTTTTGTAGCATTTGATAAGGCTGTTGCTGCACAAACATATTCACGAAACTGAGCGGAATGGAGCCTTCCGGATTGGCATAGCCATAGGTCGACACTTTGACTTTTTGATTGCCTAAACGCTGGAAGGTCCAATCGCCCTCATAGTCGGTTAAACGTACATAATTGGGATTGATCGGATAACCTTTTTTAACTGCTTTATTTTGGATGCTAATGATGCCTTGTGCATCTTTACGCATTTTGCCTTGTACCACTAAATCACGGTCTTTTAAGGGAAAAGGAAAATCCAACACCATATATAAACTGAATTCACCTTTCTGGTCATCGCGGGATAAGACTTTGACACTGCCCATATAAGGGACCCAATTCACTGCATTTTCCACATCTAAAATCAGGGAAACCGCTTTTTCGATGGGCACATCAAAACTAGTTTCAGCTTTGTATTGAAAGACAGGATTTTGAGCATTTTGGTAGGTCCAAACCTTAATATTATTTTTATTAATCGTGAGTTTGGCATTATCCATAGTTTTCGCTTGTACTGCCGCAGTGAATGCGACAGCACAGGCCATAAAGATGACTTTTTTCATTCCATTGATCGTCTTATTTTAATTTTATGCTGTTGTTATAACGGATTTTAACGCGCTTTTATACGTCAATATCGTTAAAACCCAGTACATCTTTCATATCGTACTTACGTGCTTCACGACCAACTACCCATGCAGCTGCACGTACTGCACCAGAGGCAAAGTTCATACGGTTGGTCGCTTTATGGGTAATTTCAACACGTTCGCCATCCGCAATAAACATCGCAGTATGTTCACCCACAATGTCACCACCACGAATCGTTTGGAAGCCAATGGTTTGACGTTCACGTGGACCCGTATGACCTTCACGGCAATACACAGCATCTTGTTTTAAGTCACGTCCTAAAGCACCGGCAATGGCTTCGCCCCACATTAGCGCTGTACCTGATGGTGCATCAACTTTATGACGATGATGGGCTTCAATCACTTCAATATCCACAGTATCGCCAAACACTTTTGATGCCAATTCAAGAAGTTTGATTGAAACGTTTACACCGACAGAATAGTTCGCTGCATAGACTACTGGGGTTTCTGTTGCTGTTTCATCGAGATAAGCTTTTTGCTCATCATTCATACCTGTGGTACCAATGACAATCGCAACGCCTGCTTCACGGCAAAGTTTAAGATGCTGTGCCGTTGCTGCAGGTGCAGTAAAGTCGATCACGACATCACAATCTTTTAAAACCTCAGCAAGGTTACCGACAACCTTTACGCCAACCGCGCCAATCCCTGCAAGTTCACCGGCATCTGCACCGACCAAGCTACTTTCAGGACGTTCTACCGCAGCAGCCAATTGATAACCAGCTTGCTGAACCGCCTGAATTAAGATGCGTCCCATACGACCGCCTGCGCCCAAGATACCAATACGTGGAGCTGCTGACATAACATTTTCCTAATGTTGATTCGAAATTGGTCTTACTATATCAAAACTCCATGCGCAGGCTAAGTTACAAACAAAAAAATCCTGCATTTTCCGAAGGACTTTTGCAAATCAAGCTCTTCGACAGACGCTGACTATTCCCTCACCAAGTTTAGGCATTTTCACGGTATGATAGGCGCGTTCTATTGATCTTGAATATTCATGAAAACCCTATTGTATCTTTGTGCGGCAGTCTGTATTGCACTGGCATGGCTGATTCCGATTCATTACCGACCTTGGGCCACGTATACCGGTGAGCTTTATACCTTTTTTGCCCTGTTTGCCTTAGCGGCAACGTTCTTTAAAGAAAAGCTCATGGTGGCAAAAATTTCCTTGCCCCTGTTGCTCTTAGCGTTGATTCCCTTTGTGCAACTGGCTTTTGGGCAGGTGTATTATTTTAGTATTGCCTTACTCTGTATGCTGTTTGTGTTCAGCTTCTGGCTGTGTATCAATCTTGGTTTTAGCCTCTCACAAGGTACGGAAAAACGCGAAAAAACCTTCCTATACCTGAGCTATACCTTTGTTGCATCTGGGGTCATGACAGGGCTCATCGCAATATGTCAGTGGTTAGATTTCGACTCGTTTCTTCCTTTTGTGATGAAAATTAGTGGAACTACGCGCCCATTTGCAAACTTTGCTCAGCCAAATAACATGGCCACGTTTCTGCTCATGTCCTTGTTAGCCTGCTTATATGTTTATGAACAGCAAAAAGTTAAAACCCGCTATTTGGTCACTTGTGCAATTCCTATTTTAATTGGGGTCGCGCTCAGCCAATCTCGCACCTCTTGGGTGGCAAGTATCTGTGTCCTAGTCTATTTGGCTTATGCACAGTACAAAGATTATATCCGTCTTCGCTGGTTTTACAGCTTGGCCTGGTTTATCGGCTTTGTGGCACTGATTGTATTGATGCCAAAATTAAGTCAAATCATGAGCCAAATATCCGACATGAATATTCAAGAAAGTCGTGACGTAGTCAAACGTGCTGGTGGAGATATGTCTCGTTTAGCCATTTGGCAACAAATGGCGCATGCCGTAGCTGCACAGCCTTGGTTTGGCTATGGTTGGCATCAGACTAGTAGCGCTTTTGTCTCGATCTCTGACACGGTGCAAGGGCCTGTATGGATTCGTAGCTCACACAATTTTATTTTGGATTTCTTATTGTGGAATGGCGCCATTATTGGTGTACCGTTCTTGACCTATTTCGCCTATTGGGGCATCCAATTACAAAAGTTAGCCAAGTCTGCATTATCTGTGATTGGCCTATTGATGGTCGGTGTCTTCATTATTCATGCCATGTTGGAGTTTCCGCAAAACTACGCATATTTCTTACTGCCTGCGGGTTTTATTATCGGGATTCTTCAAGCAGCGAAGCCACAGACGGCTACATTGAGTCTGTCACCATGGTTTATCCGCATTGTTTTCGTGATTGGTGCAGTGCTGATTACGGTGATTTATCGTGATTATGCTAATGCAGCGATTCAGCTGGGCCAGGCATCAAAATATGAAAAAACACCGGAGAAAATCACTAATCATGAGCCGATCTATTTGCTGACGGAATTTAGACATCGGGTGGCGATTATTCGTTTAAATCCGTACTCCATCGTTTCTGAACAAACCATTCAGGATACTGAAAAATTGGTTCGCAGCTATCCAGCGAAATACCACATCATTAAATATGCACGTTTATTGGCCTTTAATGGTCGTGAGGCTGAAGCACGTCATCAGCTACAGCGTCTTAAAAATATCTATAGGCTCGACATGAGCTATGAGAGTTTATTACTACCTATAGCACAGCCGAAACCTTAAAACGCTCATTAAAAAAGCCTGCAATTTTGCAGGCTTTTTTATAGCTAAGTTCAAATCACAGCGAACTCAAGCAAATCATATCAATTAATCAAATAAACGGTCGAAGAATGATTTTTTCTTCGGAGATGATTTATTGTCATCGCCATCCATCGTGTCTTGTAACTCTTTTAACAATTCACGTTGACGAGCCGTTAAATTCACTGGCGTTTCCACCACGATACGGCAGAGTAAGTCACCAGTCATGCTGGTACGTACAGGTTTCACACCTTTACCACGTAAGCGGAACAATTTGCCAGTTTGAGTTCCTTCAGGCACTTTCAAGCTCACACGGCCATCGAGAGTCGGAATTTGAATTTCTTTACCCAATGCAGCATCTGCAATGCTTACAGGCACATCCATATACAGGTCAGCGCCATCACGTTGGAAGATTTCGTGTTCACGTACCACCACTTCTACATATAAGTCGCCTGCTTGGCCATCACGGATCGCCTCGCCTTTGCCACTTAAACGTACGCGGTCGCCATTATCCACACCTGCAGGAATGGTCACTTCTAAAGTTTGCTGACGGTCAGAAACCCCTGAACCATGACATTTATTACATGGGTTCTTAATAATTTTACCTTGACCACGACAGGTGCTACAGGTTTGCTGCACAGAGAAGAAGCCCTGTTGCATACGCACTTGACCTGCACCATGACAAGTTTTACAGGTTTCAACGTCGTTTGGATTTTTAGATCCTTTACCATCACAGGCATCACATGGCGCTGGCGCAGTAAAGGTAATGGTTTTTTTCACGCCCTTCACAGCTTCCTCAAGGGTAAGCTCCATAACATAGCGTAAGTCTGAACCACGGCGTGCACGTTGCTGACCACCACGGCCACCACCGCCAAATGCGCCACCGAATATGTCACCAAACTGACTAAAGATATCTTCTGCGCTAAAACCGCCACCGAAGCCACCGCCGCCGCCCATGCCGCCTTCAAAAGCTTGATGTCCCATACGGTCATACATACTACGTTTTTCGCTGTCCGATAAAACTTCATATGCTTCTGCAGCTTCTTTGAATTTTTCTTCAGCTTCTGGGTTATCTGGATTACGGTCAGGGTGATACTTCATCGCCAACTTACGGTAGGCTTTTTTAATTTCATCATCACTTGCGGTTTTAGATACACCTAAAACCTCATAATAATCACGTTTAGCCATGTCTGGCGATGCTCCTCACGGAATTTAATTTAATACTTAACTGTGGTCTGAAATTGGGGAATCAAACCATTTTTTCAAGGGGTAGGCAGGAAAAAAATAAATCGACTTAGAAAACAGCCTTATTTTTAACGAATTTGGATAGACCTTGGATCCATGCATTTAATAGATACAAAAAGGCAATCGCAGAAAAGATCACACCAATTACCGTGCATGCAGTCACCCAAAGATAGGTGTCCCAATAATAGAAAAATAAAGGAATAAACCACAGTGCGGCAAAAATGGCCATCATGGAATAAATCACGACGGTGCGCATGACCCAAAGCGCTTGGGCTTGGAGCCAAACTTCTGCAGAATCGATTTGAGTTACTTTGCGTGCAAAGCCGTAGGCAAATACACCACTAATCAGGGTAAATAAAGCGAAAAACATGAAGACATAAGAAATCGCAATATAACGGCGATACTTAGCTAAACTCTCTGCTGTCATCTGTGATTCAACCCCGTACACCACAATATGCCGCGCTGCACTTGTGGTTGTTTTACTTTTTAAAAATGTCTTTGTAGATCAGGTGCTACTATAGAGAAAAATTCAATATTTCGCACCCAATATTATGACACTTTTAAGGATTCTGCTGAGTTTTTTTCACTTTAAACCACTGTGCATACAACGCAGGTAAAAAGAACAAGGTCAGTAGGGTCGCCACGATCAATCCACCCATAATCGCCACGGCCATTGGACCGAAGAAAATACTGCGAGAAAGTGGAATCATCGCCAATACAGCAGCCAATGCAGTCAACACAATTGGACGGCAACGACGCACAGTTGCATTGATAATCGCATCCCAAGCCGACTCCCCAGACTGAATATCTTGTTCAATCTGATCAATCAAAATCAGTGAATTGCGCATAATCATTCCTGACAGTGCAATCGTGCCGAGCATTGCCACAAAACCAAAGGGTTTATTGAACAATAACAGAAATAACACCACGCCAATAATGCCCAAAGGTGCAGTCAAAAATACGATCATCGCCCGTGACATGCTGCGTAATTGAATCATCAACAAAGTCATGACAACTGCGAGAAATAATGGCATGCCCACATTTACAGAAGTTTGACCTCGTGCTGACTCTTCCACAGTGCCGCCTACTTCGAGTAGATAACCATTCGGCATCTCTGCACGTAGCTGATCAAATGAATCTTTTAACTCACCCACCACCGTTGCAGGTTGCAATTTACTGCGAATATCCGCGCGCACAGTAATGGTCGGTAAACGGTTACGATGCCAAATCAAACCTTCTTCAAAGCTATACTCAATTTTCGCAATCTGCGCCAATGGCACTGAACCACCATTGCTGGTCGGTACAGCCAAACTGCTGAGAGAGCCGACATCCAATCGCTCCGCTTGATCACCACGCATCCGAATTTCAATCAGCTCTCGTTTCTCACGATACTGATTAATCACCGCACCACTAATTGAACTATTCAAGAAATTAGACAGATCTAGACTGGAAACCCCCATTTGACGTGCGCGATCTTGGTCGATGTCCAGTTTAATGACTTTGCTTGGCTCACCCCAATCCAAATGCACATTGGTGGTGTTCGGGTTTTCACTGACTTTTGCAGACACCCGTTGTGCCCACTCACGCACCAAGCTCAGATCTTCACCCGACACGCGGAACTGCAATGGATAACCCACGGGTGGTCCATTTTCTAAAAGTGAAACGCGAGTACGCACTTCAGGTAAAAGCTTACGGATTTCTTCTGCTAATGACTGACGGATTTCATTGCGATCATCTAAAGATGAAGCCAATACCACAAACTGAGCAAAACTGGCTTGGGGTAACTGCTGATCTAGAGGTAAATAAAACCGCGGTGAACCTGTCCCCACATAAGCCACAAAATTATCAATGCCTTGTTTTTTCGACAAGAACGCTTCGACTTTTTTTACGGCCGCTTCTGTGGCTTTCAGTGATGCACCTTCCTCAAGCTTTAAATCCACTAAAATTTCAGCACGGTTTGACGGTGGGAAGAACTGCTGTGGTACCGTTTTAAACATTAAAATCGATAACACAAAAATGCCAACCGTCGTTGCAATCACCGTCTTGCGATAAGTCACACAAGTGTCAACCCAACCACGGAAGCGTTGATAAAACGGAGACTGATAAGGATCGTGATGTTCGCCGGCATGATGCACCATCGGCTGAGGTTCAGGTTGTTTGCGCAAACGTGCCCACAGGCGCTGATACCATGGGACTTTTTGTACCAAATCTTTGTTGAAGTCGGGTAGTAATTTATCCCCCAGATAGGGAACAAACAGTACTGCTGCAAACCATGACACCACCAATGCAATAGTGACCACTTGGAAAATCGAGCGGGTATATTCGCCTGTGCTCGATGCGGCTGTGGCAATCGGCAAAAAGCCGGCCGCAGTAATCAATGTTCCTGTCAGCATTGGAAATGCAGTGGTCCGCCATGCATGTCCAGCGGCTTGTAATCGGCTATAGCCCTGCTCCATTTTAATCGCCATCATTTCGACAGCAATAATCGCATCATCCACCAATAAACCGAGTGCGAGAATCAATGCCCCCAAAGAAATCTTGTGCAAACCGACATCAAACATCTGCATGCCTGCAAAAGTCATGGCCAAGACTAAGGGAATGGAAAATGCCACAACCAATCCTGTACGGAAACCCAAGGAGAAGAAGCTCACCAATAGGACGATAATCACGGCCTCAGCGAGGACTTTCATAAACTCATTGACGCTGCGCTTCACGGCTACAGGCTGATCAGAAACTTTTTTTAGTTCCATACCCAAGGGCAAGGTTTTTTGCAGGCGGGCAAATTCTGTTTCAAGGTTTTTACCCAAAGCCAGAATGTCGCCTCCTTTACGCATCGACACGGCAATGCCTAAACCATTTTCACCCATAAAACGCATACGAGGCTGCGGTGGATCACTAAAGCCCCGATGTACATCTGCCACATCACCCAATTGAATCGTTCGACCATTCACCAATAAGGGCATCTGACGCAGTTCATCAATGTTTTGTAAATTGCCGCTGACACGCACTTGAATCCGGTCTGAATTGGTTTCAAAAAAGCCAGCACTGGCAACCGTGTTTTGCTGCTGCAAGGCTTGTTGAATCGCCGTCACGGGTATGCCCATTTGCGTGGCTTTGGTGTTGGAAATTTCAATCCAAACTTTTTGATCTTGTAGACCAATCAAATCCACTTTCGCAACGTCTTTGACTCGTTGTAACTGGAGCTGTAAACGGTCGGCATATTCCTTCATGGTGGCATAGTCAAAGTCTTTGCCGGTGAGCACATAGATATTACCGAAGGTGTCACCAAACTCATCATTAAAGAAAGGACCTTGCACCCCAGATGGTAATTGATGGCGAACATCATTGACCTTTTTACGCACGGTGTACCAAACATCGGGGACTTGCTGCGAACGTAGACTGTCCTTGGCCACAAAGGTCACCATGGATTCACCCGGACGTGAATACGCCATGATGCGTTCATACTGCCCCGTAGTCATCAGTTCTTTTTCAATTCGATCGGTGACCTGTAGCGAAACTTCTTTGGCTGTTGCACCAGGCCAATAGGTTTGAATCACCATGACTTTAAAGGTAAATGGCGGGTCTTCACTCTGCGACAATTTGGAATAGGAAAATATCCCAACGATGCCCAGCAGAATCATAAAATAAAGGATTAAACCTTTATTTTTCAGTGCCCACTCAGACAAGTTAAAATTCATTATTTAACTCCTGTCTGAATGTGTACCGCACGATTTTCACGATCAACGGGTTGTATTTTTTGTTTTTCGCGGAGTAAATGCACGCCGCCAACCACCACAAAATCCCCTGCTTGCAAACCACTGAGTACGGGCACGCTATCACGTCCGTATTCGCCTAAAGTTACTGGAACTTTACGTACCGTATTGTCTGCATTGACCACCATCACATACGCCTGCTGACCACTCGCAGACACACTCGATAACGGCACATGCAAAACATTCTGCTGTGCTTTGGTTAAAAATACCCGTGCACTTTGCCCCAGTTGAATGGCGCTATTGCCTTCACGTAATGCCACTTTGACACTATAAGTACGAGACTGATCGGCAGCAGGACTAATTTCACGTACATAGCCTGCAAATTTTTCCTGTGGTTTCGACCACAAGGTAACCCATGCATCCTGCCCTGTTTTAATTTCAGCAACAGCCTGTTCAGGCACACCAATGACCACGTCACGTTCACCTGCAATCGCCAATTGAAAAGCTGGTTGTCCTGCTGCAATCACTTGACCAATCTCAATATTACGTTCAGTAATGACCCCATTTTTATTGGCAATTAATTGGTTATAACCGGTCTGATTACGACTCACATCATAATTTGATTGAGCTTGCTTTAAGTTCGACTGTGCCGCTTTATATTGGTTTTCCACCGCATCGTACTGCGAGCGACTCACAGCATTGACTGGCAATAATTGCTTAAAGCGTTTTAGTTCATCTTCAGCAATCTGTGCAGCGGAACGCGCACTTTCAAGCTGTGCTTGTGCTGCATTCAGTTGCAACTGTGCATCTTTGACGTCTAATTTTGCCAAAACTTGCCCGACTCGGACTTGGTCTCCAACATCGACATAGCGCTCAGTGATTTGACCGCCAACCCGAAACGCTAAAGCTGTTTGCTGGCGGGCTTGTACATCACCCGCATAACTTTTTTGTTCAAAATGTGTGGCGCCCGGCTGAGTCACCATCACAAATGGCACTTCCTGTTCCGTTTGGGCTTTATCCTTGCTGCATCCCCATAAGGTCACACTGCAAACGATAATCATGCTGACAACTGTGGTCTTAATCGTACTCATGAAGTTCGCTCTTAATAAAAAGTCTTTTTTAGGGCAGAATATTATTCAATTAATTTGGTTATTTTTTAATTAATAAACCATGCGGTACATTAATTAGATTAATTATCCGAAATCAATGACCTTTTCGCCTTTTTTGGAATTTTTTCAGCAAATGAATGTCGGCCGCCCGAAAGACTTAGAAAAACGACAACGGATTTTAGAGTCTGCAAAACAATTATTTTTAGAAATGGGCTATCACGGTTGCAGCATGAATCAGATTGCGCAACATGCAGGGGTCACCAAACTGACGGTCTATAACCATTTTCAGGACAAAGCCACTTTATTTACCAGTGCAATTGAAGATACCTGTGAATATATTTTAAATACTCGCCCGCGACATCTGCACAGCGAAAGTCATTTTATGCAGGCTTTCGTAGAAATTTGTGAGTTGGGGCTGAACATCATGAATTTGCCAGAAGCCATTAAACTGGACTTATTACTTTTGGAGTTGGCTGCCGAACACAGTCCCTTGGTGGAACAGTTTTTCCGTGCCTCACATTTGAAAATGCGCCAAGTCTGGGAGAATTTCTTTCAAGACGCAGCAGCTTTAAATTTCATTCAGCAGGATAATCCTGCCCGACAAACTGAACTGATTGTGTCGCTACTGATGGGACTACGCCATCAAGAAGTCTTATTGGGCATGCGCCCAGTACCTGAAACAGCAGAGCGACAGGCCATTATTCACTCTGCCATCGACATCTTTATGCTGAAATATCAACTCGGCACACAGAGCTAAGCATTTTCTGAAATATTTCAAGGCTAAACTGAAACAAATGGCATAGCTATTGCTCATTTACCTAGAAAAGTCATCCGACTTTTGTCTGTACCCCCCTTTTGCCACAGCACTTTCGGGGTATAGTCGAGACAGGAATACGCGGAGAAATAACAAATGATTCAACAAATTGATGCTCCATTACGTGAAGACGTGCGCTTACTGGGCAATTTATTAGGTGAAACCCTAAAGCAGCATGCAGGACAAGATTTGTTTAATCAGGTAGAGCAAATTCGTGCTTTGTCTAAAGGCGCACGCGATGGACAAGTTGAAGCCGAAAAACAGTTAGAACAATTATTTTTAAATTTAAAAGATGAAGAAATTCTGCCACTGACCCGTGCATTTACGCACTTTCTCAACTTTGCCAATATTGCCGAACAATACAATGTGGTACGTAGCCGTCGCCAAAGTGAGTTTGATGAGCAAGCACCTTCACCGAATCCACTCGATCATTTATTTGAAAAATTTAAAAGCAATAACATCAGTGCGGAACAACTGTTCCAACAAATTTGTGAATTAAAAATTGAATTGGTCCTGACTGCACATCCAACCGAAGTCAGCCGCCGTACCTTGATCCAAAAATATGATGGGATTAATGATTGCCTGTTTAAAATGGATCAACAAAAACTTACGCCACGCGAACGCAAAGCCGTACTGGATGATTTAAAACAACTAATTTGCTCGGCATGGCAAACGGATGAAATTCGTCAACATCGCCCGACGCCTGTCGACGAAGCTAAATGGGGCTTCACGACCATTGAACAGACCTTGTGGAATGCTGTACCCAAATTCATGCGTGAATTGGATGGCATGGTTCAAGATCATTGTGGCAAGACGTTGCCTTTAAATGTTGCCCCTGTGCGCTTTGCGTCATGGATGGGCGGTGACCGTGATGGTAACCCAAACGTCACCCATAATATTACTCAAGAGGTGCTGTGGCTTTCACGTTGGAAAGCTGCCGACTTGTATTTACGCGATATCGAAGACCTGCGCTGGGAACTTTCGATTCAAGAATGCAGCAAAGAGCTTAGTGATGCCTTGGGTCATTTCCACCCTGAACCGTATCGTGAATATCTACGTGATGCGCGGGAACGCCTCAAAGCCACTCGTCACTGGTTGGCACTAAAACTCCGTGGCGAAGATGCTGACGATAGCCAAGTCATTAAAAGCCGCCATGAGCTGCTCGATCCACTATTGGTTTGCTACCGTTCACTGATTGACAGCGGTTTACCTGAAATTGCCAATGGTCAGTTACTCGACTTTATTCATCGGGTAAATTGTTTCGGTATCGAATTACTCAAATTAGATATCCGTCAGGAATCCACGCGTCATCGCCAAGCGATTTCTGCCATTACCGAATATTTAGGTTTAGGTAATTTTGAAACATGGACGGAGCAAGCCCGTCAAAACTTCTTAATTCAGGAACTGCAAAGCAAACGCCCACTGCTACCGAAGTTTTTAAATGAGCCGAAACAAAGTCTGATTGAACATCCAGATGTACAAGAAGTCTTTGCGACCATGCGCACTTTGGCAGAACAGCCACCTGAAAGTTTAGGGGCTTATATTATTTCCATGGCAGAGCATCCGAGCGATGTCTTGGCCGTATTGTTACTGCAAAAAGAAGCGGGCATCAAACAAGCGCTACGCGTTGTGCCACTGTTTGAAACTTTAAAAGATTTGGATGGTGCCGCCCGTACCATGAATACCCTATTCAATATGCATTGGTATAAGCAGCATATTCAGGGTAAACACGAAGTGATGATTGGCTATTCAGACTCAGCCAAAGATGCGGGCTTTATGTCGGCAAACTGGGCGCAGTATCGTGCGCAGGAAGAATTAACTGCGGTTGCGAAAAAGCATGATGTGCAACTGACATTATTCCATGGCCGTGGCGGTTCAATCAGCCGTGGTGGTGCGCCGACACAGCAAGCGCTGTTTTCACAGCCACCAGGCTCGATTTCAGGGGCGATCCGTGTCACAGAACAAGGGGAAATGATTCGCTTCAAGTTTGGATTAGAAGGCATTGCCTTACAAAACTTGGAAATTTACACCGCTGCGACCTTAGAAGCGACCTTATTGCCACCGCCTGAACCGAAACAGGAATGGCGTCAGCTCATGCACAGCATGACGGATCTGTCGGTACAGGTGTATCGTCAAACCGTGCGTGAAAATCCGCATTTTGTAAAATACCTACGGACTGTAACGCCAGAACTGGAACTACAAATGTTACCGCTCGGCTCACGCCCAGCCAAACGTAAAGTTAGCGGTGGGATTGAGTCTTTACGTGCGATTCCTTGGGTGTTCGCATGGACGCAAATCCGTTTGATGCTACCTGCTTGGCTTGGTACAGGTGCTGCGATTAATCAAGTGATTGATCAAGGTCAAAAGCAGACACTCGAAGAAATGTTAGAGCAATGGCCGTATTTCCAAACCCTGATTGATATGTTGGAAATGGTCTTGTCCAAAGCCGATGGTCATGTGGCGCTTTATTATGAGTCTCATCTGACGGATGACGCAGACCTCAAACAGTTGGGCGAAGAGTTACGTCAGCGTTTACGTGATGCGGTACAAACGCTATTAGCACTCAAAGGTGAATCGAAATTACTCAGCAGTAACGATGTGCTCGACCAATCCATGAAAGTACGTAAGCCCTATCTACTGCCGCTACATTTACTACAAGCCGAGTTAATGAAACGCCGTCGTGCTTATTTGGCAGCACGCCAAGCAGAAAATACGCCTGTTGATCATGCCTTGATGGTAAGTATTGCCGGTATCGCTGCCGGTCTACGTAATACTGGCTAAAACTTCCAACCCCAAACGAAGCACATCCATGGATGTGCTTTTTTTTTAAGCAATCACTTTAGCTTTAAATTGTTT
This sequence comes from Acinetobacter sp. YH01009, assembly GCF_013420765.1. NCBI lineage: Bacteria > Pseudomonadati > Pseudomonadota > Gammaproteobacteria > Moraxellales > Moraxellaceae > Acinetobacter > Acinetobacter sp. YH01009. The sequence continues at coordinate 20,362 of NZ_VOYE01000009.1, read as the reverse complement.
AGGAATATATAAAATAAGAAAAATTTATGAACTAAGATAAAAAACCAACAATGATTAATTACATGATTTAACATTAATTTTACATATAAAAAACTTTTACCACTTGGTAAAAATACATGTAAAGTCAGGTAATTAATTTGAACAAAATATTTTTAAAAGTAATTAAATCTTCTAAAAAACAAGAGTATGATGTGCACAATTTATCTTTTGAGTGCTCATTTTATGTCCAATTGGTTTCCCAAATGGCGCCCATACGAAGGCAATATTGATGCACGTCCTGTCGGTACCAATGAGTATCTTCCGCCTGTGCAAAGTGTTGTATTGGGGATACAGCATGCCTTTGCAATGTTTGGTGCAACGGTTCTTGCACCATTCTTGATGGGCTTTGATGCCAACCTTGCAATTTTAATGTCGGGCATCTGTACCATCTTGTTCTTCTTTATGACTGGTGGTCGTGTACCAAGTTATCTGGGCTCAAGCTTTGCCTTTATTGGTGTGGTCATTGCCGCAACAGGTTATGCAGCGTCAGGTACTGGCGCGCCAAATGCCAATATCGCGATGGCTGCTGGCGGGATTATGGCCTGCGGTATTTTATATGCCATTTTTGGTTTTATCGTGATGGCAACGGGTACCCGTTGGATTGAAAAACTCATGCCACCTGTAGTGACAGGTGCAGTGGTGATGATCATTGGTCTCAACCTTGCCCCAGTGACCATTAAAGGGGTTGCCGGTAATAACTTTAATATGTGGATGGCTTTAGTAACCGTACTATGTATGGGTTCAATTGCTGTGTTCACCAAAGGTTTATTACAACGTCTATTACTCTTAGTTGGCCTTCTACTCGCTTACTTGGTGTATTACATCATTTCCAATGTCATGGGTCATGGCACACCAATCAATTTCGTTCCCGTACAAGAAGCCGCTTGGTTTGGTGTTCCGCACTTCCATTCACCCGTCTTTGACTTCAATGCCATGCTCATCATTGCACCGATTGCGTTGATTTTGGTTGCAGAAAACCTTGGTCACATCAAAGCTGTAGGTGCGATGACAGGTGAAAATCTCGATCCGCACATTGGTAAAGCCTTCGTTGCAGATGGTGTTGCAACCACACTTTCAGGCGGTGTCGGCGGTCCGGGTATGACAACCTATGGCGAAAATATTGGTGTGATGGCGGTAACACGTGTTTACTCGACCATCGTATTTGTATTTGCGGGTGTATTCGCCATCTTCCTTGGTCTTTCTCCAAAGTTTGGTGCGATTATTCATACTATTCCGCAAGCCATTTTGACAGGTGCATCGATTGTTGTATTTGGTCTAATTACCATTGCAGGTGCGAAAATCTGGATTGAAAACAAAGTCGATTTCTCAAAAAATAAAAACCTGATGGTGGCAGCAGTCACGATTATTTTAGGTACAGGTGACTTTGCACTTCAATTTGGTAACTTCAACTTAGGTGGTATTGGTACTGCTACATTTGCAGCGTTGATTTTGAACTGGTTCTTTAGCTTGGGCGACAAATCAGAATAAGCCCCAAGACATTTAAAAAAGAATACAACATTCATTTGAAAAGCGGCCGAAAGGTCGCTTTTTTTTATAGCTACTCTTTCGGTAAGATAAGGCATTAGCCAAGGAATACACCGTATGCGACTGGATTTGTTCGACCTTCAATTGGTACTGCACATTGTTGACAGCGGTAGTCTGACCAAAGGCGCTGCTCGTTCTGCCATCTCGCTACAAGCAGCCAGTGAACGAATTAAAAAACTCGAACAGCATTACCGCACGGCTCTGTTCACTCGCCAAGCCAAAGGAGTCAAACTGACCCTTGCCGGTCAAACCTTGGTTGAACATGCGCAGCGCATCTTGCGTGAGGGGCAACAATTAGAACACGCTATGCTGCCCTTTGCTCACGGGCTGAGTTCCAATATGACCTTATGGTGTAATTCATCTGCACAAAGTGAATATTTACCGGTCTTGCTACCACGTTATTTGCTAGAAAATCCCAACACACAAATTGAGCTGCATGAAGCCGAGTCTAAAGACATCATTGCAGCGATTGAACAAGGCAATGCACAACTAGGTCTAATTTCGGGTTTCTTTAAATCCGAAAAGTTACAAACACTTGAGTTTGCAAATGATCCTTTGGTACTGATTTGTCCTCTAACTCATGAATTGGCCTCGATATCTAGCGTCAAACCCGCAGAGATTTTAAATTATCCCTTTGTCGGTTTGATGCAATATCATTCCTTGCAACAATCGATCGAGGCACAAGCCAAATTATTCGGCTGTGAAATTCAGTATCGGCTGCGTTTGCCGAACTTTGCCGCGATCGCGCAAGTGATAGCGAATGGTGTGGGCGTTGCCATCATGCCAAAACGTGCGGCCCAACGATTAATCAGTTTGTATGCCTTTGCACAAGTTGAGCTCAGCGGTGAATGGGCCAATCGAAAACTGCTCCTCACCGCACGTAATTTTGATGATCTACCCTTAAATTATCAGCATTTTAGTCAGTTTCTACTGTCACAAAAATCTGCGTTGGATAGCGAAGTCTAGGCTTTAAATCACGCCAAACTGGTGCAGCATCATATAGCTACCGAGGGCAATCAACCCGATAAAAAACACCTTACGGAATTTTTGTTCTGGAATGCGGTAACGGATTTTTTTCCCTGCCCACATGCCAATGAGCGCTGGAATCAGTGCCATGGCTGACATAGCATAATCAATCGGAAGATATTCCACAGGATTTTGCTGTAAGAACACTGCCAAACAAATGGTTGATGTGGTAAAGGCCAAACCGAGTGACTGTACGAGATCATCGCGTTTGAGCTGCAAACCTTGCAAATATGGCACCACAGGGATCACCACCACACCGGTCGCAACAGTCAGCGCTCCACCGAGATAACCGATCATTGGAGATAGCCATTTTTCATGTGGTGCAAAGTTCGGCAAGCTTTTAGCACAAAGCCCATACAATCCATATAGTGCCAACATGCCCCCCAGTAAAGCTTCACTTTTAAATTCACCATGTCCTAAAGTTGGAAAAATACTCCAAATTGAACCGACGATAATCCCAAGTAACAAGGGCCAAAAGCGTTGAATTAGTCGCAGCACCTGCCCTTCGGCAAATAATTGCCAAAAGTTGGTGACCATAGATGGAATGATTAATAACGTCGCTGCCTGAAATGGACTGATCACCATGGTGAGTAAGCCCATCGATACCGCAGGCAGGCCTAACCCAATCGTGCCTTTAATTAGACCTGCGATTGCAAAAACTGTGATGACGAACCAAATCATGGCGAAACTCACTGAAGAATTGGTTCTATGCTATGCAATTCAGGCGCTTTGAAAAATCAGTGTTTTTGGAATAGAGCCTCAATGAAAAGTTGAGGCTATGCTTAAAATCAACTATAGACAAGGTAGTTGGATTCAATAAAAAAATAATTACAATTTATTTTAATTACTGTCATAACTACTCATTTGCTCTTCAGCTAATTCATAAGAACTTTCGAATTGATATTTCACCGTTTCATCTTGAATCGAATCAATAAATTTTTTTATTTTATTTTTATATTCAACGTTCCCAGATTTATACATTGATAGCAAATAGCCCCACTCACCATAAATATACTGAGGGTCATTTTTTGATACTTTCCTTAATTCTTCTTTTAAAATCAATGCTAAATCGGAATAACATTTTTCATATTCATCTTTCGATCTTTTAGCATAATAGCTTAACTCACACTGAGTCACTAAAAGTTCCTGACTGAAAGAGTCCTTTAACATTTTATTATTAAGATTATAAGCCTCTTCATACATGCCTGTTGCTAAGTAGATTTGCATTTCAATCTTTTGTCGTTCTTGATCATTCGTGATCTTTTTTATTTCAGACAAACTATCTTTCATTACTTTATCTGCGTTTTCTTTATCTCTCAGATTAAGTTTATTAATAGTATTTTTATAATCATTTATTATAGCTGTATCTTCTTTAGACAGCGTTGAAATTGATTCTTTTTTTTGAGCTTCTTTAACTTCATTCTGATTCAAACTAATTTTCTCAGACGAACAAGCAGTACTACCGAATATCAAAATGGTTAAGAAAATAAAAAAATGCTTCATCAAACTTTTCTCGATACAGAGTTTAAGGTTAAGACATGAGTTTTAAAGCTAAGAAATGATCCTAGACAGTATCGTGGACAACAGATCCCTCTAAATTCTTAAAATATTTCTGTTCAAAGGCTTCAGGACTTAACTTGCCAATTGCAGAATGCCTTCTGATTCGATTGTAGTAAATTTCAATATATTCAAACACGAAAGCATTAGCTTCCCTGAGCTGCTTGACGTCTTTTTCTAAGTCTAGAATACACTGTTGTCTTGCTGGAAGTTGACGTTTGCTTGAACCAACTGGATTAGCTTAGCAAATCCAGTTATCTAAGGTTGATACCCTACACCTAATTTATGGGCGATTGAAACTACAGACTCGTGTGAGTTTGAAAGCGCATAATAATTAGCTTGTTTATATTTTTAGACTACAGCGTTTAGCTATTTTTATATCTCTAAAGTTAACCTTACTTTATCTTTAGAGGGAAAATGTGCCCATTATTTTGTCTAGGATCAAACGACTATCTATTTATTCAGGATCTAAGTAGATAATTCCCACATCAATTTTATTAAGATGGTCAAAGCCTGCCCTATCTTCGGCAACTTGATCTACATAGAGGTCAGCATATTCAATTCTTTTTGTTTGATAATTAGGGAATGAAAAAAATAAATCTCCTGTACTATTAGCATAATCTACTGGAGGTTTCTTTAAATAGTATTTTTCAGTTTTAGCAGCAATAAAGAATTTTCCATTCGCATCTAATTTAGTATCAGGATCTGAAAGAATACCATTTACGCCAATATATCCTAATTTGTTTTTTAGAGGTAACTGGCTTTGTTGCATAAATATGTAAGCATCTGATTTAAATAAATTTAATTTTGGATCAAAAAATAATCAAAACCTTTAAAATCATATAGTTATGAAATCTTTGTGCAACAAAGCCTAATTGGATAAAGAATAACAAATAAAAAAATTAATAAAATTTCAAAATGTAAATCAAATCATTATTTTTCAGTTGGTGATATTAAAAAAGAACATTAATAAATTTGATCTAATCTCAAAAACTAAAAATTACGGTCGAATCTCTTTCAACTCACGTTGAATAAAATGCTGAATCATATCGCGGTATAAACGTTCCACAATATCTGCATTTACACCGTGCTCTGTGGCTTGTAGACGAATTTTACTTATCACCGCTTCGACACGTTCTGGTGATTGAACATCCTGTACTGAACGCTTAAAACGCACCGCTTGATCGACATAAAACTGACGTGCAGCAATGAGCTCAATAATCCCCTGATCAATCACATCAATCTGTGCGCGGGCTTGCTCTAATGACTCAACTTTTTCTTTCTTCATCTTCTCTGGCTTCACTTTCAGCGGTGTTTTCACTTTTATACTTCTCTTCTAACACATTACTGAAAATACTTTCAATCATCCAAACGCGGTATAAGCTATTAAATACATAGCTTTGACCTGCAATACGTAATTCTAAAACAGGAAAATCGGGCTGTGACTTCATCTCACAGTGCATATCATTTTCTTTTAATTTTTCAGCAATATCGTTAGTAGTCAGTTCAGAAATCTCTAACTCATACTGTAAAGCCTGAAAATGTGCTTTGAAGGATAAATCACGCCCTTTGGTCCATACGGCTTCCAAAATACGATACATCACATCAATACGCTGCTCTTCGGGCGCACTGTAGTAAAGCTGTGACATAGCTAATGTCGCAGCTTCTGTAGGCCGGCAAAATGGCGTGAACTTAACTTCTGTCCGTTTAGACAGACGTGTTGCCAAACTCCAATCAAACAGATCACGACCGTGATACGACAATGGATACACATTCAGCTGAATATTATAATAGTCCGCCAATTCCTCACGAATATAAGCCAACAGTAACCATGAAATCGGATCTTCCATCGCGATGTAGAGATCAAGCTCAGGATCGAGTCCCTGAATTTCATTCAACTCTTCTGCATCACTGATCAGGTGCTCACGCCATTCAATATGATTGATCATAAAGATCGGGTTATCTGTCAGGAGTTTTTGTTGTTTTAAACGGCGCGTTAAACGAAGTAAATCATCTACCGCATGGTACTTACGTTCGCCAAATTCAAAATAACCCGTCAAAATTGGTAAGTCAGAAAAGATCCGTTCTGGAAAATCTTGAGCTTTATGATGACGGCTGGCCATCGCATACAGTGTTCTCAGCTTGCCATACTGCTTTTGCCACAACATGTGGAACACATCTTCAAGTAAATAGAGAAAATCTTGGCCACGTAATGGGGTATTTTTTAGAATAATTTCGGCTTGTTCTAAAGCTTCAGCGGTCGGTTGTTCAGGTGTTTCATGAAAACTAAAACGATGCTGCCGCGCTAAAATTTGGGCATCATTCAGACAATATTGTTGCCATTCAATCGATGACATTTGATTAGGAGGTTCTGCACTCTGACGACAAATAATCACTTTTAGTGGCTTAATTTCATCACTGAGAATTTCTTCTAATTGAGGCAGTTGCTGCGCAGCCAAATAGCTATAGACATCATCCAGTCGAAGATAAACACTCAGACCTTGTTCCGTGGGTAACACCGCTTGTCGGGTCGGTTTCTGATAAAACCAACTCGATCGGATTGGATCGAACCAACGGCGTAACAGTGACATGCGTTTTTTGCCTCAAAATGATGAATTGTGCTGAGCACTGCCAGCACATGCTTAAATTCAACTTCTATTATGAAGCTGTTTTAAATGAGATATAAGCCTTGTGCAAAACTTATATCAAGTCAGGGCTAAATGTTCAATGTTTAACAATGGATTAGACGTCTAGATTTAGGTCAGTCACCGCACCTTTCTCCGCACCAGAGGTCAGCTTGGCAAATTTAGCCAAAGCGCCATGGGTATAATTCGGTTTCGGTTTGACCCAGGCCGCGCGACGTGCAGCAAGTTCATCCTCAGCCACATGCCACGTCATTTCACGGGTTTCAGCGTTAATTGATATTTTATCGCCGTTTTTGACCAAGCCAATTGGGCCGCCTTCATAGGCTTCTGGTGTCACATGACCAATCACAAAACCATGGCTGCCGCCCGAGAAACGCCCATCGGTCAACAGTGCGACGGATTGGCCTAGACCTTTACCAATAATCGCTGAAGTCGGTTTCAGCATTTCAGGCATACCCGGTCCGCCTTTCGGCCCAACACCGCGGATCACCACCACTTCACCTTCTTGTACTTCGCCATCTAAAATACCGCGCATGGCACCCTGCTCACCCTCAAATACCCGCGCAGGCCCTTCAAAATATAGCCCTTCTTTACCGGTAATTTTAGCCACTGCACCCGTCGGTGACAGATTGCCTTTCAGTACCACCAAGTGCGAATCCTTTTTGATCGGTGCATCAAATGGCAGAATAATTTGCTGACCTTCAGGATAATCCTCTACCTCGGCTAAGTTTTCTGCCAAAGTTTTGCCCGTAACCGTCAGGCAAGAACCATCGAGCATACCTGCCTTCAGCATGCGCTTCATCAGCGGCTGAATACCACCAATGGCGATCAGTTCCGACATTAAATATTTACCCGATGGCCGCACATCGGCCACCACAGGAATGTCTTTGCCAATGCGCGCAAAATCGTCCAAAGACAGTTCCACGCCTGCGGTATGCGCCATGGCAATCAAATGTAGTACGCCATTGGTTGAACCGCCTAAAGCAATCAGCACTTTAATCGAGTTTTCAAAAGCGGCTTTGGTCATAATGTCGCGCGGCTTAATATCGAGACGCAGCAGGTTCATCACGGCTTCACCTGCGCGTTGGCAATCTTCAATTTTATCTGCTGAAACTGCTTCCTGCGCCGATGAACCTGGCAAGCTCATGCCTAAGGCTTCAATCGCTGAAGCCATCGAATTGGCCGTATACATACCGCCGCACGAACCCGGCCCCGGCAGCGCGACTTCTTCAATCTGCTTCACTTGAATTTCATTGATTTCGCCTTTGGCATGCTGACCCACTGCTTCAAATACCGAGATCATGTCGGTATGACCTGCTCCGGGTTTAATGGTGCCACCATAAATAAACAGACCCGGACGGTTTAAACGCGCCAAACCCATGATACAGCCCGGCATGTTCTTGTCGCAGCCGCCTATGGCAATTACGCCATCATAGGCCTGACAGCCCACCACAGCTTCAATAGAGTCGGCAATGATTTCCCGCGACAGCAGTGAATACTTCATACCTTCAGTACCATTGGAAATGCCGTCAGAAATCGTAATAGTATTAAAAATAATGCCTTTACCGCCTGCGGCATTCACCCCGCTTTCAGCTTCACGCGCCAAGCCATCAATATGCATATTACACGGCGTGACATTGGCCCAAGTCGAGGCGATGCCTATAAATGGGCGCTTAAAGTCAGCATCTTGGAAGCCCGTGGCACGCATCATGGAACGTGCAGGCGCATTCTCTATGCCTTCATAAACAGGAGCAGAATGTTCGCGGATATTATTTTTACTCATTGTTCTTCCTTGGCGATCGCTGATTTTGGCTTCAGCTTTGGCGGGTTCTTTTAAATTTATTGTATAGAAAGCGCTCGGCATGTAAAAGAAATTACATCTCAACAAAAGAGATTTTTAGCGCATGCAATACCATTCAATCACATGACAAAGCGACATGGATGTCGCTGTTTTCCTGTATGGCAGGGATGCAATATCAGGAGAACAAAAGATTTTTGTTACTTTGGATCTTTCAAAAGTAAGGGATTGCCTACACAAAGCCATATAAATTATAGCTACTATTCGAGGCTGTCTTTTTAGAATTTTAATGACATCCACTAATTATTAAATTTTATTTAGTTGCTTCAAGAAACATTATTTTTAATCAGATTAAGAAATCTATAACTTAGAATTATTGTCCCATTATTTCATTTAAAAGCTGATTACAGCGGAGTCTTACCTCTATAAAAGCTAATTTTCGGAGCACGTATGTTACTTTTGTTTTGGCAAAAGTAACCAAAACCATTTGTCATCCGCAAAACTCGGCAACTGGTTGCAACTCAAAAATTGATCGCAGAAAAATCCACTTTTAAATTACCGTTTGCCTCAGACAGTTGCGGATGACATTTCCTCGTATCCAATGCAAGTTATGTAGATGTAAATTAAAAAAGCACCCCATGTGGAGTGCTTTTTTATTTGGAGATCTAAAATTTAGATTTCACGTACTGCGCCTTTCGCCGCACTCGTAGTATGCATTGCATAGGCTTTCAATGCTTTCGAAATTTTGCGTGGACGCTCTTCAACTGGATGCCAACCTTTGGCTTCTTGCGCTGCACGGCGAGCCGCCATCGTAGCGTCATCAACAGCTAAGTTGATGGTACGGTTTGGAATATCGATTTCGATTAAATCACCATCTTCCACCAAACCAATTGCACCGCCTTCTGCTGCTTCTGGAGATACGTGACCAATTGAAAGGCCTGATGAACCGCCCGAGAAACGACCGTCAGTCAATAATGCACATTCTTTGCCTAGACCTTTCGATTTTAAGTAGCTGGTTGGGTACAGCATTTCTTGCATACCCGGACCACCACGTGGGCCTTCATAGCGAATCACCACCACATCACCGGCTTTGATTTCATTACCCAAGATCGCCTCTACTGCTGAATCTTGGCTTTCAAACACACGTGCAGTACCATTGAATTTCAAGATTGAATCATCTACACCCGCAGTTTTTACGATACAACCATCGAGCGCAATGTTGCCATAAAGCACAGCTAAGCCACCGTCTTTCGAGAACGCATGTTCAGCATTACGGATCACGCCATTTTCACGGTCACCATCTAGTCGTTGGTAATATCGATCTTGTGAGAATGCAGTTTGCGTTGGTACACCGCCCGGCGCTGAACGGAAGAATTGGTAAACGTCTTCATTTTCAGTACGGATAATGTCCCATTTATCTAAAGCATCTTTTAAGCTTGCTTCGTGAACAGTACCCACAGATGTGTCCAATAAGCCTGCACGGTCTAATTCACCGAGAATGGACATGATACCGCCAGCACGGTGTACATCTTCCATATGTACGTCGTTCTTCGCAGGTGCAACTTTACAGAGTACAGGCACTTTGCGAGATAGACGGTCAATGTCGTCCATCGTGAAATCAACGCCAGCTTCATTGGCTGCAGCCAACAAGTGTAGAACGGTATTGGTTGAACCACCCATCGCGATGTCTAAAGTCATGGCATTTTCATACGAGGCTTTGGTCACCATTTCACGTGGCAATACGCTGTAATCATCTTGTTCATAATGACGTTTAGCCAATTCAACAATTAAAGAGCCTGCGCGTTCGAATAATTTTTTACGGTTTGCATGTGTTGCCAGTGTAGAACCGTTACCCGGTAAAGACAGGCCCAATGCTTCTGTTAAGCAGTTCATTGAGTTTGCGGTGAACATACCTGAGCATGAACCGCAAGTTGGGCATGCAGAGCGTTCGTATTCTGCTACTTCTTCATCGGTATAGTTGTCATCTGCAGCCACAATCATGGCATCAATTAAGTCGATGGCTTTGTCGTTGCCACGGATTTTAACTTTACCCGCTTCCATTGGACCACCAGAGACAAATACCACTGGAATGTTCAAACGCATTGCCGCCATCAACATCCCTGGAGTAATTTTGTCACAGTTGGAAATACATACCATGGCATCGGCACAGTGCGCGCTCACCATGTATTCTACTGAGTCTGCAATCAAGTCACGTGAAGGCAATGAATACAACATGCCATCATGGCCCATCGCAATACCGTCATCGACTGCAATGGTATTGAACTCTTTGGCTACACCGCCTGCTTGCTCAATTTGACGCGCCACGAGTTGACCAAGGTCTTTAAGATGAACGTGACCCGGTACAAATTGAGTAAATGAGTTCACGACGGCAATAATTGGTTTACCGAAGTCTTCATCTTTCATACCAGTTGCGCGCCATAAGCCGCGCGCACCCGCCATATTTCTTCCGTGTGTCGATGTTTTTGAACGATAGTCAGGCATTTTATATTTCCAACAAAGTTTGAGCTTGAAATGAATCCTACAGATTCACTCTGGCTAAATCATACTGACAATGATGTAAAATCAGTCGAATTTTAAACCTATCATACACCAAGCCATTGTTTTTAAAGATGGCTTTTTAAGCTGAGATTTGGGCAGATGGGTCTATAAATAAAACCGAGTGATTTGACGACAAAAATCTTTTAACTGAAATCTACTATACCGCCATCAATGGCTGCACAATACAAAACTTTCATGAATAATTTTTAAATTTTATATAAATATAATTTATTTAAAAATTGCAAATTTGCGATTTTGGGTTATGAAATCATTGAGCTTGGACAGCTTCAAAGTTGCAAAAATCAATTTCTAATGTTCTAAATTACGCATTAATCATTTGCTATAATCCACATATTCAACACAGATTCGGTTCATTCATTTTGAAAATCATCTTTGCCGGTACGCCAGAATTTGCCGCAACAGCACTAGCTGCATTGCTCAAAACACAACATGAAATTGTTGCGGTATACACTCAACCTGACCGCAAAGCTGGACGTGGACAAAAACTCACAGCTTCTGCCGTAAAGCAATTGGCTTTGGAGCACCATATTCCGGTTTACCAACCGCTTCATTTCAAATCATCGACTGAAGAAGGTTTAGCCGCACAAGCGGAATTAAAGGCCTTAAATGCCGATGTTATGGTGGTTGCAGCCTATGGTTTGATCTTGCCGCAAGTGGTGCTAGATACCCCGAAATATGGCTGCCTAAATATTCATGGCTCATTGCTGCCACGTTGGCGTGGTGCAGCACCGATTCAACGTGCCATCGCAACAGGTGATATTGAAACAGGTGTCACCATTATGAAAATGGCAGCCGGACTCGATACAGGCGACATGATGTATAAAACCATCTGCCCGATTGAAGTAACGGATACCTCTGCAACTTTGCATGACAAACTTGCAGAGCAAGGTGCAACTGCAATTGCTGCCGTTTTAGACACTGAACAAACATTGCAGCAATATCTGGACAGCCGTGAAGTCCAAGACGAAGCGTTAACGGTTTATGCACATAAGCTTTCAAAAGCCGAAGCAAAAATTGATTGGTCCATCGATGCTGTACAAATCGATCGTAACATTCGCGCCTTTAATCCATGGCCGGTAGCCTTTATTCAGTTGGATGAACAAAACAACTTACGTGTTTGGCATTCTGAACTTTCTGCTGTGTCTGCACCGAACGCTCAAGCAGGTGAAATCATTGCCATCGACAAAAAAGGCATACACGTTGCCTGTGCCAATGGCAGCGTGATTATTTTGACTTCTTTGCAATGGCCGGGTGCTAAACCACTCAACCCTGTACAAATTTTACAAACCCAAAAATTGACTATTGGACAAATTTTATAATGAAGCAATCTCCCAACGCCTCGACCCGAGACCTTAATTTACGTGCTCAGGTAGTGAAGACGTTATTGGCTGTCCAAAATGGTCAATCGCTGCAATCGGTACTCGCGCAGCAAATGAATATCGTGTCAGATAAAGACCGTGCGTTATTCCATGAATTGGTGCTTGGTTGTTTACGTCAATGGTACGCATTGAAACAACTGACTTTACCATTACTGTCTAAACCAGTAGATAACCAAGTGGTTGAAACCTGTTTATACCTTGGTTTGTACCAATTATTGTGTACCCGTGTCGCAGCTCATGCTGCAATTTCTGAAACGGTGGAAGCTGCAAAACAATTGGGTATGGGAAGTCTAAGTGGCTTAATCAACGCAATTTTGCGCCGTGCAACACGTGAAACAGAACAGTTCTACGACGTACTTGAACAAGCAACCAATTTACCAAGTTGGTTAACCAAACGTCTGAAAAAAGACTGGGGTGAACAATTTGACGAGCTCAGCTATGAGCTTAAACAAATTGCGCCACTGACGTTACGTGTTAATACACGTGAAGTCAGCCGTGATGAATACCTTGATATTTTGCAAGATGAAGGCATCGATGCACATCGCTGTGAACTGTCTGATGTCGGTATCGTGATGGATGAAAGTCTACATATTCCAAGCTTACCGGGCTTTGAAGCAGGTGGTTTTTCGGTACAAGATGAACATGCTCAACTGTGTGCAACACTATTACCAAATCTCGATGGTAAATTTGTGATTGATGCTTGTGCTGCGCCGGGTGGTAAAACCGCACATATTTTAGAGACTTTCCAACCGAAGAAACTCATTGCACTGGATCAAGATGAAAAGCGTCTAAAACGTGTGGTTGAAAACCTTGATCGTTTGGATCTCGATGGTAAACATGTTGAAATTCAGACTGCCGATGCCATCACCTATACTACTCCTGAGCTTGCTGATTGTATCGTGCTCGATGCACCATGTACTGCTGTCGGTGTAATGCGTCGTCATCCTGATATACGTTTACTACGTCAATCGGGCGACATTGCAAAAACTGTAGTGTTACAAAAACAAATTTTGGAAAACATGTGGAAGCAGCTTAAAGTCGGCGGCACGCTGCTTTATATCACATGCTCGATTTTAAAAGCTGAAAATGAACAGCAAATGGTTGAGTTCTTTGCCAATCATGCCGATGCCCAAGAAATTAAAATTGAAGCGGATTGGGGTGTTGAACAAATTCATGGTCGTCAATTGTTCCCGAAAGTGGGTTATGGCGATGGCTTCTTCTACTGCCTCATTCAAAAAACAGCTTAATCTACAATAGAATTTGCTTTTTAGTACCACATAAAAAAGGAACCCTCGGGTTCCTTTTTTATCAACGATGAAGCTTAATCTTCTTCATCTGGATGTTTTGCTAAATGGATCGACGCTAAGATCAAGCCGCCCCAAAGTAAAACCATTGAAATGATCATCATGATTAATGCAGATGTATTCATGTTATTTCTCCTCAGGGTTTTTGTCTTTCATGCAACTAAATACAATGGCACCAAGCACAAAGATCGCAATGACTAAACCGGCTACAGGCAATAACACGTCAACTGGATAACCACCATAGCCTTTAGATGCAACGTCTTTAATGGTTAATCCTAAAGCTACTAATAATGAAAGCGGAGTAACAACCGTTAATAAGAAGTTCCAACCAAAGCCCAATTTGATACTTGAATATTGATTCACATGATCACGTAATTGCGCAAGCAATGGACGACGGAACCACGACACCAAGATAATCGAGAACAAACCACCCGCCACGATACCAATGTTATTGGCAAAGTAGTCAATGATGTCAACGAAAGTAATCGCACTGTGGGTTGAGAAAATTAAGGTCGATACAATGGCAGAACCACCCGCAACAATCGTTACAGCTTTTTTACGTGACCAGCCGAATTTATCTTGGAACGACGCAATTGGCACTTCCAAAATACTCACCATTGAGGTGATCCCTGCTACAGCCAGTGACGAGAAGAACAAGAAACCAAATAAATCGCCGCCAGCACCTAAGCTAGAAATGATTTTCGGGAAAGCAATAAACGCAAGACCAATACCGCCTGAAACCACTTCATTTACAGGTACGCCCGCACTATGTGCCATAAAGCCCAATGCCGCAAAAATACCAATACCCGCTAAAATTTCAAATGATGAGTTGGCTAATGCAACGACTACACCTGAACCGGTCAAGTTGGTTTTTGCTTTTAAGTAAGACGCATAGGTCAACATAATCCCGAAACCAATCGATAACGAGAAGAAGATATGACCAAAGGCTGCTAACCATACTTTATAGTCAGTCATCGCATCCCAGTTTGGCGTAAAGAATGCATTTAAACCTTCTGTAGCACCCGGTAAACGCACTGCTTGAATCACCAAAATCGAGAACAAAATCACCAACAATGGAATAAAGATTTTATTCGAAAGCTCTACACCCTTCTTCACACCACCATATAAAATGAACATGGTAATCGCCCAAACAATCACCAATCCAAAAAATAAGGTCGGTACAAAACCAAAGGCAATTCCATCGGCATTTTGCAAGTAGGTATTAAAGAAGAAGCCTTGCGTATCTTCACCCCATTTTTGACCAATTGAGTAGAAAATATAACTGCCGGCCCATGACAATACGCTGGCATAGTAGATCCCGATGATGAGTGTCACCATCACTTGCCACCAGCCTAATGCCTCACTGTTCATAAGTTTTTTATATGCAGTAGGCGGTGCTTTTCGGAATTTATGCCCCACTGCATAATCTAAGAATAATAAAGGCAAACCCGCTGCAAAAATTGCAATTAAATAGGGAATTAAAAATGCACCGCCACCATTTTCATATGCTACGTAAGGGAAACGCCAAATGTTTCCCAAACCTACAGCGGAACCAATAGCGGCAATGATAAATCCTGATCGTGCCGACCAGTTTTCACGATTATCTGACATAGAACACCTAAACCTCAGGCATCTTTAACTGCTGCTTGTTATGGTTATATCGCGAGCAAAAAAAGAACCATAAAAATAAAATTCTGGGTGTTTGATCTGGTGAGATACCTTGTGAGCGTCTATACCAAATTGCAAACAGAAAAATCACATGCGCATTTTGGTTAAAAACACCACAAATAACTTTCCCTTTGTATGAATTAACAATACTCACTTTTTTTAAGTTTTTCTGTAATTTCTACGGCAAATATTCCATTTTTATAATGTGTTTAGGCTTAAATGTTCATTTAATCAGCTTATTTTTCATACAATTTAAGTTATCAATAATATAACTTTTAGGAATATCTTATTTCCAATTAAATTTTTAAAGTTATTTCACTCGATAATGTCCGGTAATTTGATAGGCATGTAAAATATCTTCTTCCTGTGTGCCCTCTCCAATATTATGGATGATGAGCGGAACATCGCTAGCTTTCACTTTACGATCTGAAACCACGCCGATATGCACTAAACCACGTCCTAAGTCCCAAGTGACAATATCTCCTGCCAAATACTGCTTATCTTTGACAACATAACCCTGACGTTGCATCCATGTTTGAATATTGGGAACACGCCGATGATCAATATTTTTATCGGTTCCTTTTAAGCCCCATTTTTGTGGATACTGCTTAAAATTGGCTTTCATATCTTCATGAATGGTTTGTTGTAAATCAATCCCTTGCTGTCGTAATGCACGAATTACCACGTCGGTACAAACACCCTTGATTAAAGGGACATCTCCCATTGGATAACGCAGTGCAGTATACGCAGGATCATAATATAAGGTTTTCCCAATTTGACTGCGTGCATCCGTCACCATTTGAGTGGCGTTAAAGGCAAAGACAGCCATATTCACGGTCATCAAACTGACCAATAATAAAATTCGTTTCATTTTTCTTATTCACTTTAGATTTTTTGAAATGATTCAAAAACTGGGCTTCGAACAGATCCATGCTAAACCAAGCCCATGTTTAAACGGCTACAATTTTATCGCCAATACGCGTTCTTCTTGCATATCTCGAATGGCAGACTGAATTCCTTCACGGCCTAAGCCAGAATCTTTTACGCCACCATAAGGCATGTTATCGACACGGAAAGATGGAATGTCATTAATAATCACTCCACCGACATCTAAGTGATTCCACGCATACAGCATTTTATTCAAATTTTGCGTATAGACGCCCGCTTGTAAACCAAAACGGCTGCTATTAATTTTGGCGATGCCTTTTTCAAAATTTTTGTATTTCTCTAAAATCGCTACAGGGCCAAAGATTTCATCTTTATACACTTCTAGTGATTCATCGACATTTTCCAATAAAATTGGATCGAGCAAAGCCCCCTGATGTTCACCACGAACCAATGCTTTAGCACCTTTTTTTACTGCTTTATCGACCCATTTATGCACGCGTGTTGCTTCCGCTTCCTTAATCATTGGACCGACCATGGTGCTTTCCAACTGAGGATCAGCCGCTTTAAGCTGCTTCATTCTCGCCACAAGTTTTTTCTTCACATCGGCATAGATATCGGCATGCACCAAGATGCGTTGTACGCTGATACATACCTGCCCTGCGTGGTTATACGCCCCACCGACTAAGCGCTCAATAAATGCCGCTGAAATTTCCGTATCAGGCTCAACCAATACCGCAGCGTTGCCACCGAGTTCCAAAGTCACTTTTTTACGTCCCGCACGCGCTTTCATATCCCACCCCACAACATCGGAACCGGTAAAGCTGAGCAGTTTAAATCGGTCGTCAGTGACCAATACATCTGCATGTTCACGTGGACAAGGTAAAACCGAAAAGGCACCTTTAGGTAGATCTGTTTCTGCTAAAACTTCCGCAATTTTTAAAGCTGAAATAGGCGTCAAACTTGCAGGCTTCAACACAAATGGACAGCCTGCAGCAATGGCAGGTGCAATTTTATGCGCAGTCAGATTGATCGGAAAATTAAACGGGCTGATCAACGATACAGGACCAATTGGCACATGTTTAACCATACCTTGATATCCAGATGCTGCTGCGGTAACCGCCAATGGGATCATGCGACCATCATCCATCTGTGTGACAGCATCGGCAGCAATTTGAAAGGTATTGATTAAACGTTCAACTTCAGCAGCTGCGGCTTTACGCGGTTTTCCACCTTCCGCAATTAAAATTTCAGTCAATTCTGCACGCATTTCATTAAAACGTTTAACACAGTGCAGTAAGATTTTTTGTTTTTGAAAAGGTTCCAATGCCGCCATTGCAGCGCTAGATTTAACCGCTGAATCAATGGCTTTTTCAATGGTTGCAGCATCTGCGAGTGCAACGCGTGCATATACGTCTTGGGTATATTTTTGATTCACTTCTAACCACTGATCGGTAGTCGCTGCTTTACCTGCAACATAGAGCGGATAATCTTTTATATCTTGTACGGCTTTGGACATGACGATATTTCCATGATCTTGAGACATTATTGATAAATGTGAATAAATCTATGCCTCTATCATGCGCTGACTGAGCACAGAGTTCACTATATTTAAGTAACAAAATAAACCACAAGCCTCAAACTTGATTACTTATACGCCCTGAACTTCATCCCCTATTTTCAGATCTCGGCTTGTACTGAAAAACGTATGATCGAGTCTCTATATAACAATGAAATTAAATTAGAAAAGGTGTGTAAAATAAAAAAATCTCATTATTTATCAATTTTTTAATAAATTATTCAACCTAAATTCAATGATAAGAATTATGAGTACAACATAAAAAAGCCCATCAAATGACGGGCTTTTTAAATCTATGTTTTAGCTATACGAACGCTGTGTTTTCACTGAAGCCTTATTCACATTTTCTAAAGCGGCAACCTCTTCATCCGTTTGCGCTTTGCGAATAAAGAACACTGCAATCGCTGCGATGACTACTGGAATTCCCACGGCCATAAAGTTAATTTGATGTGGCAATTCTTGTGATAATAAATAGCCGATCAGAATCGGGCCAACAATCGCACCTGTACGACCGACTGCAGATGCCCATCCAATACCTGTCGAACGTACAGACAACGGATAGTACTGTGCAACATAGCTATACAGCAAGATTTGCGAACCAATTGCCGATGCACCTGCGACAGCAACCAAAAGATAGATCACAGGCTGTGGTGAATTAAAGCCGAGTAACGATAGTGCCACAGCACCTGCGAGACATAATGTAATGATCACCGGTTTTAAATGGAATTTGTCAGCTAAAATACCGCCGCCAATCGTACCAATCACCGCACCAATATTCATCGCCAATAGGAAGGTCAAACTGCTACCTAATGAATAACCTGCGGCCATCATTAGTTTTGGTAACCAACTGCCTAATGCATAAAGGGTTAATAGACACATAAAGAAACACAGCCAAAACAACATCGTACTTACGCCACGACCTTGCTTATACAACGCTTTAACAGACGTTCCACCCGGAACCGCAACTTCAGTCAGTTCCAGTTGAGTATTTGCAGTCACCGTTTGCTCAGGTGCAATGGTTTGAATCATACGACGTGCTTCATCGTGACGATTCACCTTCACCAAAAATGTGAGCGATTCAGGTAAAAACTTCCAAGCAAATGGCAGCAGTAACAGTGGAATACCCGCAATGAAGAACATGATTTGCCAGCCATAATCCGCAGTAAACCATGAACCAAATAGAGCCGCCATGATGCCACCCATTGCATAACCACTGAACATAGTTGTCACTAAAGTACTGCGTAGATGCTTAGGTGCATATTCCGAAGTCAATGCCACAAGGTTCGGTAATACCCCACCAATACCAAGTCCAGCAATAAAACGTAAAGCACCAAATTCCGTAGGATTTGAAGCAAAACCACCTAAAAATGTGAATGTACTGAATAAAAATACACAAATCATGATAACTTTTTTACGGCCAATCTTATCAGCCAAAGTACCAAACATCATGGCACCAAACATCATTCCTGCAAGTGCTGTACTCGCTAGCATACCTGCCTGAACAGCTGTTAATCCCCAATCTTTCATCAATAAAGGCAGCGCAACACCATTGATCGCTAAGTCGTAACCATCAAATAAAATAAGAATTAGACACCACATCATGATGCTGAAATGCGATTTTGTGAACTTAGCGTTATCAACAACGCTATTCACATTCATTGTGCTTGTAGACATTGAACCTCACCTCCAATTGTGAGTTTTATTTTTCGCTACAATGCCGTTTTTGACTGTAAATTGTCCAAAATTACAAAGGTATAGACCCATACCTTTCAGATATATCCATGTTGTTTGGGAATAAAATGTCATAAAAACTCGAATATTTTTGAAATATTTATACATAAAAAAGTCGATGGACTGCGGGTCTAGTTTTTATAATGATTAATTATCAATGTGTTATTAGAAGCTAAATCACAATCAGACGATAGATTATTTGATATGAAAATTGTCAGAATAAAACTCAAATTTTATAGAAAAAAATCGCAGCTCTACGATCTAAGTCGTAGATTTCTAAATCATAAGTCATCAAGCATCACTTAAGTCGATAATTAGGCATTTAAACGGTTGTTTTGGCTTACTTACATTCAGGTTTTACGGCATTTAAAGCTGAGAATTCCTTAAATTGATGATTTTTTGAATGCATTGATTGTCTAATAATCACCCATGTTTAGATGATTCAAGCATCAATTTATCTATATTTTTCTCCTTTTCCCTTTTTCCTTTTTTCTCCTTGCATAAAAAAACACCCCCTGAGATATCAGGGGGTGTTTCGAATAATGAGCTGGCGATGACTTACTCTCACATGGGTAACCCCACACTACCATCAGCGCTAAGAGGTTTCACTTCTGAGTTCGGGAAGG
>NZ_VOYE01000008.1:0-164068 GCF_013420765.1 Acinetobacter sp. YH01009 | reverse complement strand
CCATAGCAAGAGTGAACCACCTGATCCCTTCCCGAACTCAGAAGTGAAACCTCTTAGCGCTGATGGTAGTGTGGGGTTACCCATGTGAGAGTAAGTCATCGCCAGCTCATTATTCGAAACACCCCCTTCAATGCGAAGGGGGTGTTTTTTTATGCGCAGAAAAAGGGTAAGGTACGAAAATAAAGTGCTGGAAATCCAACGCTATAAATTTACATAAAACGATAAAATTATATTAACTGACGTCGTGCATGCTTTAATGCTGTTCTTAATCCTTCTTCTAACGTTGGATGATAGAAGGGTTTATTTAAAATTTCATGAATGCTTAGTTTTTCTGAAATCATCCAAGCTAATAAATGTGCCAAATGTTCAGCTTCCGCGCAGAATAGCTCAGCTCCTAATAGTTTATGGCTAATAGTATCCACATATACTTCGGCAGCCCCTTTATTTTTAGCAGCAACAATTGCACGACCTTGTTTTTCATAAGAAACGTAACCAATGACGAATTCTATGTTTTTATCTTGTAGATGCTTATAGCTTTGCCCAATGGTTGCCATTTGTGGTGTAGAAAATAAGATGCCTAGAGGTGTTAGCGTCTTTATGGATTTAATTTGTGGAAAGTTTAAACAGTTTTGTACTGCAAACTTACCCTCATGAGCTGCTTCGTGTTGAATAGGGGTATTGGTATGTGCATCACCGACAATAAAAATTGGATAATCAGCTAGTTGCTTTGTATCTGGGTTAATTGGCAAATTTTTAATATCTTTAAATTCTGCATTTATGAGTTCTAAACCTAAGGTATTTAATAATGTACGTCTGCCAGTTGCAACTAATACATAGTCAACTTGTATTGTCTTTTGTCCGTTTTCTTCAGTGTAGGTTAGATGAACTAGATCGCCTTCAACAGAGTAATGTTCAGGTAAAATTTCAAACTTTAGCTTTAACTCTTTACTTAATTCTTCCTGTGCGAGCTTTTGCAATATAGGGCTACTCAGTGAACCAATTTTTCGACTACGTGCAAAAACGGTTGTGTTTATATTAAGCCGTGTTAAAGCCTGAGCTAATTCCAAAGCGATCACGCCACTTCCAATAACTGCGACAGATTTAGGGAGTTGTTCTAATTCGAATATTTGATCGGATGTAATTAATTTGTCGCCTAATATTTGTTTTTGTTCAGTATCTATAGCAGGAGTAGTACCTACTGCAAGGATAAATGACTTGGCTTGATATGTTTGGTTATTTACTTGAATTGTATTTGAATCAATAAATTCAGCTTTACCTGAAATTTTATGTTGGCTTGGCCAATTTTCAACATCTTTTAACGTGGCTCGTGTAAAACGATTACGTAAGGTTTGAACATGTTGCATGACGCTAGAGGTATCAATTTCACTTTTGACATCTAGTCCTAAATTATCTGAATGTCCTATTTCGTACATACGATTTGCAGTAGAGATAAGTATTTTACTGGGCATACAACCTACGCGTGCACAGGTAGTATCCCAAGGCCCATCATTAATGATAAGAAGATTTTGTGTTTTTTTAATTGCTTCTTTATAGGCTGAAATGCCTGCTGTTCCTGCACCGATAATGATGATGTCGTACATTTGGATATGCTTCATTTCATGAGTTTAGATCTAATATATAAAAAAACCCTCAGTATAGAGGGTTTAATTGCATTTTTTTACACTTAAAATTTAATACCAGAAGGTAATGTTAAACTTGTACTTACAGTTCCTGCATTATTAGTAGATGAACCTTTGAATGTTATTCCATTAATAGCATGTTCAAAACTAAGACTACCACTTGTAGCTTGTTTAAATTTCAAAATGTTCGTCCCTGTTAATTTAATGCTTCCAGTAAATGTCTGGCTATTTAAACTAGAGGCTTCATTCTCAACTCGAGTCCCATCGATTGTTGTGATGCTAGGTAAAATTAGTTCTTGTTCACCTGAAGCTTTCACACGATAACTTGCTGAACTTGTGGTACCTGGTGTTGAGTTTAATACGAATGAAATTGGTTCTGCAAAAGGAATATTTGGGTTATCGTTAATTAATACATTAAATCCTGATCCAGATTGAATATTGTATAAATCTCCATCGAGAGAAGAGAGATCTTTGTAAATACTGATAGCACCTGTTGTTACTTCACGTTCAATATCATCACCAGTTTCTGGATCCGTAACTATTGCTGTTGTTGTAATTTTATAGTCGCTTGTATTGCCATTTATTAAAACAAACCTTTTTTGTTGAGTTTGTTGTATTCCCCAAGACTGTTGAAATGGATAAGCAAATGCACCAGTAATTGTTACATCATGGAAATTTTTATCTCCATTTTCATTTTCAAATACGTAAATGCGAGTATTGGATTCATATTCTTCTAAGTTTGGTGTCACTTCATCATGTTGTAATTTGATGTTTTTTAGATCATTAGCTGTAATATCGAAATCCCAGTTGTCATAACCCGGTAAGATATTTTTAATATCTTCGCCAATAAAAACATAACATGCTCTATAGTCAGTTTTACTTAAATAGAAACATTTATCTCTGTAGTGATAAGTATTTTTATATGAGTTTAAGTTTATTTTTCTAATATCTAAACTTAATTGTAATGGGCCTTGTGCAAATGTATCCATTGAATGATCAATATAGCCTTTTGCTGTTGATGCATCGTTAGGATCATAATTACCGAATAAATATTGCCCTTCACGTTTTAAAATATCTAACTGTGCTTTTGCTGTTTCAGTTGGAGTTGTTGTACCGCCATTGTTATTGTTTTGATTAGAAGAATCTGTTCCTTCGTTATTAAAATATCCATCACTACCGCCACCACCACAAGCTGTAAGTAAAGTGGCTAAAGTAAGTACAAGTGTCCCTTGAACGAATTTCATGAATTACCCCAAAATAGTTATTTATGTATAGAAAAAGTTATATTGCGTAAAGATACCAGACATAAAAAATGGCGCAAATAGCGCCATCTTTATATTCGTCATTTTATAGTGCAGTCCCGACACTTACACCAACAGTTGGACGTACATTCATAGAATTACACCCTGTTAGCAACAACGTTGTAAATAAAACGGTGAACATAAATTTAGTCATTGAGCAAACCTTGAGCCTGAGCTTGATTGAAAAGAGATGTCGAACGAGAGCCGCTACGACAAATCATCAAAATGGGTTTAGGGAGCTCATTATAATATTTGGCAAATTCTTTCACGTCTGTTTGAGAAATTTTACCGCTTTGCACAGGTTGATACACAACACTCACATGAGACTTTTCCGCAATGCGTCGTAACTGTAAAACAGTCACTTCATTGCCTGCCTCATTATCTGGTCGATTCACAATCACAGATTTAAATTTAAGTTGCTTGAGTAAACTTGAAAACTTATCTGTGGTCATTTGTCCAGAGACACTTAAATATGCATTTAAGGGCTGACTGCTATTATCAGCAAATGAGGGTGCCGAAAAGATGCACGTTGCGATCAATAAAGCTTTTTGAATGAAAGCCTTAGTCATCCAAAAGATCCATCTGTTTTGCTAGTTGATATAGGTTATTTGAACGGTTACCTGTACGGCAGAACATGAGTACTGGCTTTGGCAATTCATTAAAATGATTCGCAAAGTTACGGACATCTAGCTCAGAAATTTGACCCGCAACAACCGGTTGATGAACATAGTCTAAACCAGCGGTACGTGCTGCTTCTTCAATTTGAGCACTGGTTGGTTGCTCAGGACCACCTTCCATGTCAGGGCGGTTATTGATAATCGATTTAAAGCCTTTTTCAACCACTTGCGCTACATGTTCTGGGCCGATTTGACCTGCAAAACCAACATTTTCGCTCATTGAGTCACTCCATAATTTAATTCATAGATTTATGCTTTATGATAGCATTAAGCACAAACTTGAGCAGAATGTTCTTAAATTTTTATAAGCGATTGCAACCATAAAATAACGCAATGGAGCGCGTATGCACGCCTATACAGTCGAACCACTGTATGTCAAAAGCGGACAAGATGTTATAGCTGCTGACTTTTATCGTCCAAAATCTGTTGAAAAACCTGCAGTCATTCTCATGGCACATGGTTTGGCGGCATTACGCCAGTTTAAATTAGTGCAATATGCCAAGCGCTTTGTGCAAGCGGGCTATGCTGTCGTGTTGTTTGATTATCGCTATTGGGGTGGCAGTACAGGGCGTCCGAGAGAGTTGGTGAACCTTAAAGCTCAACTTGAAGATTGGCGGACCATGATCGATCATTTACAGCAGCGTAAATCGATTGATTCGAGACGCATTGTATTATGGGGAACATCGCTGAGTGGTGGCTATGTGCTTAGTTTGGCGGCAGAGCTTAAAAATATTAAAGCGGTAATGGTACAAGTACCATTTGTCGACGGCGCTGAAAGTGCAAAATTGTATCCCTTACAGCAATTACCCAAAGCGTTAAAATTATCGAGTCAGGACTATATGGGGTCTAAAGTTGGGATGAGTCCAACGACTTTACCCGTAGTTCATCCACATCGATTGTGTTTTTTACAGTCTGAAGATAGTTATGCGGGCTACTTATCGATTGTAAATCCTGATTTTTATTGGAGTGGCGAAATTCCGGCTCGGACCTTTTTTAAGTTAATCCGTTATCGCCCAATATTGGATGTCCGTAAAATTAGCATACCAGTACTTTTTATTGCGGCAAAAGAAGATAGTTTGATTCCCATCGAATCAAGCCGAGAAACTGCGACCAATATTGCACCGTATGTGCAATATTATGAGTGGGAAATGCAACATTTTGATATTTATCATGGGCAATGGTTTGAAAAAGCCATGGCAACCCAATTAGAATTTTTACATCAACATGTTGGAGTCAGCTAAATGATCGTTGTGTGTCCTGAATGTGGTGCAAAAAACCGTGTACCTGAAGAAAAACTCGAAGTTGGACCTGCATGTGGTCAATGTCATCAAGCATTGATTCCATTGGCTCCCATCGAGTTGAATGAAAAGAACTTTGCAAATTTTATTAGCAATAGTGATTTACCTGTGCTGATTGATTTATGGGCTGAATGGTGTGGACCATGTAAGATGATGGCGCCACACTTTGCACAAGTTGCAAAATCTAATCCGAAGGTGGTTTTTGCCAAAATTGATACCGAAGCAAACCCTCGATTGAGCGGTGCATTTAATGTTCGTAGTATTCCTACACTGGTTTTGATGAATAAAACCAACGAAATTGCTAGAATAAGCGGTGCAATGCGTGCTGGTGAGTTACAACAATGGCTCAACCAGCAGTTAAATTTACCTCAATAAATGTCAGCGCCAGGAGCTAAAGTGTCAGAAACTCATGTAAAACCTGAAGGAACGCTTTCCCTACAAACCATCGCGATGCCTGCAGACACCAACTGGAGTGGTGATGTTTTCGGTGGTTGGATCGTGTCACAAATGGACTTGGCCGGTGCAATTCACGCAGAGCGTTTCAGTCAAGGACGCTGTGCAACGATTTCAATTAACCAAATGACCTTCCTCGTTCCAGTGAAAGTCGGGGATGTCATCAGTGTATATACCAAAATTTTAAAAGTGGGTAATACCTCTATCCAAATGCAGATTGAAGTTTGGGATAGTCACGACAGTTCACGTGATCCAATTCGCGTAACCGAAGGTGTGTTTACATTTGTCGCTGTGGATGTGAAAGGTGCTAAGCGTCAAATTCCTGCGGATGCAAAAGCTAAATTTGCTGCAGATCAAGCTTAATTAAAGTTAGACGCAAAAAAAAAGCCGCTCAATCGAGTGGCTTTTTTATGAATAGTGACTGAGAAATTAGAACATCGTGTTTGAGTTGGCACTGGTTTCAGGAATGCTTTGTTGCACATCCCAATGTTCGACGATCTTGCCATTTTCAACACGGAAGATATCAATAATCGCTTCTCCACGGTCTTGATTATTCTGCGTAGAGTGCACATGTAAATAGACCAAATCACCTTCGGCAGCGGCACGTTTGATCTGGTTTTTTGCTTCAGGATTTTGTTTAAAATACTGGATGAAATAATCGACAAAAGGCGCTTTGCCATCAGGTACATGCGGATTATGTTGAATATATTGATTGCCAATATATCGGTCAGCATATGTCTTAACCTGATGTTTAAGAAAGACACCTTCATAAAAATCAATCACGATTTTCTTATTTTCCGCTGCTTGGCTGGTTTTAATATTGCTTTCAGCCGCTTGATTTGGAGTCGTTGGCGTTGCAGGAATAGTACTTTGACATGCAGTTAAAAACACCACCAGGCTGATGAGTGAAAGGGGAATGATTTTTTTCATAAAGTGCTCAATATATTTGTGTCGTGCAAGCATATTGAGCGGAATTACGGCGTATAAATAGTAAAAAACAGTCTTGATTTTGCTGAAATTTGGTAAAACTTATACTTACCTAAAAGTAAGTTTTATTTACATTTATTTATTTTTCAGAGCGGATTTTGCCACCCACGCCCAAAGCATTTCACATTGAATCGGTGCTTCACCAGATTCATCGGTGACTAAGACCTGTACTAAGGTTTCACCTTTTTCTGTACTTTGCATTTGTCGTTGCTGTTCGGGTGTAAGCGTTGCGATGGCTGTCATCCCACCTTGGGTTGGACGCTTAAAATCAACTTTGAAGCTTTTAATCAGGACAATGGCGCTATCAGGGACGTTCATTGCTGTGACAAAACCTGTGGCTGTTTCTGCGATCAGCGCCATGGCACAGGCATGTACTTGCCCGATATGGTTTTGCATCGCCTTATGATTGGCGATGCTCACCTCAACACGCTCAGGGCTGACATGTTGATATTGGATTTTAGCCGTTCCAACCATGGGCACGACACGACCAAAAGCTCGACTGAGCAAACGACTTTGAATACCTTTGGGTAATTTAGAGCTTGCTTTGACCAGTTTATTTAGACGATTTGGACGTGCCATATTGACCTCAATGGCAGTTGTGCTGCCTTAATCTTTAAAGTTGTTAAATTGAAGCGGCACACCAAACTGTTGCTCTTTTAAGAACGCCATCACTTGTTGCAAAGTGTCACGTTTCTTGTCAGTCACACGAATTTTGTCGCCTTGAATAGAAGATTGCACTTTAATGCCGCTTTCTTTAATGGCTTTATTGATTTTTTTTGCAGTATCAGAGTCAAGACCGTCTTTTAGTTTGATCACTTGAATGACGTTTTTACCAGAAGCGGTCATTTTTTGTGGATCGAGCGCTTGAATGTCGACTTTACGTTTGAAGAAATGATTTTCGAGCATGGTATACACTTGCTCACATTGGAAATCGCTTTCTGTTGAGATTTTGATTTCCTTATTTTTCTCATTTAACTCAATTGAAACGTCTTGACCACGGAAGTCAAAACGCGTCGCAATTTCTTTTTGCGTGTTTTGAACTGCATGATTTACTTCAAAAACTTCTAATTCCGAAACAATATCAAAAGAAGGCATAGATTAGACCTTTACAAAGGGAAAGAATATCTGAGATGCTAGGGATGTTTTCTTCATTTGCCAAGTGTTGTTTACATCAAAAGGAGTGTGCAATGATCCGTAAACAAGAAATTACAACATTTGAGTTCCCAGAAGACTCGATTATCTGGGATGTTCGCGATGCAAGTGCTTATGCTGAAGCACATGTGAAAGGTGCGGTTAACCGACCGATCACCGCATTGTCATCAGATGCACTGACTCAGGTGTCAACGGATCAACCCATTTACATTTTATGTGGTGGCGGAAGTAAAGCTCCACGTGCAGCAGAGTTACTAGAGGGTTTTGACAGCTCACGTGAATATGTAATCTTAATGGGCGGCACGCGTGCTGCTCGTGATGCCGGTCTTCCTTTGGAACAAGGGAAATAAGATCGAATCAAAAAAAGCGCCGAAAGGCGCTTTTTTATTGCAAGTTATTTTTCTTGAGGTGGAGATGACGGCATCTGACCTTGAAAATAAGGCTTCTTGGTTTTTTGTTTCGCTTTAGCGCGTCGTATAAAACGTGCTGCATGAATTTTATCGAGTAGCTGTGTTGGAATAGGGCAGGCTTCTTTTAAGACCAGCGCGGCAATGATTTCACTACAGAGCGGGGCATACAGGAAACCTTTAGAACCGAGTCCACTACAGCTATAAATTTGCTGATCTTCATGGACTGCACCAATTACAGGGAAAAAGTCTTTTGTCTGTGCGCGAATTGCGGCACGTCCTTGCCATTGCTTAATCGGTGCTAAGGTTTTGGCAAAGTCGGGGAACACACTGTGGATAAGTTCATAGTTATGCACATGATCTTCTGTGAGAACGTCGGTGTCATCACGGCCGGGATAAAATGACGCGCCCATAATCATCTGTTCGGCATCCAGTTGCATGCAATAGCCTCCATAACTATAGGCGGTATGCATATCCATCTGTTGAGCGGGATTGTTCAACCAACTGACTTGTCCACGAATGGCACGCAGCTCTGGATAATCTGTTTGTAGCTGCATACTGTCACGTGCTGCACAGAGAATGACATGCTCGGCAGATGGAAGCTGCTGATCCACTGTAAATAGCGCAACGCCATTTTGTTGCTGTTCAATGCGTTGAATATCTGCTTGTAACAATTCAATGTGTGGATGCGCCAAGATTTGGTCACGAAGCTGATGAGGACTGACCGCGCCTGCTTGTTTTAAGAGCAGGGTTGGAAATGTTGAGGCTAATTGATTTTGCGTGCCTTCTTCAGCAGATAACACCTCTGAAGGATAAGCTTGAGCTAAATCAAGGTATTCTGCTTTATTTTTTAAAATAGATTGGTGAATCTGTAAGGGCCGAAATGCCTTGAAGTTTTGATAATGCTTGAGCGCATATAACCAACTTAGGGTCATTAGATGTTCAGCGCTTTGTTCAATTGGACAGAGTTTAGGGTTGAGTAGGGCAAGAGGATTACCCGACCCACCGCTGAGTGGTGCTGATTTCTCGTAAATACGCACTTGATGCCCACGTTGAGCAAATGCCCACGCACAGCTTAAACCAGCGATGCCAGCGCCAATAATCGCGATTTGACGGGGCTTATGTCCTAGAGCGATTTCAGGATTTTTTTTTTCGTCTAAAGTGGGTATGTCCGCAACTTTGGATTGATCATCTGAACTTTCAGGTGAGAGCCAAAAGGCTTTGAGCATTTCACGTTTATGTGCAAAGCCACGTGGTCGTGTAATAGTAATGCCATGTTCACGTAAGCCGCGTTTGAGTACACCGGCCACACTAAATGAGGCGAAGGTCGTCCCAATGTCCGATAGACGCACGATATTTTTGAGTACGTTTTCTTCCCACATGTCAGGATTACAGGCAGGTGCAAAACCGTCCAAGAACCATGCATTGACTGTAGCAGTTTTTGCCATGACCGGAAAAACGTCGTGTGCATCGCCTAACCAAAGATCAATCGAAAAACGTTCTTCTGGAAAATTGAGTCGATGACATCCCGCAATAGGTTTAGGATATTGCGCAATCAGTTGCTGTGCCAAAGGCTGTAATTCAGGCCATGCATTTAATGCACGAATGAGATCTGCTTTAGATAAAGGGAATTTTTCTACAGAAATAGCATGTAGATGACTGTGATTATTTGGACGAACCTGTTGCCATAATTGCCACAGGGCCAAAATATTTAAGCCTGTACCAAAACCTGTTTCGCCGACACTGAAATATTCAAAATCAGTCAGTGCCGCAAGGCGAGTGCCGAGGTCATTCCCTTTTAAAAACACATGACGTGTTTCGAGCAGGCCGTTGTCCTTCGAAAAATACACATCACCAAACTGTTTAGACACTGGAATATCAATGCCATCGATCATTTGCCAATCGAGATCGGCAGTCTGAATTGCACCTGACAAAACTCAAGCAACCTTTAAATTGAAGTAGAAAAAAGAATTACCATTGACGACGACGTTTGGTATAGACGTAACTGGCCAACAAGAAACCTAAAATCACGCCAACACCAAGCGTGGTGCCACCATATAAAAACATCTGCGCGCTACGTTCACTTTGCAGCACTTGTACTTGTACGCCCAAGCTATCATTTTTAAGTTGTAATTCTTGGTTTTGCGCCAAAGCTTCAAGGTTAGCTTTTTCTAACTGTTGTAAGCGTACAGATTGGTCTTTGACCATCGCTTTAACTTTGGCATCTTGCAGCGCTTTATTTTTTGCCAATTGCTCAATGGTCAATGGGTTTGCATCTTGAGGTTGACCATTGGGATTGACGGTTGCCGCCACTTTAATGATGCCCGGTTTATTGGCAGGAATAGTATGCGGCACAGGATTGGGAGGAGGTGTTGCAGTCGTTGCTTGAGCAGCAGGGGCTACAGCAGGTGCAGGAGCCGGTTCTTCAGCCCATGCAGTTGAACAAATTAAAGATAAGCCCAGTAAACTAGAAACAACGACGCGCATGAACCTTATCCTTTAGGAAATGCTTTGTTAAATGGTTTGACATCAATTTGGCCATAAACCCCTTCTTTGAGGAAAGGTTCATCTGCCAACCATTGGTCTAGGGCTTCACGACTATCAAAATCGACAATGATCGTACTGCCATAAAAACCAGCTTGCGGGTTTGCCGGATCTTTAGGCATCGCACCTGCAACAATCAGACGACCTTCATCATCAAGTTTTTGTAGACGTTCAAGATGTTGAGGACGAACCGCAAGGCGCTTTTCCACTGTACCTTCATTATCTGTACAGCTTACGACGAATAATGGCATGACTTTTCCTGATTTTTGACCGAATGGATTATTCTGAGGTCTTAAAGTATTTACGTAATACAATAAACTGAATAATGATAAAGGAAAACATCACGATCATGTCACCAAAAGCAGTGAATTCACCCCAATATTTTCCGTCTGCAAACAAATAAGCGAAAAAGGTGTGTAAACATGACATCACCACGAACATTGCAGCCCATGCATAGTTCAATCGTTTCCAACCGACAGCGGTTAAATTTAAGACTGGACCAAATAAACGTTCGATGAGTGGTTTCTTATCTTTACTAAATAGTGGTGAAAGTAAAAACGCCCCTGCGAAAACTAAGTTCAGTAAAACGGCTTTTAAACGAATATAAAAATCATCGCTTAGCATCAGGGTAATACCACCAAATATCACGGTCATAAACAACACAATCCATTGTTGTTTATCTAGACGGAATTTTTGCATGACAAACAATGCACCATAAACCACCAGCATGGAAATGATGAGACCTGATGTTGCCACAAGAATGTTATTGTTATCGACACCCCCAGCAGAACCAATCAATTGTAATAATGGGTGCTGCGTATCGTTTGGATCTACAGTTTTATATAAATAAAAGAAAATAATGAGTGGCACAAAGTCTAAAAGTGCTTTCATGTTAGAGTATCTAAATCTGATCAAATAAATGACATAGTATAGAGATGCAAGGCGTAGATTTACATACACACAGTAATATTTCTGATGGTACTTTGTCACCAGAGGCTTTGGTGCAGGCCGCAAGTGCTATTGGAATTCATACGCTGGCTTTGACTGATCACGATACGATGGACGGATTGTTGGCAGCAGAGCAAGTCGCTCATGAATTAAAGCTGCAATTAATCTCTGGCGTGGAGATTTCTAGCCAGTGGTCGAGACCTGCGACCAAAAAAAGTTATGGTGTGCATATCGTTGCTTTAAATATGCAAAATCCTGCACCCTTACAAGCCTTATTGATGGATCAAAAGCGTATTCGAGCGGAACGTGCTCGGCAGATTTGTGACTTATTGATACCGTTAATTGGTCAAGATATTTATAGCGATGTGATTGCCAAAGTCGACCATATTCCAGATCGGGTAACACGCACGCATATTGCCAAAACTTTGGTGGAAAAGGGTGTGGTTGCGCGTCCACAACAAGCTTTTGATAAATATATTAAAGAAGGCAAAAAAGCTTTTGTAAAATTTGAAGGTCCGAGTCTTGCTGAAACCATTGAGGTGATTCATGCCAGTGGTGGCTTTGCAGTGTTGGCGCATCCGACACGTTATGATTTATCTGCGACCAATATTCGTTATTTGATTGAAATCTTTGCTGAAGCGGGCGGTGATGCAGTGGAATTACCACCGGCAATTGAGCCATTATCAACTCGTCAAATGGTAGATCGCATGATTGCTGCCTTTAACTTGAAAGTTTCTGTTGGCAGTGATTTTCATGGTGACAATATGCCGTGGATTAAACTCGGCAATATTCCTCGAGTGAAAGAGGGGCAAGTTGGAATCTGGGAGAGCTTTGTTTAATGCCTTACGCGATGATTGCTCTCACTTACATATCTTTGATATACGAAAAATGTACGGCAAGGCTATGTAAGCGAGGGTTTAGACGCACTGATCAATTAAAGTAAATTATGATCTTTGGCTTGAATCGGTGGTGGGGTGGGTTTTCCTAGAGTTCCTAGAAGTTCAATTTCAATAGTTCGTACCATCGAGTCCAATGGAAGGTCATTACTCTGTGTGCCGAAGGGCTCTTCAATCTCTGAACTCAGTGCATCTAAGCCTAAAAAAGTATAAGCCAAAATTCCGACCAAAAGGGGGGTCGCAAGACCTAAAGTAGAACCCAAGCTAAAGGGTAAGACAAAACAGAAAAAATAAACAGTTCGATTCAGCAAGACCGAATAAGCAAACGGTAATGGCGTAGTGGCAATACGGTCACAGCCGGTTTGTACGGTGCTGAGCTCCATCACATGCTGATTCATCTGGGTATAAATAATATCTGAAATTTCACCATCTTTAAGCGCTTGCATCAGCTCCCATTGAATCAAACTCAACGTGTACTGCGGTGCATTGGCTTGTTGGTATAGTTGGGTGATGGCATTCGCGCTCATGCCGCTGGTTTCAACCAGTTCTGTGGGATTGGCAGTTTGATGGCGGAGTCGGTCACGTAAAACGTTGGCAAAGACGATCACATGTTGAATCACACGTTCACGACGGCCTTGACTGAGTAAACGGCAGTCACGGTCAAAATGTCGCGCGTTGGCAATCAAAATGCCCCATAAACGCCGAGCTTCCCACCAACGGTCATAGCAGGCTGAGTTTTTAAAGCCCAAGAAAATCGACAGCACAACACCGATCAGGGTAAAGCCGACCAAAGGAAATTCGGTAAAATGGAAGATATCGACATAGGATAAGCCGCCCACAATGGCAGACAGCAACATAACGATCCCGAGCGGCGGTAAAACCTTAGGTAAAATCGTTCCTCGCCAAGAAAATAGCAGTTTAAAAATACTCGGTTGGTCACGGACGATCATGTTCGAATGATAATTTCTAGTTTTAAAAAATTATGATGATCTTCGGGTTTGCTCAAGCACTTGTCAATAACTGTTTCACGCAGATGAGTGTGCTTGGAGCAAGCCATGTTCAGCAAAGGAAAAGCTCCCTTCTGTTGAGATAATACAATGATCGATCAGTCGAATTTCCACCAGCTGACAAGCCTGCTGAATGAGTCGAGTCAATTCAAGATCGGCAGCAGAAGGTTCTGCACGACCGAAAGGATGATTATGTGCAATGACAATACTGCTGGCATGTTCAGAAATGACATAACGCAGCAGTTGATTGATGGAAATTTCACAGGTATTGAGGCTGCCATAAAAAAGTTTTTTAAAGTTTATTTTTCTTAAATGCGCATCTAGACAAAGCACGCCAAAGACTTCTTGACGTTCCGATAAAAATTCAAAGCGAAGAAAGTTTTGCAATTGTTCAGAATGTTGCAAGTGTAAGGCTTCATTTTGAAAATGTTGACTCACATAGCGTTTACCGAGTTCTTTTACCGCCATGAGCTGCGCATATTTACTGTTTCCAATGCCATGAAACTGGCGTAAATCCTCAAGTGAAGCATCCATCAGCGCTTGCAACTGACCAAAATGTTGGATCAGGAGTCGTGCGAGTTCGACAGCAGAGTGCTGCTGGGAACCAGAGCGTAGGAAAATAGCCAGTAGTTCAGCATCGGATAAACTTTGTGCGCCTTGATGAATCAGGCGCTCACGTGGGCGCTCTTGTTCAGGCCAATTTTTAATTGAATTATTCATTATTCTTAGACTTTTTTATTATCAGTCAATCGGCTTTTTCACAGCAGATTGTTGGGTCAGTGCATATTTAATGCTATTGTGAGCGCCACTGCAACAGATAGGTAGCCTGTTCGTGAGCTTTGATTTAAGTGTAATGCCCACAAAAAATATTCTTTTAGGTGTCACTGGTGGTATCGCAGCCTATAAAAGTGCCATTCTTGTCCGTCGGTTAAAAGATGCCGGATTTGATGTGCGCGTGGTGATGACTCAAGGTGCGCAAGCCTTTGTGACCCCGCTAACGTTTCAGGCGCTTTCAGGCAACCCTGTGCATACCGAATTACTCAATCCCGAAGCAGAAGCGGGCATGGGGCATATTGAATTGGCACGTTGGGCTGATTTGGTATTGGTTGCTCCTGCAAGTTGTGACACGCTGGCAAAATTTGCGGCGGGTTTAGCAGATGACCTTCTTTCGACACTTTATCTTGCGACTAAAGCACCCGTCTGGGTTGCCCCTGCGATGAATCAGCAAATGTGGGCAGCCAAAGCGACACAGCGTAATTTAAATACACTGGTTGAAGATGGCGTACATGTGATCATGCCCGATGCCGGTTCTCAAGCCTGTGGAGATGTGGGCTTAGGACGTATGCCTGAGCCAGAAGATTTAGCGGATCAAGTGACGGCCTATTTTCATCAAGCACAGCGAGCTATTGCTGAAAAATTTGGCATGCTTGCCGGTAAACATGTAGCGATTACAGCAGGTCCAACACGCGAGTCGATAGATCCTGTTCGTTATATTTCCAACCACAGCACAGGGAAAATGGGTTTTGCACTGGCAGCGGCTTGTTATGCAGCTGGGGCTAAAGTAACGCTGATCGCAGGACCCGTCAGTTTAGATACACCAAATGGTGTACGACGGATTAATGTGCAGTCTGCAATTAAAATGTTAGAGACTAGTCTGCAAATGTTAGATGAAGGCTGTGATATTTTTATCGCAACAGCGGCTGTTGCGGATTATCGCGTGGCAGAAGTTGCAGAGCATAAAATCAAAAAAGCTGGCGATGAACTCAATGTGGCTTTAATTAAAAATCCAGATATCGTTGCAACGATTGCGCAGCAGTCAAAACGTCCATTTATGGTGGGATTTGCCGCCGAGACACGCAATGTCGAAGAGTATGCTGCAGGCAAACTTGTGGCGAAAAAACTCGATATGATTGCGTGCAATGATGTCTCACGTAAAGACATTGGCTTTGCTTCAGACGAAAATGCCATGACCGTGTTCTTCGCCGATCAATATCAAATGGAAAAGCGTGATTTAGAGAAAGCGTCAAAACAAGAAATTGCACAGCAATTGGTGGAAGCCATACATGATGCGCTACATCATGAGCCTGAAACGGACGATGAATAATTTCAGTTGATTCCTCAAAATCCCCGCAATGTTCGGGGATTTTTTATGGCGCTTTTTAGATGTTTTGTTTAAGGCTCGTTATTGAAGATATCACAGGGGGACCGGTTTCATATTGAAAATTTGACGGCTAGGAAACTATTACCAAAATGGTCATTTTCAACAAAAATATGTCAGCAATAGACCAAGGCTGTCAGTGTTTTAAAACAGCAAAAATGCAATTTAAGTGATTGATATCAAAATTAAATATAAAATTGAGAAATCTTGATAATTTGGCTTGTACTGTGTGTTTTATTGGCTATTATGAAGCAAACAATGAGGAATGTTTGGATCGCAATCTGTGAACGGTCTGACTTTTTCATCAAGAATAAATGCATCATGGGGGATGCAATATGTTTCGATGGCTCACCATTTTTTTACTGTTGAGTTTGGCTGGTTGTAGCTATTTTGTCTCGACAGATGAATTATCTCGGCAGATTGAGCAGCAGATGCAACACGAGTTTGATCAGAATCCAGATTATCGGCAGTACCATTTACGGATTCAAAATATAAAAGTATTAGAGCGTAAGGGATTAAGCTTTAAGGCTCAGGCGACGTTGCAATACGATGGTCAGCCTTATACTGTTTTGGTCGATATTTACAAAGACCTGCAAGGCTATGCATGGAAAATAGATGAAGAACAATTTGCCTTCATTGACGAAGCTGAAATTGCAAAGTATCAGGCGCAGTTAGATCAAGAGTTGAATCATTTGGTTGAGGAATTGGAACAACCAACCGAGGAGGTTGAACCTGTTACATCGGCGCCTGAGAGCTATGTGGGTTTACGTGAGGAAGAAGATCCATCCGATTATCAATGGACCGATGATGATGAGCCTTTTCCTAAAGGGAACATTACGATCAATAGTCATTGAGCGATGATTGTGATTGCTTTGATGATTTTGCTGAGTTGTGACGATGTTGCCAAACACGTATTTTGTGAGGCGTGAAAATAAAAAAGCCCGCAAAATAGCGGGCTTTTACTTTTATAGGATTAATCTTCTAAAACGACTTTAGGATGATCACGTAAATAGTCTTCTGTACGTTGCATTGCATCTTTAATATTTTGGATGGCATTTTCCACATCTGCAAAGGTTTTGGCATTGCCACCACTTAAAGCCTGACGCCATTTTCGAGCACCTGGTAGATTTTGGAATAAACCTAAAATATGACGGGTAATGATAGAAAGCGGCGCACCTTCTTCCATGCGTTTAGCAATATACGGTAGCATCTGATCGATAATATCGAAACGGTTGGGTAATTCGAGATCCCAAAGCTGACCGATCTCAGCCAATAAATACGGGTTGTGATAAGCCTCACGGCCAATCATCACGCCATCAACATGTTGTAAATGTTGCTGCGTTTCAGCAAAGGTTTTCACCCCGCCATTAATTTCGATCAATAAATTTGGACGTTCTTGTTTCAGACGATAAACATCTTCATAACGTAAAGGTGGCACATCACGGTTTTCTTTTGGCGACAACCCTTGCAGCAGGGCAATACGCGCATGCACGATAAAATTGTCACAGCCAGTCTTTGCCACGGTATCGACAAAATGTAGCATTTCTTCATAAGACTGCATGTCATCAATCCCGATGCGGTGTTTCACGGTCACTGGAATATCAACAGCATTTCGCATTTCAGCAATACATTCTGCAACCAAATCAGGCTCTGCCATCAAGCATGCGCCAATTTTATTGTTCTGAACGCGGTCACTCGGACAGCCGACATTGAGGTTTACTTCATCATAGCCCCAGTCCTGTGCCATCTTGGTACAGGTCGCTAAATCTTTAGGATTTGAACCACCTAGCTGTA
The DNA here is from genome assembly GCF_013420765.1 of Acinetobacter sp. YH01009. NCBI lineage: Bacteria > Pseudomonadati > Pseudomonadota > Gammaproteobacteria > Moraxellales > Moraxellaceae > Acinetobacter > Acinetobacter sp. YH01009. The sequence goes on along the minus strand of NZ_VOYE01000008.1, from coordinate 146,806 downwards.
ACACAATCGGGTGTTCTTCGTTGTTATAGTTCAAATGACGATTCGCACCGCCAAATAAAATCGCACCTGTGGTGACCATCTCGGTGTAGAGAATCACAGTAGGGTTAAACAAGCGTGCAAAGAAACGATAGTCACGAGTCGTCCAATCCATCATAGGTGCAACGGATATACGTGGAAGCCTTGATATATCAGTGTTTTGTTTTAAATCAGTCATTTAAGCACCTATGAGCATTCGTATCATTTACGATAAATTTGTATCTTTTCCTATCTTTTTGCAACTCTTGCAACTATATTTGCAACCATTCCCCGTTCATTTAAAAAATAGTTGCAAGTATGGGCTATATCACAGAGTTAAAATCCAAAACTAAAGGTACCAGATACAAGGCTGTGATCAATATTCGCAAGCCAAGTGAGGGTATCGAGTACTTTGATACTGAAACATTTAGCACCAGAGCTTTGGCAAAAGCGTGGCTAAAAAGAGAAGAGGACAGATTAGAAAAGAATCCTCACTTGTTGTCAACCGACAAAGATGCTGTGGCATCTGCTGCCATGTCTTTGGCATCAGCAATTACCAGGTATAAATCTGAAATTTCAGACTATGGCAGGACCAAAGCATTTACTCTTGAGATGCTGAAAAAGTTCGATATTTCCCAAAAGTCATTGTCAGATCTGAAGCGCACTGACTATGCACAACATGCTTTGCGTAGACGTGACGGCTATAAAAATGAAAATTATGATTTAGATCCTGTTGAGCCGAGTACGATTCTTTTCGAATTCCAGTGTATGAAATCGGTGTTAGATCATGCCGAATTACTTTGGGGGATAGAGATCGACTTCAATGAGTATGAAAAGGCAGTCAAAGGGCTAAGAAAGTCTCGTGTGATTTCTGAGTCTGAAGAGCGTAATCGGTTGCCAACGACCAAAGAATTGCAAGATCTGACCACGTATGCGTACATGGATTTTCATTTAAAGAATTATTCAAATACGCCTTTGTACTTGATTATGTGGCTTGATATTTACACGGGTCGTCGCTTGGGTGAATTGCCAAGGCTTGAAATACAGCATTATGATCGTGAGCACAAAAAATGGTACCTGGAGGCAGTGAAGCATCCGACCAAGAAAAACAATGACAAATGGTTTGTGGTCTCAGACGAAGCTGCAGAAATCATTGATGAGTTATTAAAGCCTGAAATCCGTAAAAAGATGCTTTTACGTGGCGGTGATGATCGGTACCTGATCCCAACACATGAGGAAAATATTGCACGTCATTGGCAGAAAATTAAGAAACAAGCCGGCATTGATGATTTACGTTTTCATGACCTTCGGCATGAAGCAGCAACACGTTTGGCAGAGCAGGGCTTAACGGTACCGCAGATCCAGCAGTACACTTTGCATGATGATTGGAATAGTCTGAAACGCTATGTCAATTTAGATATTATTCGAAAGGATCTGCTCACATACAAGCAAGCCATTGAATATGCAAAAACCACTGGTATTGCTGAGGCCATTAAAAAAGCCTCTGATTAAGAGGCTTTCGATTAACTCTGGGTTAGCTTTTCTTGATTCGACTTGCTTTAACGTTTGTAAGCACTTCATCAACGAGGTCATGCAATATTTTTGCGGCACTGTCTAGTTTGTCAGTGCGTGTCCCACTTAAGCATAGACTAATGCCATTACCTGCAATTATGGTGACGAATTGCATCGCAGACAAGGGTGCATCTTTTGCAATTTCATTGAATGTCGGCACGATATAGCCACCGAAAATTTGATCGGCAACTTGTTTAGCATCACCTTCTAAAACATTATTTACTTCAATTACTTTTGCATCCATCACGCCACCGCCATTTTTTTAATTTTATTAAACGTCTTTGCATCCAATTCCTTTTCAGCAACCTTGAAAAAACGCATCGCCAGCTCCTGCGTTGAGTGATTATTTTTCTTCATGATCTTGGCATCTTGATCAAGCAAAGTGACAGTCTGGTTGATGCGTGTCAGCATAGAATTGACTTGTGACAATTCAATGTTCAGCAAAGCAATTGAATTGCCGTTTTTGCATTTATCCTTGGCTTCAATCAAGCCTGCACGTTTGGCTTTGAGTTGGTCACGTAGATCTAAAAGATCATCACGGCAAAATTGTTGGCTCAGTTTCAAAGGACTCAGTTCTAACAATTGTTCTTGTGCATTTTCGAGTTTCATTATGCTGATTCCTCCATTTGTAAAATTTTGAACTCTAAATCCGCTACTTTTTGAGCTATTTCATTAAAACGTTGACCTTGTTCAATCAGGATCTGAGCCTGTTTGCTTTGGATGGTCTTGATATGAATAAACTGTTTAGCCTGGTGAACTGCATCATCAAGCGCATTGTGTGGCACGCCCTCAAATGCAACACTCACACGTGGCGACATCTCAAGAAACGTGCGAAAACACATTTCTTGCCAAAACTTCCATGGCTGGCGCATGTCAAAATAATTCAATGCATTATTAATCCAACGAATATCTGCAATAGAGCCTTTAGACCAGATTTGCGTACACTCATTCACTTTGTAGAATCGCACAAGAGCTGCAAGCGCATCTTGAATATCACGCTCGCCACTAAACGCATCTTTCTTAGCAATCGGGTCTTGCTGATCCCACCAATCAAGTGTCGATTGGTCCACCGAAAAACCGTGTGCTTTGGCGCTTTCAATATCAATCTGCACATGAAAAAATTTATGAATTTCAGCATCATCAAATACAACAGCGCCAATACTGAGCAAAACAGGACGCTCACCAATACCAAGCGTTTCACAATCAACCATTAATTTTTTCATACTGAAATTCCTTTTTTAAATTTCGCTATTTTGTCATTTTGCGCTTTAGTGAATGCTTTTTTGCAGACACAGCACAGGTGGTCTTTACCTTGCTTTCTAATCACAAATGTTTGTTCGCCATGTTTTTTACAGCGACCAATGAATTCTTTTTTTCCCTTTTCCCAAGCTTGTTCACGCGCATGGCGATTAAACAAAACACGGTTTTCGCTCACATCGGGTGAGTATGTTGGTTCTGCAGGTTTATCAATGACACGCGTTTTTTGTTTAGCTGTTTGGCTTTCACGTACTGCACTAAACATAATTTCGCGCATGGTGGTTTGTGCTGTGCGACCGTATTCATTTTTTTTAGACGATAGTTCAGAGTGACCAAATGGAATCTGATCTGGTTCAGATTTGCCCTGAGCCTTCAGGAAGTCGTCGACTTGTTGAGCAAGGGCAATGGATTTGCCCTTTTTGATAAAAACGTCATGGTCTAAATTAGTGTGCATACTGTTCACCATTCATGGCTTTATGATCGTGCTGGGCCAATGCAGTTTGCTGATCGATATACACAGCAAGATCATGCAAATTGACCATCCAAGATGCTTTCTGTTTTTCGCCTAAACGGATCACAGGAAACGGTAATTCCTGTTTCACTGCTTTACGTTTGGCAATTTCAAGTGACATGTGGCTCAAGTAGTCTTCAACCACATTTTCAAGCGGTACCACTGGAGACATGTAGCGCAACACAAGCATCGTGTACGTGTTGATAACTGGAGCAAATTTACCTTTCACTTCAATTCCCCTAGTTCCTTGAAGATACGTTCAGCCGTTTTTACATCAACGGTTGCAGGGACCACATGCTGACCAGGCATGTGAAAAGTAATCACATGCGCACCATTGTTATTACGGATCACCACGTTGTTCACATTGCTGATATTGATAATGTGCTGTGTGTGGTTTAAATCAGTGAATTGCAGCATCGTCGTTCTCCAGCAGCTGCTTCAATGCAGCTTGTTTTCGCTTGAGTTTGAGTTGATGTTCATACGCTTTTAAGACAATAAAAACAGAGAAAACGAACATAAAAGCAATAATGTAAAACGGTGCATATTCGTTCATGACACATACTCCACAGCTTTTAGTGCTGCATTTAAATGTTTTTCTTCATCAGACAAATAGCTCAAATACTCTTCATCAATTTCTTTAAGCATGCATTCGCAGCATTTTGATGGATGATGTTCACAGCCTTCAGGTTCAGGTTGCTCAACTTCAGCAATTAGGCAATGGCAGCACTGTTCATCAATAAAATTAGGGCATTTATCTGCACACGGATGTTTAGGCATGATCACTCCACAATTTTTTTGATTGCTCTTCTTTGAGCTGCTTTAGTTTTTTTCGCGCATCAATCAATTCAGATAGAGATTTTTTCCAAGCTTCAATATCTCTTAGCTGAGATGGCAGTGGTTGTGTATAGCTGCAGCATAGATACACAGCATCCTTATCTTCAGTGCATCCGCCTAAAAAAACGCGAACTTCAACAAGATTGACATGCCCTGAAAAATCAACAAAGACATGAAAGTCATCGCTATTTGCATCAAATGCGTCTTTCATCAATGCTTTAACTGCAGCATTGATTTTTTGCTTTAGCGCGGGAATTTGATTATTCATGCTGATTCCTCAATAAGCTGATTTCGGTAAATACGACGGACTTTTTTTTCCAAAGTCTGTTTTTCGATTTGATTCAGTTCTTCAGCTTCAAAAGCTGCTTGAATGAACGCAAGGGCTTGAGATTGGGCATCCAGTAATGCAGCGCTTGAAAGTGCATTAAGTAAATTTTCGATAGCTGCGTTAATCTGCTTCATGCTGTTTTCACGACACATAACTTTCTCCAGATTCGAGCAAAAAGACTGATCTTTGCTGGCTGAGCGAAATCTTCAGCTTGAAGGCGTTTGATGATGATTGTGTCAAAAGTTGATTTTTTCATTAAATAAATCACCTTATAGGTTATTCGATAGGTGAATTATTGATTTATAAAATCAACCTTGTCAATACCTATTGGGTGATTAAATTTAATTTTAGGTGATTTTATTGCATTGATTTATTGTACGAAAGAATATTTTTTTTAATAAAATTACTTAAAAGTAAATTTTAGGAATAAAAAAAAGGTGGCATTTGCCACCTTTTAATCATATTTAAGCTACTTAATTTGGCTCGGAGAAATAAACATTTTCACTGGAGAAATTCGTGCAATCTTATCTTTAAGGATACGATCATTAGAACCATCAACTGAATCAATGCTTATCAATATATCTTCTTCACGTTGGAATTCACCAGCGTAAATTGAGCCATCTTTACAAAATATTAGGACTTCCTCACCAGGTATCGGTATACCTGCAAACTCACACACAATTGCATAACCATTTCGATATGGTTTTGAAAATCCTGTACCACGAATCAAGTACGCTATTGGATTATTGATACCCGCTGGAAGATTAATGTTCTTTACTTCTTCAATATTATCGCTGACTGCCAACTCTTCACCTTTGGACATTTTTAAAATGTTTTTAAGTGGCACTATTCTAAGCACATCGTTTTGATCAATACTAGGGTGATTAGTTGATTTATTTCTAATTTTTTTATCTGATACGACATGATCTGTCGCGTGGTTAGATTGAACAATGTTTTTAATGGTAAGAATATCTTGGGGGTGATCTAGCCAACCTAGTGGTAAGCCATGTGCTTCTGTCACTTTTTCGGCAAATTTATCACCAATATTTTTTTTACTATTTTTGCCTAAATATTGATTTAAGTGATTGTATTCAACACCTAATTTTTCACAAAAAGCTCTTCTGTTTTCATAGAATTCCAACATGTTGAGCAGGTTGTTTTTGCGAGTCTCGTAAACAGTCATTTGCATTTCAAATACCTATACACCAAATATTGAGGTTGATGTTCCTCCGCCTTTAATTCAGGGCCATCAGGCTCCTGAAGACTTTTACTTATTGCTATGCGGTGATTATCAAGCATAATCACATGAAAAAAAATCACTCATAAAATATTTAAATCACCTATTAGGTGTTGACTTTCAATAATTAAAAAATCAATAATGCAACAAAATAAATAACCTTTAAGGTGATTTAGTAGTATGAAAGTTGATTTCAATTTTAATGAATATATCTTGCAAATGTCTGATGAGCGCTTGGTCAAGTTTTCTCAAGACTCTGGAACTACACCGAATTACATCAAAAGACATTTGATTTACAAGAAAAAAATACCTCGTCCTGAAATGATTGATGCTTTGGTTTTTGCTTCTAGTGGTGATTTTTCTAAGCATGAATTCGTCTCTTGGTTATATGACTTAAGTAAAGCGTAGGTGATTTCATCATGAGTAAATATGATTATTTAATGAGGCTAAAATCATGATTAATAAGAAAGATAAGGTTTTGCCACTCTCTTTGGCATTACGTGCAGCAGTTTATGCAGATGGTGATCAATCATTGATGTCGTATATTGCTGAAAAGAATTGTTGGAATCTAACCACTTTTAGAAATTCCCTATGTCCTACTACCACTACCCATAAGGCCAATATTTATCATCTTGAAGCAGTACTTGCTGAAACTCGTGATCCAGGGATTATGGATAGTATATGTGCCATTCATGGCAATGCGGGCTGGTTTGAATTTCCAAAAGTTTCAGAAAATTTCGATCAGGTGAGTTATTTAAGTCGAGTTGGTGAACTAGCAAAAGAGCAGGGTGCATTAGCTCAGTCGATAGCGAATGCAGTAGCAGACGGTCGGATCACTAAGGTTGAAGAAAACGAGATTTACCAGGAAGTACTGGATCTTGTTCGAGTGGCGACATCTTTGCTTGCGATGGTCAAAAAACAGCGTGAGCAGGTGGCGTAATGGTAAAGCCTAGATTCCAATTGGATGACGTTAAAGCCAAAGCGCAAGGTCTTTGGGCCGATACGATTTTTCCAAGATTCAATATCGATGTGCGATTTAAGAAAAAAACACCATGTCCGGCATGTGGTGGTCGTGATCGTTTTCGTTATGACGATAAAAATGGCAATGGTGATTATATATGCCAGCACTGTGGCGCTGGTGACGGCTTCAGTCTTATCCAAAAATGCACACATTTATCGTTTCCAGACACGATTGCAGAAGTTGCAGCCATTGTCGGACTTGATGCAACGTCAAATATCACAGATGCAGACCGTGAAAAATGGCGTAAAGAAAAAGAGTTACGTGATAAAGAACAGCGTGAACTTGAGCGCAAGCTTCAGGAGAACATTGCACGTAAAGCAGAAAGCATTTTCCGCAATGCTTATTTGGGTGATTTCAGTCTTTATTTGAAAAATAAGCAAATAGACAAGGAACCTAAAATCAAGATTACGCATGACGGTAACTTACTGATCCCTGCATACGATGAGCACGGCAAAATGTGGAATGTGCAAACAATCACACCAGATGGCCAAAAGTTTTTTATCACTGATGCTGGAGGTCGTACTGGTGGGTGCTTCTTCATGATCGGTGAAGTACAGCCTGATTTGTATGACGCTCACATCATCTGCATCGCTGAAGGTTATGCAACAGGTATGTCTATTCACATGGCAACAGGTCATCCAGTCGCGCTTTCATTCGTTGCAAATAATTTACCAAAAGTGGGTGCAGTATTGCGCCAAAAATATCCGAATGCTGTGTTTGTCTACTGTGCTGATGATGATTCAGCTAAACAAGATACAGGCTTGAAGTACGCCCAAGAAGCACAAGCCATAACAGGTGGCATCATTGTACTGCCTGATTTCACCAAAATTAAGGAGTCAGTTGCATGAATTCTAAGGTCTATACAGACTTCAACGATCTGCATGTCAATTGCGGACTCGACGAAGTCGGAAAGCAGATCCGTTCAGCTATTTCTTCTATTCAGATTTCCCCCGCACCCCCAAGTAATGCAACCAACAATTTTTTGGGGCAAGATCCCGATTTTGAACAAATCGATGTTGTTGAACAAAGTGGGGGCGCGGGTATTTCGCAGGAAAATACTGCTCAATCTGTGCCTTCACCTGAAAATCAAATGGAAAAATGGATTGCCCGTTTCTGCTTAATCGAAGGTGAAACCAACGTTTGGGATGATTACGGCAAAAAGATTTGGAAAAAAACCGCATTTCAGACCATGTTAGGTGGCAAGAAAGTCTTTGATCAGTGGAATTCACATCCAAAACGTAAAACCATTTCATCAGATGATGCAGCTGGACGTGCAACGGATGAAGGTCATCTCAAAGCAAAAGAGATGATCGAAAGGTTCATTATGCTTGAAGGTAAAAAAGCATGTTGGGATACATTTCGTCGTGAGCTTGTCGGCACGGATGTTATGAAAGAAAACTGGGCAGGTGCTTATGATGTATGGGCAAAGTCTAGAGAAAAACGCATGATTTGGCATGAAGATTTGGTCTTTGTCCCAAGCATGCATATCAGTGAAGGTCAGATCAATACCTATGACGGCATGGACATTTCACCGATGCTGGATGATAAAAATCAGATTGTTCAAACTTCCGATGCGTTGGAGCTGTGCATACCAATTATTAACTTGGTCAAATTTTTATGTGGTCGTGAAACGGCTGCTTATGAATGGCTGATGAAATGGCTCGCTTATCCTCTGCAACATCCAGGTGCAAAAATGAATACATCTGTTTTGCTGTGCAGTGCCGTGCAAGGTTCGGGTAAATCCCTATTCTTTGAAAAGATCATGACACGGATTTATGGTGAAAAGTACTCTGTCACATTGGGTCAAAATGGTCTTGAATCCATTTATACAGATTGGGCTGAGCGTAAGTTGTACTGCTTATTTGAAGAAATATTTAACAATAAGTCCAAGTTCGGCATGATGGGTCTGATCAAACACATGATCACGGGTGAAAAGATCCGTATCGAGAAAAAGTTTATGTCAGGCTATTCGCAGAATAACCACATCAACTGTGTGTTCTTATCCAATGAAGTACAGCCATTGGCTATTGAAGAACGTGACCGTCGATTCTTGGTACTCGAACCAAATCAAAAATTAGGTGATGACCTAAAAGGATTGATTGAAAACTGTCTTGAACCTGACAGTAAAGCAATCAGTGCTTTCTATACCTACTTGTTGTCGATGGATCTGGCCGACTTCACCCCATACACTGAGCCACCAATGACCAAGGCCAAACAGAAAATCATTCAGTTCGGTTTACCAGGCTGGAAATTATTCTTAGATGATTGGCGTGTAGGATTATTAGAGCATCCATTTGTTTGTTGTCTCTCAGATGATTTGTATATGGCTTATCGTCAGTGGTGCCATAAGAATGGAGAAAAAGCGATTCCATCTAACAAGTTCTTAAACTTGATTGCATCTGAGCGTGTCGTGGCCAAAGGGCATGGACGGATCTATGAGGATGTTGTCACTGGAGCTGGTTATCAGGAAAGACGCAAAGAGGTGCAAAGGCGCATGGTCTTTACTGCTAATCCACCTGAAGGCGTAAAAAGAGCAGATTGGCTGAGTGGACAAGTGAAAGAATTCCGTGCTAAGTTAAAAGGAGATCATGATGTCCCTAACACAATATAAAATATCAATAATTGTTACGGGTGTTACGGGTCTGTTACGGGTTAAATCAACACCCCGTAACACTGTCAAAGCCTTACACCATCTAACTTTCAGCGACCTTGTTACACCTGTTACGTGCTTATGCGCGCGCGCACGCGTGAAAAAAAAATTATTCAATCTGCTAATTCTTATTTCTAAAGATAAGAATATTTTTCTTACGTGCGAGGAAACAGCCCGTAACACCCGTAACACCCGTAACAACCTTTGTTTTTATTATATTTTTAATTTTTTTACATGTAACAAATCAAAGTTATGCCGTAACAAAATAGACTTTACCCGTAACACTAGCTTAAAAAATCAACAAGGATAGTGATCATGGAAAAATATTTGCGTTTGTTAAATCCAAAAACAACAAATTTCGATGCAATCGGTGGCGGTAATTTTGGTGCATTGACCCGTGAAGATGTATTACTGGCGATCAGTTATGCACGTTTATCGTCAAAACAAGCGAAGTTGATCCGTATGTATGCCTTCGGTGACAATACGATTGAAGTGATTACTGAACAGGCTCAGGTACTTGAGGCTGAATACTGCTATCAAAATCATATTGATCATGCCACTGCATTGCGTGTTGCATTGATTGAACTGTTCGCATGTCCAGCAACATACAAGCCATCTGAAAGAAACCGTGCTGTTCTTGCTGGATTGTCTCGAATGAAGATCCAACGAGTGGTTGGCAGTTTGATTGATGATTATCGAAAAGATATAGCGGTTGATTTGAAGGATGCAATGCAAAAGGTTAAGAGACAAATAAATAAACTGATGGATAATGAAATATATTAAATCACCTAAAAGTTGATTTTATGTATTGACAGGTGAGCCAGAAATAAACTACATTTCTCCACAATGCAAAACTGTATTTAAAGCGCTGTAAGTTCTTAAGAGTCTCTCCCCAGAGGCTCTTTTTTTATGGCTGTATGTCAGGCGCGGGGCAGGGCATACAGTCTTTTTTTAAGGATGACCGCATGGCAAACAATCAGATGATCGTTCGCATCTCAGTGCAGATGCCTAAACGTCGAATGGTAATGCTCACAGCGCTTCATGCAGTGGACAAGATCATTCAACTGAAAGCAACACAGAAACTGCGTGAATTAATTATTAAACGTTCCATCAAAGTTACTCCGGTGAAACATGAACAAAGCACCACAGAAAGCTAAGCGTCCATGTCTATCATCGGGCTGTAAAGACTTTGCATCGAACAAAGGATATTGCGACAAACATCAGAGCAGAGTGAAGCAACGTGATCGTGATCGCGGGACTGCACATCAACGTGGCTATGATGCCGAGTGGAAAAAACATCGTGACCAATTTTTGTTGGAACATCCGCTGTGTGTTGAGTGTCGTCGCAAAGGTTATGTGATGCCAGCAACGGTGGTCGATCACATCATTCCACACAAGGGTGATAAGGATCTGTTCTGGAACAAATCAAACTGGCAACCGTTATGTGAAACACACCATAACATCAAGACTGCATCAGAAGATCGCGGTGCTTGGATGCCAGTAGTGAATAAGCCTGTGATAGATCCTGATCGAATGAATCCTTTCAAAGTTGGTGACACAGTGACCATTGCAAATGATGTGATCCTCAGCCGACTTGGTTGTACTGATCAGGATCAATGGGAAGTGCTCGATGTGCTCAATGAAAAAATTCTCGAAGTATCCAACGGCATGAAGATACAGCAACTGCATTTTTCACATTTTAAAAATATTCAAGGGGATATGGGGTCAAAAGTCTAAACCGACCTCCCGCTAAAGACCGCCCCCCCATGAAATTTTCTCTCCGTGAGAAAAAATCAAAAGGGAGGGGGGTATCAGAGGTGATTTATGACTGATAAAGATTTCACATTCCAAGCTGGATCTGAACTACTGCAACCGAAAGTAGCAGTAAAAGCGAAAATCCCGCCTAAGCCTGCAGGCTTGACCAAAGTTGCAAATGCAGTCTGGGAAGATTTAGGACCAAAACTTGTTGAAGTTGGTTTGCTGAGTGAAGTGGATGGGGCAGCGTTTACATTGCTGTGCCGAAATATTTCTGACTATGAGGCTGTTTTGGCCAAGTTACAGAGTGTCGATGATTACGTTGACACGACTCCGAATAAATTTAAGGTCCAATCAGTGTGGTTCACATTACGGAACCGACTGCATGATGACATTTTGCGACTGTCCAAAGAATTTGGTCTGACTCCAGCTTCTCGAAGTGGTATGCGTGGTGCTCAGACGGATAAGAGTCAGCAATTGGGTCTTGGGTTTGAAACGCCTGAACCAGTGAAAACAGAGAGTGCATTTACAGTGCGTAGACGATCATGAGCGAAAGAAATTATTTAGAAATCATGCACCAGTACTGCAAAGACGTGCAAACAGGTGTACGAATTGCAGGAAAGTTTGAAAAATTAGCAGTAAAACGTTTTCTAAATGATTTAAAACGCCAAGAAAACGACCACGATTTTCCATATTCATTCAATGAAGAACGCATGAATCATGTGTGCTCATTCATTGAAAATTTGCATCACTGGAAAGGTGCCTTAGCGCGTAAGCATTTCATCTTAGATCCTTGGCAAGTGTTCGTTGTTGGTAACATTTTCGGCTGGGAAGATGAGGATGGTATCAGACGTTTTACTGATGCTTATGTCGAAATTTCTAAGAAAAACGGCAAATCTACCCTTGCTGCTGCCATTGGTTTGTACATGTTATGCGGTGATGGTGAAGCGGGTGCTGAAGTTTATGCAGCAGCTGCCAATTATGACCAAGCAAAAATTGTGTGGCAGGATGCCAAACAGATGGTACTGCTGAATGCTGAATTAAGAGCAACATTTGGTATTGAAACGACTCAGTATGAGATCCGTTCGACCACTGGCAACGACAACAGTATTTTCCGTCCGATTGCGACAGACAAAGAAGGCAGTAAGGACGGTAAAAACGTCCATTGTGCCATTCTTGACGAAATTCATGCGCATAAAGATTCTGAAACTTACGACATCATGGCAGATGGTGTCATTGCTCGTCGTGAGCCTTTAGTTTTGGGTATTACCACAGCAGGCAGTAATAAAATCGGGGTCTGTTGGCGTGAGCGCTGCAAAGTTGTCGATATTTTGTATGGTAAAGATAATTTAGAGCGTTATTTCGGCATCATTTTTACCATCGATAAGGGTGATGATTGGCGCAATCCTGATGTTTGGCCAAAAGCGAATCCGAGTATGGGCGTAGCGTTTGACACAAATTACTTGCAAGGCAAATACAAGAAGATCAAAACCGCTGCTGAAGAAAGCCGATTTAGACAGAAAAGTTTGAATGAATGGGTGCAAGGGGCAGACAGTTGGATTGCTTCGAGTGAATGGGAGTTGATTGCAGATCCGAGCGTCACTGAAGATGATTTTAAAGGATGTATTTCTTTTGGTGGCTTAGACTTGGCAAGCAAAATGGACTTGGCAGGTTATGTGAAATGGTTCCCTAAACTGATTGATGGGCGTGTGCATTGGTATATTTTTGCGCATCAGTACATCAACTCCAACGTGGTAAATCAAAGACGTGCAATGGACGGTCAGAAACGTCCAGATGAATATTTGGATTGGGTCGAAAGCGGTCATCTGATTGAAACGCCAGGGAACGTCACTGACTTTTCACAGATTTATAAAGATGTGATCGAAAGTCATTTGCAAGCCAATATGTATGAAATTGGTTTTGACCCATGGAATGCAGCGCAATTCGGGCAGGATTTGATTGCCGATGGTTTAGAAGCAATTGAAGTTCCTCAAAAGGTCAATCCCTTGAGTATCGGCATGCGTTGGATGGAAGAGTTGATCCGTGATGGACGGCTTCATCATGATGGCAATCCCGTGCTGCATTGGTGTATTTGCAACATTGAAGTCAAAGAAGATAACAACAGCAACATTTTCCCACGTAAGCCTGATAAAGCACGAAAAATTGACGCAGGTGTGGCAGCGATTATCGGTGGCACACGGGCAATGCTTTGGGATAAGTTGGACGTTTTTGACTTGGTACCAGGTGAAGGTGATGCCGATTGGGATGTTGATGATTATTTGAATAATTTTGTGGCGGTACGACGATGAAGACAAGTGCAAAAGTAGCAAAACATCGGCTGAATTTCTGTCTTGAAAAAGACAGAATTCAATCTGCTGTTTTTAAAGAACGTGAAGTCGGGAATCGAAGTGCTGGACCAGATGGATTTAAGCGCGGTGTGATTTTCGATTCACCACGTAGTCAAAGCAATATTGCTCGAACTGCAACATTTGATCGGGCAATGACACTCAGTGCTGTATTTGCTTGCCATAAGATTTTGGCTGAAACGGTGGCAAGTTTGCCCATTGAAATGTTTACTTTCGATAAAAGCCGTAACCGAACACAAGTATTTGACCATGAGCTGATCAAGCTTTTGCGAAATAAGCCAAACGATCATCAAACATGTATCGAGTTTAAAGAAACCTTGATGCTGAATTTGATCAATGGAAATGCTTATGTTCGAAAATATTATTGGCACAAGGAATTAATTCAGCTTGAGGTCATAAACAATGGGGTTGTGACCCCAAAGTTGAATGACAGAGGCAAAGTTGAATATCACGTTTCCTATTTCAACGGTAAAAAGGAAGTACTGACAACCAAAGAAATTTGGCACATCAAATTATTTGGCAATGGCCTTGTGGGGATGTCGCCTTTGGCGTATGGAGCACGAACAATTGGGATTGGCCTTGCGACAGATGACAAAGTTGGCAAGATCATGGAAAACGGTGCAAAACCACATGGTTATTTGAGCACTGATCCAAAAGTCAGACTGAAAAAAGAACAACGAGATGGTCTTCGTGAAGAGTTCACCGACATGATTTATGGAGATGAATTCTTTTTACCAGTCTTAGAGGGTGGTTTGACATTCAATAAAATGTCTTTGACACCTGAAGATATTGAACTTCTTGAAAACCGTCGATTCACAGTTGAAGAAATTTGTCGTTTCTATGGTGTCCCTAGTGTCCTAGTGAATGATACGAATGGATCGACGACATGGGGTAGCGGTATCACTGAGTTGGTGGATGCTTTCTATCGTTTCGGTCTGCGCCATTATTTTGAACGTATTGAAGAATCGATTCGTTTAAACCTGATTGAACGTATCGATTGGGATAAATACGAATTCGAATTCAAGATCAAAGACTTGCTGAGAGCTTCAATTAAAGACCGTGTTGAGATCAACTCAAAACGAATTATCAATGGGCAGTCTACGATCAACGAAATTCGTCGTGAGGAAGGCGACCCAGTTAAAGAAAATGGTGATCAGTTGTTGGTTGCAGCGAATCTTGTGCCGTTGGATCGGCTGATTCAAACGCCACAGGGGAATGTTAATGAAACAAAGTAATCGTTTAAAAATGCGTGAAAAACCGCGTGTGGATCTGCCAGATGTGAAATGTCGTTTTTTACAATTGGCACCACAGGAAATGCGTATTGTTCCTGCTGAAGAGGGCAGTACTACTTTTCGCTTTGAAGGTTATGCCGTTAAGTGGGCTAGTATCAATTCACATCGTGAACAATGGGTGAAAGGTGCATTTGCTGACTTAGTGAATGCAGTGAAAGCGGGCGTTAAAGTCGTTCACATGTATTACAACCATGGATGGTGGAATTATCGCTATACCAATCCAGCCATGGCATTACGTATCGGTAAGTGGATCAGCATTGAAGAGGACGAAATTGGTCTGAAAGTGATTGGTGAACTGACACCAGGGCTTTGGCTTGCTGATCAAGTTCGCGCCATGCTTGAACACGGTACCATCGATGGCTTCTCGATTTCATTCTATGAACCAAATCCAATGGATATTGAAGAGGTTGTAGGCGAAAACTACATTCGAATTCATCGTGGTGATATTTACGAGATTTCGGCATGTGATGAGCCTTCGGATCGTGATGCCCGAACGACTGATGCTGAATTGAGTCGAGTGCAGTCCATGGATGATATGAAAGCATTACTCAAAGGGCGTGGTTTTGGTGATGACGCAATTGGCGATTTAATCAATCGAATCCAAACGTTTACAAAACCAGTTGAACCACAAAAGAAAGTCGAAAGCCCGTTGTCATGGGTGAGTGATCTTGCTTAAACCAAAATTTTAAACCATTTAATTTTTAAATATGAGCCGCCTATATGGGCGGTTTTCTTTTTGCAAAAAGGAAAAGTTATGAACGCGAAGTTAAACCATGGTGCAGCTGCCGGTGCTATTCAAATGCGTAATGCTCAAGGTGGTCAGCCTGCAAATTTGGATGAGTTATCTCTCCAGTTGCGTACTCAAATCAGTGAATTAGATGCACTGATTAAGAAAAAAGAAAAAGCATTGGAAAATGTTCCTGACGATTTAGCTACGGATTTGGCAAACCGTGCAAAACAGATTGAAGGCATTGCATCAGATATTGAACAAATCAAAAATGATCTGGTCAACCAAGCTAAAAATCTGCGTCAAGAAGATCAGGAAGATATTGCAGCTATTCTTATTCGTAACAAGGATGCTGTGGATCAGGCTTCGATCATGTATTCTCGTTCAAAATCAGTGTCTGATTCTGTCACGTTTGAAGGTATTAAAACGCGTAACATCATCACACTTGCTGGCATTTCAAATAAAGTTGGCAATGCCGCTGATGCAAAAGACATCACAGGTCGTACAGCTGCATATCGTCCATTAAATATCATTGATTTGATCAACTGGATTCCTGCTGATTCTGAAACGGCTTATTACTTACGTGAAACGACTGCAAACTTCTTGGCGGGTATTATTCCTGAAGCTGAAGATAAGCCTGAATCTGAATTACAACTTGGTATGCTTCAATTAAGCGTAGGTACCATTGCTCACTTTGTACGTGTATCTAAGCAAGCGCTTAAAAATATGTCACAGCTTGCTGTGTATATCGAAACACGTTTGGCGTATGGCGTTCGCTTAAAGCTCGAATATTATGTTGTGAATGGTCATAAACCAGCGCAAGGTCAGCAAAAAATCTTTAGCGGTTTATTAGAGCCATTGAACTATACAACTGTAGATGTTCACCACTCTGATACAGCAATCGATGTTTTAAACAAAGCGAAATACAAAGCGGCTGCAACTTATATTCAGCCTGACTGTATCATTTTGAACCCTGAAGATTGGGGACGCATCGAACGTATTAAAGGCACTGATGGTCATTACGTATTTGGCGCACCAGGTGCAGCAGTTCAGCCTGTAATTTGGGGTGTGCCGGTTATCTTTAGTGCAACGATGCCAGTTGGTAAATACTGGTGTGGCCCACTGAGCATGGCTTATGAAGGTTATTTAGACTCAGATGTTACTATCGTTGTCTCTACTGAAGACGGCAATAACGTGACTAAAAACTTAGTCACCATTCTTGCTGAAATGGATGGTTCAGGCGCAGTGGTATTGCCTGATGCATGTGTGGCAGGTCAATTGCCTGCAATTGGAAATGCACCAAATGCACCAGTGGTAACAACCAATACAGATGCGAAACTTGAAGGTACAGCAACTGAAGGCAGTGTGGTTACGGTAACTGTTGACGGTGTGGCTGTGGGTGTTCAGCTCGTAGGTCAATCAGGTCAATTTAGCTTTGCACCGAACCCTGTTGATGAAGGTGATCAGGCTTTAGTCACTACAACTTTGGCTGGTTTGACTTCATCTGGCACTGTGGTTGTAGGTCCAGCACCTTAATTTAGATTCATCAAAAGCACCCTTCGGGGTGCTTTTTTTTAACTCTTTTCGTGTCGCAAAAAGGCTATTTTTATGAGTGATTTAATTGACCCCAACATTGTCAAAAAACAGTTACGTGTTCTACATGACCGTGATGATGATTACATCGGATTACTCACCAAAGCAGCTTTAAAACATATTCAAAATTTCTTAGATCGACCACTTGAAGAAGTGACGGTCAATGGTGAATTACATGAAGATTTGACCATTGCTGCCTTGTTGATCATCACTGATATGTATGAGAACCGAGCAGCTCAAACTGAAGTCAACTTATACGTCAATCAAGCAGTTGAAATGTACATGCTGCCATACCGAAAAATGGGGGTGTGACATGCATGTAGAATTTGAACAATGGTTTAAAAATAAGAGTTTCTATTCTCAACTGGTTTTTATTCATGGTGAGCGTTTGTTTTTGAGAGATCAGCAGATGTACCGGATTCTAGTCGTGCAAATTGCTTTTGAAACCTGGAGTGAATTTCAATGCAAACAGGAAGCTTAAATCAATACATTGAAGTGCAAAGAAAACAATCTGTTATAAAACCTGATGGTAGCGGAGACCGAGAAACTGTCTGGACCACTATCTTTCCTATTTATGGTCACATAACAGATGCGTCAATCCGTGATTTCATTGCTGCACGAAAAGATCAAAAAGTGATAGCAACCCGTATTGTGCTACGGCAGGACGATATTGAACCAAATACTGATTGGTCGCTCTGTCGTTTGTTATGTGATGGGCTTTATTACCGCATTATTGCGCCTTTACGTGATAACAAAACCGGGCGTGAATATGTCACTTTGGCTTGTGAGTTGGGGGCATATGTATGGCAGGATTCGTAATTGAGGGTTTAGAAGATGCCCTTAAAAAAATGGATGAAATGACCAAAAATGTAGCCACAAAACATGTAAAAAAAGCACTTCGAGCAGCTGCAAAGCCCGTTTTACAATCTGCCAAGGACAATGCTAAAAAAATTGATGATCCTAAAACCAGTGCTGATATTTCCAAAAATTTGGTTATACGTGCAGGTAAAACCAGTGATAAAAATTCGTCAAAAGTCCGTATTGGTGTTAAAGGAGGTGGTCAGTTTTGGCGAAGTAATAAAAATGTGCAACGTAAAGGCAAGCCACGACAGCCAAATCCGCATTACACCCCTGTGGAAAATGACACCAAACATTTTTGGCTAGTGGAGGTTGGGACATCGAAAACCAGAGCACAGCCCTATATGCGCCCAGCATTGGAATCTAATATTCAAAATGCGACAGATGCCTTTGCTGAAAAGTTACAAGCTGATTTGATGAGGGATATTAAATAATGCTTATTATCCCGCTATATGATTTATGTGCAGTCGATACGGAATTGGCAACATTGCTTTCTGATGGTGTTGGCTTAAAAGTTGGTGAGTTTGATGCCATCAACATGAATGATGCGCCTTATGTATGTTGGCAGATTATCAGTGCAGATCCAGAGCAGTATTTATCTGGGGTATCAGATATGGATGCGCTATATGTGCAAATTGATATTTATGCCACAGATAAAGGTGCTACACGGAAAATTGCCAAGTTAGTGCGCAAAGTTATTGAAGAAAATTGTTCTATTGAGGATTTTACTGGCTGCGAGTTGGAGCCAGAAGTCAATTTGTACCGTATTCGGATTGAAAGCCGATGGTTAGAAGAACCTTAACTAAATGAAAGCCACCAAATAGGTGGTTTTTTTATGGAGAAAATTATGGCACGACGTACACAGGGTACCGACATCTGGGTAGTTGATGAATCTAAATCCACACCAGGCGAATTTGAGCTTGTAAAAGTTGTTGGGGCTTTGAATTTTAAGCCTGGTACTGATTCAAAGGAACGTATCGAAGTAACACCTTTGGATGAAGAAGAAAGTAAGAAATACATGGAAGGAGGTGGCTTAAAAGATACCGGCCAAGCAACTTTTGAGTTAAATGCAGATCCGAAAGAGGCTTCACATGGTCGTTTATATGATTTAGAAGTTTCAGGTAAGGAGCGTACATTTATTGTCGGGTGGGCAGGTAAAAATAAAGGTGAGGCAAAAAGTATTGTACCAACAGTGGAAGCTTTAACAGGTGCAGTGACTTTACCTGATGGTCGTAGTTGGAATAAATTCACGGGTTATATCGATTCTTTCCCGATGGATATTGATGCCAATACCGTAGTGAAAACTACAGTCACTATTCAGCGTAGCACCAAAGTTGAATGGATTCGTGAAACTGCTTAAACCCTAGCCCCGAAAGGGGCTAATTTTTTGGATTAAATCATGAAAAAAAAATTGAGCTTAGCCGATATTAAAGCAGGCATTTTAATAGATACACCCGAAAAAATAACCGTAGAAATTATGGTGAGTGGTGAGCCTTGCGAATTTGAAACCCATATTAAAATTATGGATTATTCAACCGCCATCGCACAGATGCAAGCCAACCAGGAAAAGAAGGAAGCTTTGGCCAGTATTCTAGCGGATTGTATTGTAAATGAGGAAGGTGAACCTGAATTTACCGAAGCTGAAATTCGTCAGCACTTTAGCAAGCCGTTGATTGATGCAGTTTGGGCAGAAATTTTGAAGAAGAACTTTTTGGGAAAGGTTACAGCGAAGCAGAGTTTGAAGGAGAAGAATTCTGGGCAGAGCTTGTCCTCAATGGCATTGGAGGCAGAACCATTGCCGAAGCCAAGCGAAACCTTAGTCACAGAGAATATATCTACTGGTGGCAATACAGAAACCGCAGAGGAAGCTTAAACTTTGGACTGAGGTTTGAAGAAGTCTTGGCGGGATTGAAATTTATGTATGCCAAGGCAGAAGGCTTTCAGGTTGAAGATGAATATGACTTTTTACCGCACCATGATGCGCCTGAGATTAGTTTTGAAGAGGCAATGCAGCAGTATGGTGGGGAGTAGTTTTACACTACCTATTCCCAATAGCCATTTTAATAAACCTAATTAGTATTTCTAATACCAATATTTGATGTGTATATAACCCTTGCTTAATGCAAGGGTTTTTTATTATCTGGAGAAAAGTATGGCTACAGCTTCACTTGGCCGTTTAACCTTGGATTTAGTAGCGCAGATCGGTCAGTTTGTTGAACCAATGAACAGAGCGGAACGCAAAGCCAAAGAATCGACAGATAAAATGGGTAAGGCTTTCTCCAATTTTAAAGACCAGATGAATCAATCATTAGGTGGTTCTCAATTTGGTTCTGCTCTTGATGGTGTATTGGGTAAAGTAAATGGCTTGCGTGGTGGGGTTGTTGCTGCAAGTGGTGCATTGGCTGGCATGGCTGTTGGTGGTGCTTTAATTGGTGCTGGTGCATTGATACAAATGTCGATAGAAACAGCCAAAGCAGATGCACAGCTGCAAATGCTGGCAGACCGTGCTAACACCAGTGTGCAGAATTTTCAAATTTTAGAACAAGCATCTTTAGGTTTTGGCGTTTCACAAGATCAGCTTGGCTCTATTCTTGCTGACGTTCAAGAAAAATTGGGTGAGTTTAGTGCAACTGAGGGTGGTGGTGCTGCGGACTTTTTTGATGCACTGAAAAATAATACTAAGATGACTGAGGATCAAATCAGATCATTTGCAAAAACATTACAAGGTAAAGATGGTGTTGAAGCTATCCAGCTTTTAAATAATAAAATGGATGAACTGGGTGTCACTAGTCAAGAGCGTCGATTTGTTTTTGAAAGTTTGGCATCTGATTTGGGAAACCTGGCTCCTTTGTTTGCCGAAAATGGGCAATTATTAGAAGAGTACGGAAGAGCACTTGAAGAGGCTGGCGTACTTAAAACAAAAGAAAGTATTGAGCAATCACGACTGTTAGCAGCACAAACGCAAGTTCTTGATATTCAATTCCAAGGTATGAAAAATCAACTTGTAAGTGCTGTGATGCCAGCAGTATCTAACTTAATGGGATTGTTTGTTGATACCACAAATTCAGCGGTTGGCTTGGATAGTGGGGTATCTATTGTAAGCATTGGCATGAATGCATTTGCTGGAGTTGTAGTTACTGCTGCGGGTGTATTAAAAACATTGTTTGTGATTTCTCGCGAGTCTATGGTCCAACTGATTAACGTTGGCTCAACACTATATGGTGTAGTGACAGCAGGTTCATTTAGTGGGGCAGTTGATGCTCTTAAAAATGGTGCAGGTGTTGTAAAGCAGTCATGGTCAGCTATTGCAGATACTGCTTTAGACAGCGGGAAAAAAGCGATAGATGCTTTTGCTGGCACTGCAAGTGCGCAAAATAAACTGACGCAAGCGATTTTGAAAACCACAGCAACATCTCAGCAAAATAGTGCAGGCTTGAAAGTAAATACTAAACAGGCTGAAGATAATGCTAAAGCTAAAGAAAAAAGCTCTAAAGCAACATCAGCGTTATCAAAAGCTGAACGTGAATATAACAAGGTTCTAGAAGAGCGTGAGCGGATTAAATATGACTACGCTTCTAGTGATGATCAGCGTCTGCTCGATTATCAAAAAGAGGTTCAGAGGCTAACTAAGGCAGGTGTAAGTCAGGAATATTTTACTGCAGCTAAAACCCGCTATGAGCAAGAGAAAAAGCTCATTTCCATGCAGAATGATTATGACCTTGTTCAGCATAATTTAACTGATCAACAGAAGCTTGAAAACACGTTTAAGATTAAGCGGCAAGAAGTTATTGCGGACAAAAAGCTTAGTGATGATCAAAGAAAATTGAAAATAGCTTCGCTTAATCAACAATATGCTTTGGAGAAGAAGGAAGCTCAGCTTAAAGAGCAAAAGCAGCTCCTTGAAACTAAGAAGGCATATATGTCTGCTGAGGCCTATGCCAGTGAATATTATGCTTTAGTGCGTGAGGAAATTCTCAATACAGCAGAATACTCACCAGAGATGAAAAATGGGCTGGTAAAGCAGGCGAATATTCAGCAGGGGGTAGAAGAAAACTCAGAACGTGAACAGGTTTGGGTTGATTATCAGTCCATGATGGGGCTTGAAAAGTCTCCATATCAGCAAGACATAGATTTGCTTGCAGAAGCACGTGCACAAATGTTGATTACTGAAGAAGAATATCAGCAGCAGCGCTTAGGAATGCAAATGGCTTATGGTGCTCAGTATGGGGCTGATTTTGCGGGCATGATGATGGGCTTAGTAGATTCTTCAAGCACAGCTTATGCCCTTCTTGGCGGTATTCAAAAAGGTGCAGCGTTATTTTCAACTGCAATGAATAGCTATGCGGCTATTTCAGCTGCTTGGGCATCTGCACCATTTCCATATAATTTGCCTGCGGTTGGTATTGCTACCATGGAGACGGGGTTACTTCAGGCTGCAGTATCTGCATTAAGCCCAGTAGGATATGCATCTGGCGGTTATACAGGGCATGGTGGTAAGTATGATCTAGCGGGTATCGTTCACCGTGGTGAAGGTGTTTTAACTCAAGAGGAGATTGCTGCTTTGGGTGGGCCAGCTGGCTTTTATGCTTTACGTCAGTCTATTAAAAATGGCTTTGCAGATGGTGGTTTGGTACTTGATGCTCCTAAGTTGGAAAGCCCTAGAATGGCAGCAACACCGAAATATTTAGGGCAGCCAACAACAGCGCAGAATGCTATACCGCAAAGTCTTCAGATCAACAATATCTTAGATCCGAATATTGTGGGTGATTTTATGGGTACATCGTCAGGTACCAAAACATTCATGAACTTCATTAAAAACAATCGATCTTCGATTAAGGCGATGATTGCATGAAATTAACAACGGAAAATTTTGGTGAAGTTATTTTATTAACTTCACCAGCCTTGGTTGGAGGGACTGAAACATTAGGGTTTAAAACTGATGTGTTTGAGTCTAAAAATGGCACAGAAGTCAGAACTCCGCTTAAAGATAAAGCCCGGCAAACGCTGGGTTTTTCTTCAGTGGCTATACGAAATGAAATTGCACAGCATTTTAATGCTCAATGGGCAGGAATCCGAAAAAACTGGGCAGTTCCCTTGTTTCAGGAATCTCAATTTGTTGGTGATGTATCTCCTGAAGTTGTTGCAGATGGGGAGCCATTACCTGAGCAAACATTAATTGCTTGCAGAACTGATATTTATTCTTTTTATGAAGGTGGTCTTGCGTTACTCAAGAATAAAACTGAGCAAATACTTGTTGAGGTTCTGAGTGTTGCAAGTGACCGGATTGTTATTAAAAATGCAATTAATATTAAGGGTGCAAAGTTATATCCAGTGCGCTTGTGTTTTATCAATGGTGATATTTCACGTCAAATAAGTGGGATACATGCTCAAGCATCAATTATTTTCATTGTCATTGATGAACCAGAAGTATTGGAATCAGAACCAATTCAATTTTTAAGTCATGATTTGTATTTCTTCAGCCTTACCTACTCAGGCAGTGGTATGGACGCAACGCTATCGCAGCAACAAAACATGATTAATAACGAAGTGGGTGTGATTTTTCAAAACTCAGACTGGAATTTTGCACGTTATTCAAAGCAGTACCGAGCAGTAATTCATAGTGCTGAAGATCTGTATGCATACCGACAATTTTTGTTCAGACGTAAAGGCAAATATCGTCCATTTTGGTTGCCAACGTATGAAGCCAATATGCGCTGTAAAAGTACAGGCTTTATTTCATCTGTCATGTTGATTGAATCGGATCAATATAAACAGCTCGGTGATGCCCGTAAACACATTGCGGTCAGAAGCAATCAAACATGGACAGCACATACCATTACAGCATCTGCATTGGTATCAGGGAGTACTGTTCAGGTCACGGTCTCGCCTGCACTGAATAAGAATGCTTCATCCATCGAACGGATCTCGTATTTGGGCTTGCATCGATTAGATGCTGATTCTATCGATTTGCATTATCAAGGTGCGGGAAATGTAGAAGTCACGGTACCCATTTTAGAAATAGGAGTTTAGGCAATGGGATTGGGCAAGTTTTTTCAATCACTAACCAACTCTGCAGTTCGTCGTGAGCTTTATGAATTTACCAGAGGCAATGCAAAGTTTTATTACACGTCGAGCGATAAGTCTGTTCAGGATGGCGAAATAATCTATGAAGCGATCACATTAACGAGATCGGCAATTGATTCAAGTAGTGATCTGGAAAAAAACTCAATTGATATTACCTTTGCACTGAACAGCAAATTCGCTCAAGACTGCCTGCGTTCAGCACTTGAAGAAAATATTCTGGTAAAAGTGAGTAAGTTGCAATTTGGCAATATTTCAACCTTGTGGCAAGGGCGTGTTACTGCAGTTAAGCCAGATGGTGTAGAAATTACGCTGAAATGTGAAACGGACTATACAAGTTTGGGGCGTGCCGGTGCGCGTTATAAGTATCAGCGAACTTGTTGTCATGATCTTTATGGCAGTGGCTGTAAACTGGATAAATCACAATGGGGCATTCAAACAACAGTTAAATCTGTAGACAAGTTGAATGTGCAACTACGTGATTTAGCTGTTGATGACAATTATTTCAGACTTGGTATGTTGCAAAGCAGTACCGGTGTAAATGTAGCAATTGAGTCGAGTTCTGGCCAATCAGTCACTTTAATTCGTCGCTTAGATACATTGGCTGACCAAGTGACGACTGATGAAGCGTTGTTGGCATATAACACGACAAAGCAGACTTGGCTGCAAGCTATAAATGCAGAAACGATTGCAACATCAGCCTTGATTGAAGCCATTGCAGATCGTGATGCTTTAGATCCAGCGAGTCCGACTTATGAGCAGGACTTACAGGATGCTCAAGCAATTGTCGATCAAAAACAAAATGAAATCGATAACGCTCATCAACAGACACAAGATGCACAAAATGCATTTGATGTGGCATCTGAATCAGTGTTTTTTGTGACAGTTTACCCTGGCTGCATGAAATCTTTAAATGCATGTCATCGGTTCAATAACACGGACAATTTTCTTGGCTTTTCGTATATGCCTGAAGATAACCCTACAACTACAAGGATTGTGTAATGTTTGCCATTATTGCCGCAGTCGTTGCGGTTGCAGTCGCTGTCTTTTCATATATTCAGATGCGTAAGGGTCAAAAATCAAGACTGACACCTGGTGAACTTGATGTCACTCAAGCAGATGAAGGAGGATCAATTCCTGTCATTTTTGGGACCTGTGATGTTGCACCAAACGTCACAGCATTTTTAGCAGGTACGCCAAGAGCAATTAAAAAATAGGTGAGTCATGGAATCACAAAACAGCCCGCACAAAGCGGGCTTTATTTTTGTTCATCATATACGTGCTTGCAGCATGTGTACGATCAAAGCAAGACGCTTTTTTTTGAATCAAGGCTTAACCAACGCTGAAATAAAAGATTTTTTTGATAACGGAATGCCAATAACGCGTTTTGAAGAATTGTTTGGCCATGATGCGATGGCGCAGCAAGTGATTATGAGGGCTAAAGAAGATGGCTAAAAAGAAAAAGCAAACGATTGGCTATAAGTATTTTGCCAGTGGTCATTTTGTTTTGTGCCACGGCCCAATTGATGCCATCACTAAGATTTCATTTCAAGATAAAGATGCATATCTGAATGAAGAAAATGAAAATAAAACGATTTATATCAACAAGCCAAGCTTATTTGGCGGTGATGAGCAGTCTGGTGGTGTTCAGGGGAATATTGAGCTTTTATTTGGACATGCAGATCAGCAAAAAAGCAGTACTTTACAGCGTATTTGCGCAAAAATTTCCAATGCCTTTGGTGGGTTGATTTCTGCGTATCGTGGGGTGTGCTCTGTTGTTTTTGATAATGTTTACATTGGCACAGCACCGAATATGCCCGATTCGAAATGGCGTGTTAAGCGAATTCATACACGTCATGATGGTGAACAACAATGGTATGACGTAAAAGCTGAAATTTTACCACCACCTAGTGCTGATAATCCTGCTTACAATTTCGCAAAATTGAATTGGGAAATGGTAGGTGCTAATGGTGCGAATGGATCATCATCTGTACCGGTTGGAAATTTTGGCACATCTAGCTTTGTTATTAATTCACCAAATATTTCGCAAAATGAGATTTTTGAAATCAGTATTGCGATTACAGCATCAACAGAGTTTCGTGACGTTATTGGGGGCGAACAAGTTGGGCAGTATAGTTGGATTAAAAAGGGGGGCGTTTATGGTGCAAGTGCATCTTATAATCGCTACATGATTCAGATCAGCGAGCCACCTGAAACTTATTATTTTAATCACGGGGTGTCTCAGCAAAATTACGATGACAGTGAACGTTTTGCAATTATAAAAGTGAAAGTTAGAAATGGGGCAAGAGTAACGTGTATTTGTGATCCTGTAGATGCTCAGATGGCTAAAGGAGCAAAACTTGGATACTACCAATATATGCGTTTTGATGCTGCTAGTGGTCTTGATCGGGATATAAATCCGGCTCACATTATCCGTGAGTGTTTAACAAATCAGGTTTGGGGTATTGGTGTTTCTGAATCAAACATTGATGATGTCTCTTTTAAAAAAGCAGCAGATACACTTTTTGATGAAAATATGGGTATGTCGATTAAATGGACTGACTCGACTTCAATCAATGAGTTTGTTGATAATATTAAAGAGCACATTAATGGGCAGCTGTATTTGGATCGTGTCACAAACAAATGGAAGCTCTATTTAATACGCGATGATTATGATGTTGCCGATTTAATTTCACTTGATGAAAGTAATATTCGCAATCTTGATTTTGAACGTCGAACTTTGGCTGAGTGCGTTAATTCAGTCACTGTAACTTACTGGGATCGTGAGCGTGCTAAAGATTCAACTGTAACAGTTCAGGATATTGCGCGGATCGCACAACAGGGCGGTGTTATTTCTCAGTCAGTTGACTATAAGGGATTTACTAATAGCGATTTAGCAAGTCGTATTGCATTACGTGATCTAAAAACGCTTTCAAGTACATTGGCATCTGTTTCATTTGATGTCGATGAAAGTTTTTCAGAATCATGGCATGAGGGCATGCCATTTAAACTCTCAGATGTGAGTTACGGTTTATCTGAAGCTGTAATGCGCATTCGAACGATTAAGCGCGGGGATGGAATCAATAACACAGTTTATGTTGAAGCGATTGAAGACTCTTTTAGTAGTCCGATGCAGTCTGTTATTGAATATGTGCCACCGATCACCAGTGGTGATAGCACTGCAAAAAATGCGACATCCATTGCATTTGAAGTGCCATACATTGAGCTTGTTGAGCAATACGGTCAAGATGAAGTTGATGCAAAGCTTTCCAATTATCCTGAACTTGGGTATGTCGGAATGGCAGCAATACGTCCAAACAACCAACATATAAATGCAAGTTTATATGTGAATGCAGGTGCGGGTTACGATGAAAGAACGACTTTAGATTTCTGCCCAAATGCTTCTTTGAAAAATGACATCGGTTACATGGATTCGAGTTTTGAAGTTGAAAATGTGGCTGAGTTTGAACTGCTTGAAGCAAATCATCGAATTCAAGTAGATGATGAAATCATGGCTTTTGTTAGTTTTGACACAGTAACAAATATGCTGACTGTTAAACGAGGTTGTTTTGATACGGTGCCACAAAAGCATGTTCCTGGATCTTTTGTCTTTGGTTGGGATAATTATTCAGGTATTGATGATTTAGAGTATTTAAGTGGGGAGTTTCTATCTCTCAAAGCGCTTACTCTAACCGGATCTGATGTTCTTGAGCTTAATAATGCAACTGCGCATGAATTGACTTGTGTTGCGCGTGCAATTCGTCCGTATCCACCTGCGAATGTAAAAATTAATGGCGAGTATTATCCAGAAGAAATTGAGACAGACTTAATTTTGACTTGGTCTGATCGTAATCGTTTGCAAGAAACAGGGGGCACACCATTAAGTTTCTTTGATAATGATGTCTTGATCGAAGCAAATACACAGACGCATTTAATTTTATCGCAACTTGATGAAAATCAAATTGAGCTTGCGACTTCAAATGAGAATGTAACAGGTGCAACGAGTTACACGATGGCAATTTCAACAATGCAAGCTGATACTCGCTTTTTAAAAATCACGCTGAAAACGGTCAGGGATGATTACGATTGCTTACAACCATTTGAATACAT
Organism: Acinetobacter sp. YH01009; assembly: GCF_013420765.1. Lineage (NCBI taxonomy): Bacteria > Pseudomonadati > Pseudomonadota > Gammaproteobacteria > Moraxellales > Moraxellaceae > Acinetobacter > Acinetobacter sp. YH01009. The sequence goes on along the minus strand of NZ_VOYE01000008.1, from coordinate 118,599 downwards.
TGTTGAGTTATCGCAATTCTTCTCAGCACCATATGATCTAGCAGTTGAGTTTAAAAATGACTAATCGTTTAGAACTAAATTGGAAATTAGATGGTTTTGTTGATGAGCAGCGTTACTACTGCTCTGAAACACCGATAGATGTAAATGACTTACCTACAGCTAAAGCTATTCTGTCTGCAGATGTGAGAACGTATCTTGATACTACAATTGAGACTGGTAAAAAGTATTATGTGCGAATTGGCTCTGTGAAAAATGGAGTTGAAAAAATAAGTGCTGAATCTACAGTAAATACAATGGTTGATGGCCCAAGAAATATTGCTATTGTTACTGATCTAGTTGGGAATGCATCACCGGTTGCGCTGAAAGGTGTTCTTGAGACATACGGACACACTGTGACAATAGTTGCAAGTGGGACATTTACTTTGGAATCCGCATTGCAATATGACTTGTTAATCGGGTCTCGAGTAAAAGCATCCGAAGCAGAGTCTAACGTAATAGTGGCAGCGTTTAATGCAGGCATACCAGTTCTTTGCTCCAATCATGCAGGAACTGGCCAGAATCCGCATACATGGTCGATTCGACTTCGGCTTTTACCGAGCATGCTTACAACAGGGAAAAGCGACAATTCAATTTATCGTTTTGCTGATTATGCAAATATCTTTGCAAAAGTCGGGATTACTTTGCCTGATTCTAGCCCGCCATACACTGGTGTCGATTATAGTTGTTACACAACAGGCAGTGTCGCACCTGGTGCCGTGATACTTGCTTATAGAAATCAAACAGATGGGCATGCTTCAATTGTTGTTGCTGAAAAGGGCAGTTTGAACTTAGATGGTAGTCCTTTCCCTGCAAAAATTGCGTTCATTGGTGCCATGTTTAATCAGTTTACTCAGGTGACGAAGGATACAATTAATGAGACTATTAAGTGGTTGACAAGATAATTTAAAGAATATGAGGTGATTATGCGTACTGTTGCTAGAGATGACGTGATAGACAAAACGAAGGGAATACTTATATTTTTTGTTGTTTTTGGTCATTTTCTAGAGCGGTACGCAGGTTGGGATGATGAAGCATCAGGATTTTTTTTAAGATCTATTTATTTGTTTCATATGCCAGCTTTTATATTTATCTCTGGAATGTTTTTTAAAGCAGAAAATTGGAAGAACAGCTTTTCAAGATACTTTGCAATTTTTATTGTATTTCAAATCTTATACATCATCTTTGATTTATTAATCTCAGGGGGGGGGAGTTTTGAAAAGTGGGTCAATAGGCCGTACTGGATCATGTGGTTTATGTTCACATTAAGTATTTATTGTTTGATTACACCAATTCTTATGCAATATAAGCAAGCTATGATCGCATCTATAATTTTATCTGTTTATATAGGATTGGTTAGTACAGATAATTACCCATATTCAATTGGGCGTACTTTGTCTTTCTTACCATTTTTTATTGCTGGTGCGCTCTATGGTAAAGAATTGTGCAACGTTGTAAGGGCTAAGAAGATAACTCTTTTACTATCGCCATTTATTTTGACAGTTATTTGTTTTGCTAGCTATTTTGTCGAAATAAATCCGAAATGGTTGTTTGGGGTTTCTAATATTAATGATTTTGGTCACAATTATATTTATGCAATTTTCATTAAATTATGTTTATTAGTTATTTCATTTTTAGCTGTTATTTCATTAATTCGAGTGTCTGTATTTTTACCTGATTTTCTTAAAGCCTTGGGAAACAATAGTCTGTCAATATATCTTTTCCATGGGTTTATCATCTTGTTGGTTGCACAATTTATTGAATTTACGCAGTCTGGATATGTATTGGTATTGGTATGTTTTGCTGCATCGATAGCAACGTGCATGATTCTTAAAGAACATGTTTTTTCATCGATTATTGCAAATCTTACAAAGCCTGTTTCGAAAGTTTTCAAATAAAATTTTCAACCATAAAGCACCTTTTGAGGTGCTTTTTTTATTGCTAAAAATTAGGGGGCAGTTGTGAATGAGCCAAGCGCGCAGCTTTGGAAAAAGTTAAATGAAGTCTCTGACAAATTGCAGAAAGTTACTGAGCAACTTGTCGAGGCGAATACGCTCAATAAGGGGTATCACGCTGCTTTGGAGCAAATGCGGGTCAAGGTTGAATTACTTGAACAGCAGAAATTTAAAGATCAGGGTGCGATCTCAATGCTTAAGTGGGGCTTGGGTTTTGTGCTGGGTGTGGCGATCTCAGGCGGTACATGGACCATCAATTCGATTAATCAACTCAAACAAGATATGGCAATTATGCAAAGCCATCGTGAGGACAGTAAATGAAATTTATAGACGAAAATGTCTGGAAGTATCTTTCCGTTAAGCTCCCAATGTTGGGGGCTTTTTTATTGCTTGTGATTATTCCAGGCTTGCAATGGGCAGTAGATTTTAAAGTTATTCCAACTGAATACCATGCCACTATTACAGGTGTGGTGATCGTATGGTTGGGGTGGATTGGTCGCAAGATTTATCAACCAAATTTGCACCAAAATTCTGCTTTAGGTTTTGTTGCGGTTACAGCAGGGCATAGTAATACAGATCCTGGTGCAGTAAATGGCAAGATCAAAGAATCTGAGCTTGTGACAAGTTTCCGTAATGCTGTAGTGCATTATCTGCGTGAGGCAGGAATTACGACTCGAACGGATGGCACAGGTACTCAAAATGATCCGTTATCGTCTGCATTGAAAGTGATTAAGGGATCATCAGTTGCGGTTGAATTTCACATGAATGCAGCAGCTTCAAAGCAGGCAAACGGAATTGAAACAATTGCTCTGCCTCGTGATAAGAAATTAGCTCAGGACTTGTCGGCAGCCGTGGCCAGTGCTTTAGGTAGTCGATTGCGTGGTGATAATGGATGGATTGATCAGAGCAAATCGGCTCGTGGCAGTCTGGCATACATCAATGCTGGTGGTTTGATTGTCGAATTAGGTTTCATTTCAAATGAAGCTGAATTGGCAGCATTTCAGGCACGTTATTGGATCGCAGCAAAAGCTGTGGCCAAAGTTCTAATTGAATATGAAAAAGGGGCATAACACATGGCAGCATTAACTATTGCAAGCGCACTTTCTCCAATTGTGGATGCTTATGGTGTTGGTCGTGAAATCGTTCAAACGACTGTCAATGCTATGGATGCAGCTGAAAAAGAGCGCGACTCAGGTGCTGATAAAAAAGAATGGGTATTGGCTTTTGTTAAATCATTAGTGACTGATTTAGGACAAAATTGGGAACGCTGGGCGAAGGTGATTATCACGTTTATTGACTTCGCAAAGTCCGTATTTAATAGCAAGCGTTATAAGTAAGTGGTCCAATTTTATGCATGCCCTTGGTCTTCGGACTGAGGGCATCTTTTTTGTTTTTCTTGCAACTATTTTGCAACTATTGGTTTTCATAAGAATTATAAATTATTGAATAAATTGAAATTATTTTATATTTATTGCCAATCCATCATCGGCGCAACACTAATTCGTGGTTGAAGTTTATTTTCAATGGGTTGGAGATCAGTCATTAAAAAAACACGCCTTAAAAGAACAAGATGGAAGAACGAAATGGAAAATGGTGAAGAAATACCAAAAGCTGTCTGAAATACGATGAAAAAAACCGCATTTCAAGACGCGCGCAATATTAGCATAAATTGTGGTTTGGGGCATGGTCTTGCTAGTGTGGCTTATTCAAAGTCAAGCCAGAATGAGTTGGAAGTGTGGCTTAAGTAATTTAAATTTTTATGTGATTAATCTATAATTTTATAAACTTTATTGTATGGTTTCTCAGCAAATTTAACTGCCTGCCTTTATGTCTTTATTTTCCCAATATCTAATGCAACGCCAATTTTGTATCTCGTTTGAATATCTAACGACGCAAAAACCGCATTTGGTCCCAACGACATTTGCGGGCTTTCCTGTGTGCATGACATTGGCTGACCGTGTACAAAGTGACACGGATATTGCTCCTCTAGAAGCGCTGCATGACTACCCTCAAAGCATTGAAAAAATTCTGCATTATTCGGGGAAAGGTCGAGATATCTCAGATTTTCAAACTTTTCTGAAAGATGCTCAGCAGCACGGGGTAGAGAATTTACTTTTGCTCAGTGGCGATAAACTCAAGCAGCATCAGGATGGGGCAAATGATCCGACTCTACGGAGCCGTTATTTAGAGTCGGTCAATCAAGTCATGGCAGCCAAAGACTATGGCGGGTTTTATTTAGGGGTAGCATTTAATCCTTTTAAATATGCAGAAGCAGAAAAGGATGCGCAGTATTTTAAACTGAATAAAAAAATTCAAGCTGGCGCTGACTATGTGATTACACAGTTGGGCTTTGACATGGATGTGTTGAGCAGTTACCAACGCTATATGCAGCAATACTATCCACGTGTACCTGTACTGGCTTGTGTCATGCCGCTGACATTTGCCCGTGCCCGTTTTATGGCCAAGCAAAAAATCGCAGGCATCGTGCTTTCAGCAGATGTATTAAATTTTCTGCAACAAGAACAGCAAACTGATGCCATACAAGCTGAACAAAATGTCTATGCTCGCTGTGCCTTACAAATTTTAATGTGTCAGCAATTGGGCTATGCAGGGGTTCATTTATCGGCCTGTCATAAAGCGGAAGAACAAGAGAAGTTGCAAAAAGCAATTTTGCAATTTGCCACATTAACGTTTGAACAATGTTTAGCAAAATGGAAAATGCTTTGGCGCTCTAGTGTTGAGGTGAACTTCCAACCAACGGGCGCAAATAACCATAAGGCTCCAGTTGAACAAGTTTTGAAATATAAAAGTATGCATATCATGCATGAGTTATTTTTTAGTTCAAAACTGGCCAAAGGGGCGGGATCTTATATTTTTTCGGCCAAATTATGGCAAAAACCGAAAGCTGATGCAGTCTTGCTGAAAACAGAATTTATTAGTAAACATGGCATTGTGGGCTGTGAAAGTTGTGGACAATGTCGTTTAGGCGAAACCTTATATATTTGTCCTGAAACCTGTCCCAAAGGATTAGCCAATGGACCCTGTGGTGGCTCCAACCTTGACCGCTGTGAGTTTGAAGACCGTGAGTGTATACACTCGGTCAAAGCGCGGTTGGCGAAAGCCGTCGGTCAAGAAAAAATGCTGAAGCAAGAGCTCATCCCTACCGTTGCAATTGAAACTCGCCACAGTAGCTCTTGGAAAAACTGGTTTGTTCCACCGAATTCGTCACCAACAGAACAATAATTCACTTAAAGCATTATTCAGTCTAAAACCTTCATAAAGGTGATTCTTTCAAGCGCTAATCATTCTAAAAATCAGACGAATAGTCGTATAAAAAAATGAAAAAGATGAAATAAACAATTAAGATCAACAGCAGATGAAAATCAAAAATTAAAAATAGAAATGTGAAGAATTTGGGGAATACCACATGATGAAAAAGACCTGCTTAGGAATAGCTTTAGTTTTCACATTGTCAGGCACAACAGGCTGTTCAGTTGTCATGGCAAGCAAGCAGCCAAACAAGAAAAATACCGAAATGATTCAACAAGGGCTGTCTCGTAACTTGGTGATTGCTGAATTTGGCGCACCGATCACCTCTGAATATAAAAATGGCAAACGCTATGAAATTTATACCTTTACCCAAGGTTATTCGACTGCCAGTAAAGTGGGGCGTGCGTTTTGGCATGGTGCGGCAGATGTGGCGACTGTGGGTTTATGGGAGCTTTTCGGAACACCTGCCGAATCCGTTTTTAATGGAAAGAAAATGTCTTATGAATTGATTTTTGATGAAAATGGTCTTTTAGAACGTTATACCTATCTCACACAAGATGAGACCAAATAGTTGAATACAGAGATATTTTGATTGCATGCCGGTAAACAATTGCGCTAAGTTAAAATGGTAGAAAAATAAACGAATTATCCATTGGAATTTAGCAGGCATGATGCTACTTGAAGAAATATTTAAAAGTAAAAAGTCGGAACATACCGACCAATTTAATTTACGCATTCATCGAGGTTTAAGTTGGCTGAAAAAGTCAATTGATCTTCAAGATGATCTCGATTTGCAATTTATAAGTTTGTGGGTGTCCTTCAACGCAATATATGCGCAAGACTTACAGATTGCGCAGGACAAGCAAAGCTTAAGGCAGTTTTTATATGTGATCTGCCAAAAGGATGCAGAGCATAAAATCTATAATATTTTATGGGAGCGTTTTAGTCAGCCGATACGGTTGTTTTTAGATAATCCCTATGTTTATCAAGGTTTTTGGGATTATCAAAATCAAAAAATTAGCCATGACGCATGCAAAGAGGGCTTGGCGCATGAAAAACAAAAAGTACTGCACGCACTTAAAGAAAAAGATTCCGTTGATATTTTAATGGTGCTGTTTAATCGCATGTATACGCTACGCAATCAAATGGTTCATGGCGGCGCGACCTATAAAAGTTCGGTCAATCGGAAACAACTTCAAGATGGCTGCACAATACTGTTGGCTCTCTTACCGGTGTTTATGGTGATTCTTTTAGAAAATGCAGAAACCTTGGATTTAGGCAAACCCTTTTATCCTGTGGTGCAGGTCAGTTAATTTCAAAAAAATAAAGCCACAGTAATGTGGCTTTAGAATAATGATCCAGACATTTCATTGTGGATATTTTAGTTGCCGCGCAGTATAGAGTTGATCGATCAATACAAAAAATCCAGCAGCAATGACTAAGGCAATCCCTGTCATACAGGTGGTGGTCCAGCCACCATGATGCCATGCAAACACGCCCAAAGCTGAACCACATGCACCACCGACAAAATAAAACGTCATGTAAATTGAATTGATTCGAGAGCGTGCAATCGGGTTGAGTTGGAAGATAATATTTTGATTACAGCTATGTACCATAGCCAAACCGAGGTTGATTAAACCATAGCCCAAAATATAAAAGGCGAGGGAGCTTCCACCCAAATATAGCAGTCCCCAACTGAGGGCTAAGATACTGCAACCGAGCCAAGTTAATTTTCTGTTGAAACCCAAATCCGCCCAACGCCCGATCCACTGTGTCGATAGGGCACCAAACACACCAACTAAAGTTACAACACCGACCCAAACATCGGCCAACTGAAAAGGTGGCTCAGTCAGTAACATGGCAATGGTGGAAAACAGCATACTCATCGCAGCAAAGACACAGCCCCCAATCAGAGATCGGAAAATTAACCGTGGCTCATGTTTGAGTAATGCGCCCATTGACTGGAAAACTTGGCTGTAGGGCATCCGTGTGATGCTGACCACGGGCAGACGTTTTTTGAGTAAGAGTGCTAATACCAACATCAAGAGCGCACTGAGGATGTAAATCGATTTCCAATGAAACAGATAGGACAATAAGCCAGAGAGACTGGTCGATAACAGAATGCCGACCAATAACCCACTCATTAAAAAGCCAACAACTGCCCCAATTTTTTCAGGTCGTATCGCAACAGTGACCAAAGGGATAAGAACCTGAGCAGCCACTGAAAATAGCCCCGTGATAATGGTTCCTGCCCAAAGCATGTATAGATTGGTCGAAAAAGCACAGAGGGCTAAACCGACAGTCGCACCAAGCATGAGTAATGGAATAAATTTGGCTTTATTCACAATATCGCCAATCGGCACAATAAACAGTAGACCCAAAGCATAAGAAATTTGCGCGAAAGTGACGGTTAGCGCCACTTCTGATTGTGAAATTTGAAAGCTTTGTTGGATGGAAGCCACTAAAGGTTGGCAATAATAATTGGCACCCGCACATAAACCACATGCAGCAGCCATAAGCCACAACAGGGTTTTATCATGGCTAATGTCGATCGAGGCTTTCATAAATTGTCCAGATTTTGGGCGGAAGCGTATGCAAAGAATTTGCTGCCACGCTGTTGTGGTCACTATAAGGAAAATCAAACAGGTCTTAAAGTGTTTCTCTGTGAATAGTATCCAAGCTCGCGATTAGGATTTCTTACTGAGACTGATCATCAAGACACCCAGCATATTCAGACCGCAACCGACCCATTGCCATAGGTTTAAATGTTCATTCAACAACGCGACAGCCAGTAAAATCGTTAAAATGGGCCCGATAGAGGCAATCATAGCCGATTGTGCAGCCCCAAGTCGGACGATACTTTGCATCATCAAAATGGTTGGAAGCACAGTAACCAATAGTCCGAGCGCTAAACCATACAGCCAGACTTGACTCGGGAGTTGTTGGAGCAAGGCGATAGGCTGTGGTGTTGCAAATAGAAAATGAATAATCGTCCCAACGCAGGCAATGCTCAGGGCTAGACCGGTAAAGTGTAAAGAACCAAACTTTTGCATGAGGCCTGGCGTGAGTAATAAGTAAATTGCAAATAGCACGGCACTGGCAAAAACCAAACTACATCCGAGCCAAAAGTACTGATCATGTGGTGTGGCATTTTGTTCTTGTAGCATCACTAAAACTGTCCCGCCATAACTTAAAATCAGGGCAAGAATTGTTTTAAAACTTAGTGGCTTTTTGAATAAAACAGCGGAAGCCAGCACGGTTAATGTGGGATATAGGAAAAGTATAATTCGTTCAAGCGAAGCACTGATATACATCAAGCCACGGAAGTCGAGCCAGCTCGAAAAGTAATAGCCGATTAATCCTGAAATGAGTAAAAGTACCCAATCTTTTCGTTGAATCGTTTGATAAGAACATCGACTCAGCCATGTAATGACCAAGAAAAACGGCAATGCACTCATCATGCGTAAGGCCATGAGGACAGTGGCATCGACAAGAGGAGAAAGTGCATAGGCTTGCTTAATAAAAATTGCTTTGGTACTAAACAAGAAGGCAGCAATCAGCGCAAAAATTGCACCGATGAAGTGCGGACTAAGGTTTCTTGACATAAGTTAAGGTGTGCCTCATGACGACTGAACGAATTCGACAGCATTGTTCCGATAAATTTGAACTGTCATTTTGATTATAAAAATGCATCGTGTGAGTAAAAATGCAAAAAAAGAATAGTACTTATTCCTTTATGCATAAGGGATTGCTAGATCAAACATGAAAAACAGCGGAAGAAATGACCAATTTGGTTTTGAATTTTTTAATCTCAACATGACTCGGCAGGTCAAATATATCAGGCTGAAACATTTAAGGTGAAAATTGCACACAAATGGTGCAATAGTGTTTTTTAGGGATAGAAACTCAGTAGCAATATCATGATGCTAAATATTCAAAAAATTATTTTTTTAACTAAAAAAGTCAATTCTAAGACTTAAGGCGAAGCATCAGGTGGGGAGGGCAAGATCTCAATAAACCCGAAACGTGCGCAAAAATCCATCGAATATTCAAGCTGACCGATTTGACGAGACTGTGGTAGAAAAAAGTCAGTTTTCAATACCAGTCAGCACGTCAAAACTGTCAAATGAGTCAACGAGCTGATGCAGTTTGAATGAACGACTGGCTTTACCTGACTTAAGTCGATTTGTAACGACAAGTTCGAATCATTAGTTGTCGAATGAAAATGTCACAATGATCAACGCGCTGAAACAATACGCGCTAAAACCAGCGAAAATATTTATGTTTTTGGTCTTAAGTAATATTAAAAAGTTATAAATAGGATAAAAATGGGTAATAAATCGACAAATAAAACTGAATAAATGAAATATCGCACTATTCTTTTCATGAATCATGAGTTCAAAATATGGGTATTTATTAAATAAATATTGGGTAGTATTTTAAAAAAGTTCAATTAGAATCCAAAAATTGTACAAAAACACATCCTGAGGGGAGACATCGCGGATTGCGATGTTTACTTAAGAAAAATTAGCTTGAGGAACGCTCATGCAGATCGGAATTCCAGCCGAAACTGTTGTCGGTGAAAATCGCGTCGCTGCGACGCCTGAAACAGTAAAGAAGTTGATCAGCGCTGGTCATAGCGTCGTTATTGAACGTGGAGCAGGGGTAAACGCTGCTTACATCGATAGCGCCTATGAACAAGTTGGTGCCAAAATTACGGATGATGCCTATACCGGTAGTCAAATGATTTTGAAAGTTCGTGCGCCTAAAGGTGACGAAATTCAAAAACTCACAGCGGGCACCACCGTTGTGGGGATGTTTGACCCTTACCGCAACACCGAACTTGACCAATTTGCGTCACAAAACGTGTCTGCATTTGCATTGGAACTTTTGCCACGGACCTTATCTCGTGCGCAAAACATGGACGTACTTTCATCTCAAGCCAACCTTTCAGGTTATAAATCTGTGCTTTTGGCTGCGGCAGAATATCAACGTATGTTCCCAATGCTGATGACAGCAGCAGGTACAGTAAAACCTGCACGTGTGGTGATCATGGGCGTAGGTGTTGCAGGCTTACAAGCTATTGCAACAGCGAAACGTTTAGGTGCCGTAGTTGAAGCAACTGACTTACGTCCTACAGCACGTGACCAAGTTGAATCTTTGGGTGGTAAATGGTTAGACGTACCAATGTCACCAGAAGAGCAACAAAAAGCAGCTGATGCTGCAAAAAATGGTTATGGCTGGATGCCAGGTGAAGACTACATTCGTGACCAAGCGATTATTGTTGATAAAGCCGTATCGAATGCTGACATCGTGATTACGACTGCATTATTGCCGGGCCGTGACGCACCACGTTTAATCAAAGCAGAAACTGTTGCCAAAATGAAACCGGGCTCAATCATTTTAGATATGGCGGTTGAAACTGGCGGTAACGTTGAAGGTTCTGTCTGCGGCGAAAATGTTGTGACTGCAAATGGCGTGAAAATTCTCGGTATTCCAAATATTCCTTCAACAGTTTCGACTGAAGCGTCGGCACTGTATGCACGTAACGTTTTGAATTTCATTGAAACCCTGTTTGATAGCGAAAAGAACTTCGCAATTAACCCTGAAGAAGAAATTCAAAAAGCACTACTTGTCACTCATGGCGGCCAAGTGCTGCTGAAACGTGGTTAAGGAGAATCATCATGGTTGAAACGATTACTATTTTTGTCTTGGCAATCTTTGTTGGTTACTACGTGGTTTGGGGGGTAACACCTGCACTACACACACCATTAATGGCTGTAACCAATGCTTTGTCATCGATCATTATCGTTGGTGCGATGATTCAAACCGTTGGTATCCCAGGTATTGTGGATGCAAGCGTACAGTTCCAAAGCATTAACGTGGTGAGTATTTTAGGTGCGATTGCCGTTTTCCTTGCAAGTATCAATATTTTTGGTGGCTTTGCGGTGACTGCACGTATGCTTGAAATGTTCAAACCTAAGCAAAAGAAAAAAGAGGGTTAATCCATGGAATTCATTAAAGAATATGCGGATTGGTTCTACCTGATTGGTGCCGTTCTTTTTATCTTAACGTTGCGTGGTTTGTCTGGTCCGAAAACTGCGATTCAAGGTAACCGTTACGGCATGATCGCAATGGCGATTGCTGTAATTACTACATTCTTTGTTGCAGATCATCCCGTGATTTGGATGATTGTGGGTGCAATGGTGTTGGGTGCAGTCGTAGGTATTGCACGTGCAAAAACAGTTCCGATGACGCAAATGCCTGAAACTGTGGCACTGATGCACTCATTGGTCGGTTTGGCTGCGGTACTGATTGCGATCGCTGCAATTCTACATAACAACCAATTGACTGCGGCATTCGCGGAGAATGAAGCGGTATTAACAGCTGCGGGTGTAGAACATGCCCACATGAGCAAAGTTCATTTATTTGAATTGTTTGTAGGCTGTTTCGTTGGTGCGATTACTTTCACAGCGTCTGTATTTGCTTATGGTAAATTGGCTGCGAAGAAATGGGCAAAAACCATTTCGGGTGGATGGGTAAAACCTGTTCAAGCTTTAATTTTCCTTGCAATGTTAGCGTGTGGTATCTACTTCTTCACTACAGGCAACATGAATGCTTTCTGGGCAATGACTGTTCTTGCACTTGCATTTGGTTGGGTATGGATTGCACCTGTAGGCGGTGGTGATATGCCAGTGGTGGTATCGCTACTGAACTCATTCTCAGGTTGGGCTGCAGCAGGGATTGGTTTCACGCTTGAAAACAACATGCTGATTGTTGCAGGTTCACTGGTTGGTTCATCGGGTGCGATTCTGTCTTACATCATGTGTAAAGCCATGAACCGTTCAATCATCAACGTCTTGTTTGGTGGTGCAATGGGGGGTACAGCAGTAGCGGCGGCGGATAATGGTGAAAAAGCACAGCGTAATCACCGTTCAGGTTCTGCAGACGATGCTGGCTTCTTGATGTCAAATGCGGATAGCGTTGTGATCGTACCGGGTTATGGTATGGCGCAAGGTCGTGCACAAAATGCCGTGAAAGAATTGTGTGAAATCTTAAAAGAGCAAGGTGTAAAAGTTCGTTTTGCGATTCACCCTGTGGCAGGTCGTATGCCGGGCCACATGAACGTACTTTTAGCTGAAGCTGACGTTGCATATGAAGACATTCTTGAAATGGACGAGATCAACTCTGACTTCCCTGCAACAGATGTAGTACTCGTGATTGGTGCGAATGACGTTGTGAACCCAGCGGCAAAAGACGATCCAAGTTCTCCAATTTACGGTATGCCAATCCTTGAAGCGCATAAAGCACGTACCATTATGGTGATCAAACGCTCTATGGCTACAGGCTACGCAGGTCTAGACAATGACTTGTTCTATAACGATAAAACGATGATGATCTTCGGTGATGCGAAGAAAGTTGTGGAAGATATGACAAAAGCCATTAATGGCGGTGGTCATTAATCCATATTGCCAAAGTCCCGCTGTGATAAAGCGGGATTGAGGAAGATTTAAACCACCTTCGGGTGGTTTTTTGTTTTCTTCGCTTTTATTTTCTTGGCTTTTGATTAATGAATGCTTCACACTAAAAGTGCACAAATATTTAGCGCATCAGGTGCTTGAATCAAATTGATGCGTGTTTTGAAACCAAGGTACAGATCGATGAGCTGTTTTGTTCCATTAAATTCGATCTCAGTGATTCAAAATATTGTCGCGAACTGGTTTTGTGACGCAATGCATTGAAAAATAATTAATTGTCTGAAATTTGGTATTCTTTTTGCACAGCATGGTTATTCTTGGGGGAATAATCATGAAAAAAACATACTTGATGGCACTGTTTCTGAGTGTCCTGACATCGACTGCATGGGCAGTTGACCCGCAAATCGCCAGTAATATTCAAGAAATTCGTATCTCGCTCGACAGTATTTGGGTGGTACTGGGCGGTATCTTGGTGTTCTTTATGCAAGCCGGATTTGCCATGATCGAAAGTGGTTCAGTTCGCAGTAAAAATACCGTGAATGTACTCATGAAAAACTACATGGATGCCTGCTTGGGTGGTCTGGTGTTTTGGTTGGTGGGTTTTGGTCTGATGTTTGGGGTCAATACCACGGGCTGGTTTGGCTTCAGTCATTTTGCACCCGATCAACTGGATGATTGGCACTGGAACCTTCTATTTTTCCAAATGATGTTTGCTGCAACGGCAACCACCATTGCCAGTGGTGCAATGGCAGAGCGGATTCATTTTGTCGCTTATGTGGTGAGTGCGGCCGTTGTCTCAGGTCTGATTTATCCTGTCTTTGGTAGTTGGGCATGGGGCAGTTTATTTGGCGGAGACGGTTGGTTAAAAGCACTCGGATTTATCGACTTTGCAGGTTCGACCGTGGTGCATTCAATGGGCGGCTGGGTTGCCTTGGCTGGCATCATTGTATTGGGACCACGTTTGGGTCGATTTGGACGCAATGGGCAAAGCCATTATTTACCAGGGCATAACTTACCTTTGGTAGCATTAGGCGGTTTTATTTTATGGTTAGCATGGTTTGGTTTTAATGCAGGCTCGACCATTAATGCCAATGTCAGCGTAGGACGTATTGCTTTAAATACGCATCTTGCGGCGTGTGCTGCCGTGGTTGCATATATGTTGCTCTGTCTCATCCGATCTAAAGCCATTTTGATCCGCAGTACGATCAATGCCTCACTGGGTGGCTTGGTTGCCATTACGGCAGGCTGTGCAACGATGTCTCCACTGTATGCGGTCATCACCGGTTTATGTGCAGGTGTGATGGTGACCTTCCTACCAATGCTCATGGAAAAAATGAAACTGGATGATGTGGTTGATGCGGTGACCGTGCATGGATTCTGTGGCGCATGGGGAACATTGGCTGCAGGGATCTTCCTTGAAAATAATATGTTTAATGGCGATGTCATCGCGATACAAGGGCTTGGAGTGATTGCAGCCTTTTTATGGGGCTTTGGCGTTGCGTTCATTGTATTTAAGGTCTTAGATAAATTGTTGGGTGGCTTACGGGTGAGTAAGCAACATGAACAACGTGGTTTGGACTATACCGAGCATGCTGAATTGTCTTATCCCGAGTTTCAAAAAGATGTGACTTTTGAAACGGATGATATGACCAAACGTCATTAATAGGAGTAAAGCAATGAGCACCGAACTGTTGAATTTAGCACAACGCCGCGAAGCTTTAGAAAAAGGCTTACAACAATTTATTCATGGGACTTTACTCGACAGTGCGCTACGGCACTGGGAACAGCAGTACAGCATGAAACCGTCATTTGTCTTAAATCGCTTCTTAAATGATATCTGTACCACAGAGGAGCTTCGCTTTTATCGTAAAGATATGCTGAAGCAAGTTTTGTATGAGTTATCTACCTTAGAAAAGCAGGAACTGTTACGTGCTGAAAAACCACAGGAGCAGGTGCAAGAAGACGAGCTCATTGCAGAGACCATTAGCGAAGCTTTTTTAGGCTTTATCGAGTCAGTCATGCTGACGGTGAAATCTACAGATCAGGCTGATTTCACCCAAGATGTGATTGAGCAATTAGAAGAAATCGGGCTGGCAATTGCGGCAAATGCACAAATAAATACGGCGAGTTTTGTCGAGTTTTTGCCCTTGACCAGTTATGCCAAAGTTTTAACGAGCATTTATGAAGTGTATTGTGACTTTTATGGCCCGATGCGTGCAGACCAAGTTTATGCACAAACCAAGCTGAAAATTAAAGCCAATTATCCTGAGGTGGATTTACATCAACTGCTTTAGTGCCGGGGGGAAACACCATGAAGCTGATAGTCCTTGGTGTATAAAATCAAGGGATAAAAAAAGCGACCTAATTAGGTCGCTTTTTTCTGGAAGCTTAAGCTACAGTTTCTGGAGCTGTACGCCATAAGCTTTCTAAATCATAGAATTTACGTGCTGTAGGTAACATCACATGTACCACTACAAAACCGAGATCAATCAGGATCCATTCTGCATCACGTTCGCCTTCAACACCGATAGGGCGGAATCCAGCTTTACGTGCTTCTTCTGCCACGTTGTCTGCAAGAGACTTAATGTGACGAGTTGAAGTACCGCTCGCAATAACAATCGCATCTGCTACGTTGCTGATAGTGCTGATATCAAGTTCAATAATATCTTTGGCTTTTACATCTTCAAGTGCTTCACGTACAACAGCTAAGCAAGCTTGTACGTCTTTGATTTGCGTTGATTTTGCGAGATCGAGAGAATTAGAAGCGCTGGGCGATGGTTCTAAATTCATAGAGGGTATGATTTCCTGACAATTTTACATGGTCTAATATAGCGGTTTTGTTGCTGAATTTCAAATCAACACGTCATTGACCATTGGCTAAATGAGGGAAGTATTTGTCTTTCCACGCAAAAGAATGTGATGAGTTGCTTCGTGGTCGGTATTCAGCCGCGATGTAACCTGTATATTGGCTTTGATCTAACCATTTAAAAATCTCTGCAAATGGAATCTGCGCTGAGTCAGGTTCATGTCGCCCCGGACAGTCAGCAAACTGTATGTGACCGATATCCTGAATATTTTCTGCCAAAGTACTGAGAATATCTTCACCCATCATCGCCATGTGGTAGCAGTCATATTGCATCTTCAAAGTAGAGTGTTGTACAGCTTCAAGCATTTCCTGAGCTTGGGCAATATTTTGCACCAAAAAGCGCGGCATATCAGTGCCATTAATCATTTCAAATACCGGTTGAATATGATGTTCGGACAACATGTGGCATGCCAGTTTAAGGTTGCTCGACAAGGTATTTAAACATGGGAGTAAGTCTGCATCTTGTGGCTGTTTGCCGGCTAAAATATTGACACTCGGTACATTTAACGCAGTGGCATAGCGAATACATTGCTCTAAGGCCTGATGAAATTGATTTTCACGCCCCGGAACTCCCGCAAGACCATCGCCGCCTTGCATCAAATCACCCGCAGGGACATTAATTAAACACAGGCTTAAATCATTGATAGTGAGCTGGGTTTGGATTTGCTCAATACTCAGCTCATACGGAAACTGAATTTCTACATGCTTAAAACCATGTTCACGAGCCAAAGCAAAACGCTCTAACAACGGCACTTCGGTAAAAATCATGGATAAATTAACCGCGAGCTGAGTCATGTATATCGTCCTTGAAGCAATTTACTTCTAAAGTGAAAGTCGTTAGTTTTGTTCGACATGTTGAATGATGGTGGCTAAATCTTTTTCTGCAAAACCATTGTCCTGATGGGCTTTGAGTTGCGATAAAGCAAGGCTGGCAACAGGGATGCTTAACTCAAACTCGGCGGCCAGTTGGACTGCATTATTCAGGTCTTTAGATAAAGTTTGAACTTTCCATTGCACGGGTTCGAACTGATGCGAGGCCATACGTGGAGTTAAAATCTGAAAAGGTTTTGAGTCTGCAAAACCACCGGCAAGCGCTGGTGCTAATAACGTGGTGTCTACACCTGATTTCTCGGCCAATGCAACGGCTTCGGCGATTAACGTACTATTGGCAGCAACGATCAGCTGATTACAAATTTTGGTGGCTTGACCTGTACCTGAGTCGCCCATGCGGGTAACACGTTGAGATAAAACATTGTAAATCAGACTCAAATCTTGAATCGTTTGAGCATCACCACCGGCAAAGATGACCAAAGTGCCTTGTTCAGCACCTGTTGTGCCCCCCGAAACAGGAGAGTCAATCCAAGTGACTTGTTTCAACTTTGCAGCTTGAGCCAATTGATGGGATTGATTCACAGAAAGACTCGAGAAGTCGACAATAATTTGTCCTGCCGCTAAATGGGTTTCGATGCTTGCATACACCGCGGCAACAGCAGCATCATCTGCGAGACAAGATAAAACCACAGGATAATGGGCAATCTTGTCCAATTGAAGCGCTGTCGCGCCAATCGCAATCAACTCATCACACGCAGCGGCAGTTCTGTTCCATACCGCAACTTCAAATCCTGCCTGAATGAGACGCGTGGCCATACGGCTACCCATCAGCCCCATACCTAGAAATGCAATTTTTGTATTACGATCAAACGCCATGTGCTGTACTCAATCTATCCTGTGTGACTATTTTACTTATATTGGCGTGGTAAAAACTGAACCTCTGGGTTCTTGTCTTTTTTACGTGCCAATTGGCTGTTTTTGCCGAGCAGTAATTTAAATTGCCAGATTTTTTCTAAGCGTAAAGAGCGTTTTGGACTATGTTCCATAGCATCTAGCACTTGTTTTGCCGCTGCCAAGGCATCTGGTGAACGTTGCGATAATTCTTCGGCTAACTGCTGTGCCTGAAGCAAAGGCTGTACATTTAAATGCGTCACTAAGCCAATATCCTTGGCATATTCTGCGTCAAAAATACGTGCTGTAAGGGTTAATTCTTTGGCTAAATCCAGTCCAATCACACCTTTGAGTGAGCGAGTTAAGCCCATATCAGGGACTAAGCCCCAACGACTTTCCATAATCGACATTTGCGTTTTCGGGTGGGCAATACGGATATCGGCAGCCAAGGCAAGTTGCATGCCTGCACCAAAGCAAAAGCCTTCAAGTGCGGCAATCACCGGCACAGGAAGTTGCTGCCAAATCAGAAAGGCTTTTTGAAATAAACTTTGACCGGGTTTTAACAGTTCCCATGCAGCATAGGCACGATTTTTCGGATCATTTAGGTCAGCCAAATCAATGCCAGCACTAAATACATTGGCTTCACCGGTTAAAATGACACAGCGTAAGCTACGATCTTTTTTTAATTTTTCAGCGGTGCTGACCAATTCTTTGAGCAATGCAAAGCTCATTGCATTACGTTTTTCTGGACGGTTTAAGTAAACCGTTGCAATGCCATTATTTTTTTCTACACGTAATAAAGCCATGGTAATTACTCTTGTTGTTTCTGCGCCCGAGCATAGCATGCACCCTGACAGGATACATGACAGTGCAGTCACAACAGAAGCTGGACGGCACTGACTTTAGTCGGACTGTGCTTAATTATTTTGTTTGGCTAAGATTTGTTGAGCTGCGTGTTCAACTTGAGCCATGACATTTTTTAACTCATCAAAACGGTTCAGGGTTTCTTGGACAAAAGCGTCATCTGCTTTACGGCGTTCCTTACGTAAGGTCGATACAAACTGCTCAAAATGACCTGAAACCTCTTGGAGGGTCGGAGCGCCCACATAGCGGGTTGCGCCATAAAGCCGATGTAGCACATGCTCTAATTGTGGAAAATCTTCATCTTCGATGAGTTGAGCCATTTCATGGATTTCTTGCTCAAAGCTATCGACGAGCATTTTCAGTAAATCGACCGCAAGGTCTTCTTTATTCGCGGCCAACTGCAAGCTTTGTTGCCAATCTAAAATACTCGGCTCTAGGGCTTCAATCACTGAACTGCGCTCTAAAACCGGTACTTTCTTAAAGTTATCGGTAGTCCATTGGGTCAAGATTTGAATAATTTGATCCATTTGAATTGGCTTGGTGACATAGTCATCCATACCGCTTTGTAGGAGTTTTTGTTTTTCATCAGAGAGCGCATGTGCCGTCAAAGCGATAATTGGAAGGCGCTTATGATTTTCGAAGGTTGACTCAAGTGAACGAATAGCGCGCGTGGTATCGACACCTGACATCACAGGCATTTGAATATCCATAAAGATGAGGTCAAAAGCTGCCAAACCTTGCTCTTGGCGAGCCTGAATGATTTCGATGGCTTCTTGTCCACTCAAAGCCTTAGTGGTTTTAACATTTAACTCAGAGAGCAGGGCTTCAAGCACAATCAGGTTTGGTAAATGGTCGTCGACAGCTAAAATGTGCAGACCTTGACCATTAAATTCTTCATGTTGCTCCTGATCAAACCAAGGCTCATTACTCAATAAATGAACCAATGCTGTACGGCTAAGTGGTTGATGCAATGGGCGAGCACGGTACTCGTTCAACATGCTTGGATCGAGCATCATTTGGTAGCCATAAACTGCTAAGTTACCGCTATAACGATGACGAATTTCTTTCAGTAAGGCTTCGGAGTCACCACTATGGTCAACAATTAACCAAGTATTTTCATTGGTTTTTAGCTGATTGAGACGGCTAAATAAATCTAGGATTGACTGCGTTTCAATATGTTCAACATCATAATTTTCTAAATAATGACGTAGGACATTGGCAGTTGCTGGATGTGCCAAGTAGGAAACGACTTGTAGATTGCTAAATTGTGGATGCACAATTTCAATTTCTTCATCGACCACAAAGCGCGCAGTAAACCAGAAGGTTGAGCCTTTTTCTGTTGGGGCACGTTCTTGGTTATCTTCAAAGCCAATTTGTCCATGCATCAGGCTGACCAATTGTTTGGAGATGGCAAGACCTAAACCTGTACCGCCAAATTGACGGGTCACAGATGCATCACCTTGCGAGAAAGATTCAAACAGTTTCTTACGGTCGGTACCGCTTAGGCCGATACCACTGTCTTGCACACTAAAGTGCAGCAGGCATTGACCGATGTCATCGTGCTCCATACGGACACGGACAATAATTTCACCATCTGGAGTGAACTTAATCGCATTTGAAATTAAGTTGGTCAAAATTTGCTTGAAGCGTAGGGCATCGCCGACCACAAATTTTGGCACATTGTCCGCATAGTAGAAGGTCATATCGATGTGCTTTTGCGCTGCCAATGGCGACAACATATCCATCACATCAAAGACGGCTTCTTCTAAGTCAAATTGCGCAGTTTCGAGTTCTAGTTTGCCGGCATCAATTTTGGAGAAATCGAGCACGTCATTAATTAAAGCCAATAAATGCGCTGAAGATTTACGAATCGTTTGTAGATATAAATTTTGCTCATTACTGAGGTTACCTTGGCGCAGTAAAAGATGAATAAAGCCATCAATACTGTTCAGCGGTGTGCGCAGTTCATGGGAAATATTGGCTAAGAACACCGACTTCGACTGATTGGCATGGATTGCTTGGTCACGAGCTTGACGATAGGTGATGTTTTGCACTTCCAAAGTATCGAGGGTGCGTCTTAAGTCATCTTCAGTTTGTTCGGTATGTTCACGTAACTCTAAGAAACTGAAATGCAAGCGTTTAACCACATTGGCAATATCACGCTGTAATAAACGGAGTTCGCCAGTACTGTTAATGATCATGTGCTGATCTAGGGTGTCGGCATTTAAACGTTGTAACTGCATACGAATTTCGTACATTGGTGCGATCCAACGACGTGAATAAAAATTCAAACACAGCAAAAGTAATAAGAGCGTCAATAAGCCTGTTGCAATCAACACGATTAACACGCGATAGCGGGCAATTTGCAGCGGTTGATTATCCAGTTCAATGCTTAACCATGCCGGCGTCTGGGTTGAATCTGAAATTTTCAGGGCATAAATATGGTTACCCTGATGTGCAATCGGTCCAATAAAAGATGCTTTACTGTCAAAAGCAGGCCAAATATCTTGATCTTGAAAGCCAATGCTCAGGCGGTTGTTGCCTTTGAAATCTATAATCGCGGCACGAATCAAATGTTTTTCGTTCAACATGCTTTGCATGGCGTTACGAGCTTGATCAAACTGCCACGGATAATGGTTGAGCAACTCTATGGCAGATTCTGATGTCGGTTGATAACGCGTCAGGATCGCGACAGCCATTTGTTTTTGTTGTGCTTTGGCTGCATTGGAGGTTTCTGTTATTACCAACATCGCACCGACACAGGCCAAAATGGTGATCGGCACGAAAATAAGTGCAATCAACTGACCATAGGCATGATTTAAGTGTAGGCGTTTAAAAAGCTTTTTGTTGATATTTGACATGGTTTAAGCAGTTTATTCCTTATGCCCCGAATATTAGCATGGATTATTTAAAACTGATTGCGCTTTAATCACTTTCGCGAAAAAGCGAGGCAAATTGGTGCAGGCAAAGGCATTTTTTCATACAATAGGCGCACCTCGATATAGGTGTGAATAATGAGTAATACAACCCCTGATTTTCAAGCAGACGATTTTTTATTAGACCATTACGTCGGCAACACGCCGTTAGTGCGTTTACAGCGTCTGGCAAGTCATACTCAAGCAACAGTATTAGCCAAGTTAGAAGGCAATAACCCAGCGGGTTCGGTCAAAGACCGCCCTGCATATAACATGATTATGCAAGCGGAAAAGCGTGGTCAGATTAAACCGGGTGATACGTTGATTGAAGCGACGAGCGGAAATACAGGGATTGCTTTAGCCATGGTTGCTGCAATGCGTGGCTATAAAATGACCTTGATCATGCCTGCAAGTTCTAGCCAAGAGCGTAAAGATGCCATGCGTGCCTACGGTGCTGAACTGATCGAATCTGAAAACATGGAAGAAGCACGTGATCTTGCCCTTCAAATGGAAAAAGACGGCAAAGGTTTAGTCCTAAACCAATTTGGTAACCCAGACAATGTAGAAGCACATTACCTCACTACGGGTCCAGAAATTTGGAAACAAACAGGCGGTAAAATTACACATTTCGTCAGCTCTATGGGTACCACGGGGACCATTATGGGGATTTCGAAATATTTAAAAGAACAAAATCCGGATATTCAAATTGTCGGTTTACAGCCGTCTGAAGGCTCAAACATTGCTGGTATTCGCCGTTGGCCACAAGAATATCTTCCTACGATTTTTGACCCTTCACGTGTTGATCGTATTATGGATATTCCGCAAATTGAAGCGGAAAAAACGGCTCGTCGTTTAGCGCGTACAGAAGGTATCAGTGCAGGTACATCATCGGGTGGTGCGGTATGGGCTTCAGTTAAATTGGCTGAAGAAAATCCGGATGCCGTGATTGTTTGCATCGTATGTGACCGTGGTGACCGTTACTTATCTACTGGTCTATTCTCTGTTGTTGATCCTGAATAATTACAGTAGCCGATCGGCACTGGTGAGTACTTATGCGTTTACCTGTTTTAATTTTTGATATCGAAACACTGACAGATTTGAAGTCAGGTGCGCATTTGTATGGACTGGATCTGCCTGAGGTGGATCTAGATGCTGCGCTGACTAAACTGCGTCGCCAAGAGGCGGGCACGGATTTTCAGCGTTTGGCCTTGCATGAAATTGTCTGTATCTCTGGACTATGGATTGATGAAAAGGGCATGAAGTTGTTTTCATTTAGTCGTGAAGACAATAGCGAAGCTGAAATTTTAAAAAAATTCGTTTCTATTTTTGAAAAGCGACATCCGACTTTGGTCAGTTGGAACGGTTCGCAGTTTGATTTGCCTGTAATTTTGTTCCGTGCCATGTATCACGGACTATCTGCACCAAGTTTGTTCGATCAGGGCGAGATTGATACGCAAAAGCGCTATAATAACTACCAGAATCGTTATCATCATCGTCATGTAGATTTGATGGATGTCATGGCCATGTTCCATGGTCGTCATTTTCAAAAACTTGACGATGCAGCACATTTACTTGGTTTCCCTGGTAAACGTGGTGATGGTGGCTACCATGTGCCTGAATATGTACGTGAACAACAGTGGATGGAACTGACCAGCTACTGTGAAGGCGATGTGCTCAATACATGGTTGATTTATTTACGCTGGCTGTTGCTGAAAGGGCAGTTATTGTTGAATGATCATCAGCACCTGATTCAAAGTACGATTCAATATTTACAAACTCAGCCGCAACACGCTGACTTTTTATCGGTATGGCAGCAAACCTCGCAACGTACCGAATTCACTCAATCTGATTTCCCATCTTCCACACATTAGGTACGCATGAAACACAAAGCCAAACCCCAAAAAGCCCAACAACCCATTTATACATTTCAGGTTGAATCGCTTTCACATGAGGGGCGAGGCATAGCGCACTTTGGGACGCATCCAGATCATCCTACAGAAAAACACGGTAAGAAAGTATTTATTCGTTATGCCTTGCCGGGTGAAACAGTGCGTGCGCGTATTACCAATGTCGTTAAGCGTCTTGAAGAAGCAGACAGTCTGGAATTGCTGAGCGAAGAGTCTACACTACGAGTAAAACCGGCCTGCCCACATTATGGGGTCTGCGGTGGTTGTAGCATGCAACATATCCATCCCGACGAGCAAATTCGTTTAAAACAAGATGTTTTACAATCACATTTGCAACATTTTGCCGGCATTCAGCCTGATCAATGGTTAGCTCCTTTACGTTCATTGCGTGAAGACTACCGTCGCAAAGCACGTATTGGTGTGCGTTACCTACCTGCAAAAGATAAGCTTGTGGTCGGCTTTCGTGAGAGCCAGTCAAATAAGCTGACTTCGATTGACCGTTGTATGGTGTTGGATCGTGAGTTTGGCTCAATCACCACACTCAAACAATTGTTACAAAGTTTGCAAGGTAAAGCAGATATTGGGCATATGGAACTGGCCATGGGAGATCAAGAAATTGCTCTCCTGATTCGTCATACGGCGGAACTTTGCGCGGAAGATGTCAACCAATTAGTAAAATTTGCGTTACATAAAGAGTGGCAACTGTACTTACAACCTGAAGGGCCAGACAGCTTACATCGTGTGGATCATCCCGATGCACCGATGCGTCTGCACTATGGTCTAAGTGACTTTGCTGTGAAATTTGGCTTTAATCCTCAGGACTTCACGCAAGTGAATTCCACGATTAATCCGCAAATGGTGAAACTGGCATGTGAATTGCTTCAGTTACAACAGGGTGAGCGAGTTCTAGATCTGTTTTGTGGCTTAGGAAACTTTTCTTTACCACTTGCTCAATGTGTGGGTTCAACGGGTCAAGTCGTTGCAGTTGAAGGGAGTGAAGAAATGGTTCAGCGTGGTGCAGAAAATGCACAAAACAATGGCCTTTCGCAACTGAAATTTTATTCACAAGATTTAACAAAAGATTTTTCGCATCATTCTTGGGCAAAACAAGGATTTGATGCATTATTGATAGACCCACCACGTTCTGGTGCAGAAGAAATAATGCGTTATGTGCCCAAATTTGGTGCAAAAAGAATCGTTTATGTGTCATGTAATCCTGCAACACTAGCACGCGATGCTGGAATGCTGGTACAACAAGGCTACCGTTTGAAAAAAGCGGGTGTCATGGACATGTTTACCCATACAGGGCATGTCGAATCGATTGCTTTGTTCGAAAAAGAAAATCAGATAAACGATTAAAAGTTATGAAGCGTAGAAAACTAGGAGTAGGGTATGGTCACAGTACGTGAACAATTACCTGGACGTCTCAATGAGCTGTCTCAGGAAACGACTGTAGAACATGCCGAGCAAGCACAGCATGATTTAGCTGAATGGCTAGAGCGTGTGAGTGGCATGTTTGACGGGGCTCCTCTAAAGCAACTCGAAGAAGTTGCACATCTGACCTTACAGAATGAACTTGAAACAACGGTCAACCATCGCTCGAATACCTTCTATACGGGTATTGAAATGGCGGATATTCTTGCTCATCTGTATGCGGATGAAGATACGTTATCAGCAGCTATGCTGTATCGAAGTGTTCGTGAAGGCGTAACCAGTTTAGAAGAAGTCCAAAGCAAATTTGGCGATCAAGTGCATGCTTTGGTGAAAGGCACGCTTGCTATGGGTAAGTTGTCTGACCTGATTGAGCAAAATAAACGTCTAGAAGATCATTTTAATAATAACCAACGTGAACATTTGACCGGCATTTATAAAATGCTGATTTCGGTGACCGAAGATGTTCGTGTTGTATTAATCAAACTTTCTGAACGTACCTATGCATTACGTGAGTTGGCGCACTCAACCAAAGAGCGTCAAGAGCGTGTCGCACGAGAAATTTTAACCATTTACTCGCCGCTCGCGCACCGTTTAGGGATTGCACAGCTCAAGTGGGAGCTAGAAGATCTTGCTTTCCGTTATCTTGCACCTGAACGCTATAAAGAAATTGCCTCTTTACTGAATGAAAAACGTTTAGAGCGTGAACAATATATTCAGTTCGTGACAGAAAAGTTGCGTAAAGAACTGTTAGATCATGGCATTGAGGCCGAGATTAATGGTCGGGTTAAACACATTTATTCGATTTATCGAAAAATGAAGAGTAAGAACCTGAGCTTTGATCAGCTTTATGACATTCGAGCGGTTCGCGTTTTGGTGGATAATGTACCTGAGTGTTATCACACACTGGGGATTGTTCATCAGATTTGGCGTCATATTCCGCATCAGTTTGATGATTATATTACCAACCCGAAAGCCAATGGTTATCGCTCACTGCACACGGCCGTGATTGCAGAGAACAAATCTTTAGAAGTGCAAATTCGTACGCATAATATGCATGAAGAAGCTGAACTCGGGGTGTGTTCGCACTTTAACTACAAAGAAGGTTCTAAAACCACAGATTATTCATTTAATCATCGCTTACATTCTTTGCGTGCCGTGCTTGAACATTATCAAGAACGAAATGATGCTAGCGCCCATAAAGAAGATGAAGATTCTGAAAACTTCGAACAAATCCAAGAGTTTGAAGATTTTGAGAAAATCTATGTGTTTAGTCGTGATGGTGATATCAAAGAATTACCACGCGGTTCCACCGTGCTCGACTTTGCCTATCATGTGCATACTGAAGTAGGCAACAAGTGCTATGCGGCACGAGTGAACCAACGTTATGTGCCTTTAACCTATACCCTCAAAACTGGGGAACAGGTTGAGATTTTAACCAAGAAAGATCGTGAGCCTAACCGAGATTGGTTGGTGAACTCGCTGGGTTATATCAAGACGGCTCGTGCACGTGATAAGTTGCGTCATTGGTTCCGTCAGCAAGACCGTAGTAAAAATTTGGAAGTGGGACGTGAGATTCTGAATAAAGAATTGTCACGTTTGGCGATTCACCCGAAAAGTATCGATTTGAATGATTACTGCAATCATTTTAATGTGAAATTGGGTGAAGATATCTTGATTGGCTTGGTGAGTGGCGACATTAGCTTACATGCCTTAATCAATCAGGTTAACCGTCATATGCACCTCGATCAGGATGAGCCTGAACTGGTGTTAAAACCGACCTTGAACCCTCGTGCAAGTCATACGCTTTCGGCGCATGGTATTTTGATTGATGGTCTGGACAATGTAGAACTACACATTGCTCAGTGTTGTCAGCCTGTGCATGGTGAATCGATTGCTGGTTATATCACACTGAATCGTGGCGTGAGTATCCATAAGGTCGCATGTCCGGATTATATCCGTATGATTGGACAAGAGCCTGAGCGTGCGGTTGAAGCGGATTGGGAAATGCAGCCAACTCGCGGTCAAAGTGTGCAAATTGTGGTGGAAGCTTATGACCGTCGTGGTTTGCTTAAAGATCTGACTCAAGTGATTTTCTCAGACCAAATCAACATTCGTCAGGTGAACACGATTTCCGAAAGTGATGGTATTGCCAATATGAAGCTGTTGATTGAAGTGAAAGGCTTGGCACAGTTATCAAAACTGTTAGCACGTCTAGAGCAACAACCGGGCATTATCAGCGCACGTCGCTTGGTACAAGGTAGCTAAAAATAAAGTTGTATAAAAAAACCCGCTGCGTGCGGGTTTTTTTATTATATTGGGGGGAGAGAAATTATAAAATTAAATGCTTATGCTGCCTTCAGAGCTTTTTGAAAAGCGTCGACAGAATTTAACACAAGCCATTGACCATTGGGTGGCAACTGGCCTATTTAAAAATGGTAAAGCCGTGTGTGAACATTTTGGCTTAGCGGTTCCTTTAATTACCCAATTATTAAATAGTCATCGGCAGATTGGAGAGAAATTTGCACGTGAATTAGAGTCACAATTGGGACTCATAAAGGGAAGTTTGGATGATGAAGTTCAGTTTATAGAGCAAGACAAGCGCGCTAAGGAGCAAGTAAGTTTAGTCCTTTTTGAAATGCAGGTGGTTGAGACACAGGCATTTTCATTAAAACCGATTTCAAATAATGCATCTCAATATTCAGCATTATTTAAAAACACTCAAGGCTTATATTTTATTCGCATCACAGCGTCGTATTATGCCCCTGTATTACAAGAGGGTTGGCTTGTGGTCTGTGATGAAAGGCGAGGAGTGGAGAGATCGGATCTAGCCTGTGTATATTTGCGGAATGGCTTAAATCTTATTTTAAACGTGATACAGCAAACAGATGACACGTGGCAATTTGCAAGTCTAGACCAAAAACGACAGGTGGAATTCCTGCAATCCGATATTGAAAAATTACATCCTATTATTGCGATCTTACCTAGCTCATTTATTTAACGTAGTCGCATAAAAAAACCCATCCGAAGATGGGTTTTGATTTGAACTATAAGTCGAAAAGCTTAAGGAATCTCTTCTTCTTCAAATTCAGGCTTCACTTGTACAATGAAGTCTTGACGGTTTAGACCACGCCATAGCGCGAAAGCAGTACCAATGTAGATTGATGAATATGTACCCACAAATACACCAACAAACATTGCAACAGAGAACCATTTCAGACCATCACCGCCCAGTACCATCATTGCTACAACAACCAGTAATAGTGTCATTGAGGTATGAATGGTACGGCGAAGTGTTTCAGTTAATGCACTGTTGACAACTTCGAGAGGCTCAGCACCACGAATCTTACGGAAGTTTTCACGAATACGGTCAGATACAACGATGTTATCGTTGAGCGAGAAACCAATAATCGCGAGTAGCGCAGCCAAAACTGTTAAGTCAAACGGCCACTGCATCATGGCAAAGATACCAATGGTCACCACGATATCGTGGAATAAAGACAATACAGCACCCATTGCAAGTTTGAACTCAAAGCGAATAGTGACATAAACCAGCATGAGCAGTAGGGCAAGACCTACAGCGCCCGCAGAACGCACATAGAGTTCATTACCGACTTGACCACCAACCACATCAACTTTATGTACTTCTGCTTTATTGCCTGGCAATTGAGCAGCAGTTGTAATGGCTTTGGTTAAGTCTTCAGCTTCAATGTCTTTTTGAACTGGCATACGAACCATCAGGTCGCGGTCAGATCCTAAGGTTTGTACTACAGGATCTTTAAAACCAGCTTTTGTCAGCGCTGAGCTCACATCGGTAGATTTTACTGGTTGACTATAGTTCAACTCTGCTGCTACACCGCCAGTAAAGTCCAAACCGAGGTTTAGACCTTTGGTGCAAATAAAAAAGATACTTGCGAGCGTTAAGACAATCGATATCAAGGCTGCCGGTTTGGCAATCTTCATAAACGGAATAATGCGCTCGTTGTCCGGACGGCCGTATTGTTTCGGTTGAGTATTTTCAGTCATCTTCGATCTCCTAAATGCTCAACTTCTTCAGGTTACGTTTTTTACCATAAATGATTTGTACGATTGCACGTGTCACGGTAATCGCTGTGAACATCGAGCACACAATACCAATCATTAGGGTAACCGCGAAGCCTTTAATCGGGCCTGTACCAATGGCGAACAGAATGAAAGCAACCAAGAATGTGGTTAAGTTGGAGTCAAAGATGGTGTTATACGCACGATCATAACCCGCAACAATCGCCTGTTTCGGCGAGGCACCCCATTTAATTTCTTCTCGTATCCGCTCACAGATCAGTACGTTGGCATCGACCGCCATACCAATGGTAATCACGATACCTGCAATACCCGGAAGGGTGAGGGACGCGCCAATCCAAGACATGATGGTTAAAATCATGGCAAGGTTAACCACGAGAGCAAAGTTGGCAATCAAACCGAACACACGGAAGAAGACCACCATCCAAATCGCAACCAATAAGAAACCGATTTGAGTTGATAATACGCCTTTGTCGATGTTTTCTTGACCGAGACTCGGACCAATCACACGTTCTTCCACGAAGTACATTGGCGCTGCCAATGCACCTGCACGTAGCATCAATGCAAGTTCAGACGCTTCTTGAGGTGAATCTAGACCAGTAATACGAAACTGAGAACCCAATACGGCTTGAATCGTTGCCGCATTGATGACCACAGATTCGGTATAAGGTGTACGAACTTCAGTTTGTGTGCCTGTTGTAGGATCTGCAACATAACTAATTTTTTGTTTGTTCTCGATGAACAGAACAGCCATTCGTTTGCCTACAGCATTACGAGTGGCTTCAGACATCAACTTACCGCCCGCAGTATCCAAAGTAATATTTACTTCAGCACCACCTGTATCTTGGCTAAAGCCTGATGACGCATTTTGTACACGTTCACCTGTTAAGATACGGTTACGGTTAAGCAATAATTGACGACCGTTGTCCAAAGATTCATAAGCAAAAGCTTCGGTACCCGGAGGTAATGAGCCTTTTGCTTGACCTGTGTATGGATCGATGTATTGATCATTTAAGTCAGAAACTAAGCGGAACTCAAGGTTTGCAGTACGACCAAGTACACGTTTTGCTTCAGCAGTATCTTGTACACCCGGTAATTCAACCACAATACGGTTGCTACCTTGAGTTTGCACCAATGCTTCCGCTACACCTAACTCGTTAATACGGTTACGTAAAGTCGTTAAGTTTTGGTTGACAGCATAAGACTGAATTTCTTGTTTACGTGTATCGGTGTAGCTTAGACGAAGAGTCGAACCTTCAGTAGTTGCAACCGCTTGTTGCGTATATTCATTGCCGTTACGACGAAGGAAATCCATAGCTGCAGAACGGTCATCATTATTTGCAAATTGCATCGTAATGGTGTTGTTGTTCAAAGATAAGCTATTGAATTTTAATTTATTGTCACGAAGTTGGCGACGTAAGTCAGCCGCAGACGTTTCCATACGTTGTGAAATGGCTTTATCCATATCCACTTCAAGTAGGAAATGTACACCACCACGTAAATCCAGACCTAGCTTCATTGGTTTAGCACCAATTTTTTGTAGCCATTCTGGCGTAGTAGGCGCAAGGTTTAGTGCGACGACATAATTTTCACCGAGCCCACGACGCAGTGCTTCTTTCGCTTTTAATTGTTGTTCGCTCGAATCAACACGTAATAAAGCGGCATTATTGGTGAAGCTATTGTCATGGCTGGCAATATTTTCAGATTTTAAAATCTGCTCTGCTTTTTGTACGATGCTTTGGTCAATCTGGGTACCGGCTTTGGCACCTGAAATTTGAACAGCAGGTTCATCAGGATACAAACTTGGCAGGGCATATAATGTACTGATGACTAGTACCACTAGAATCAGTAGATATTTCCATGCTGGGTAACGCATTCGTTTTCTTCTTAAAATGAAAAAAGCCGTGCGGGTGCACGACTTATTTTTTGATTAAAGGTTATTTAGAGTGCCTTCAGGCAGAACTGAAATCACACTTGCGCGTTGTACTTTTACTTCTACGCCACGGTTCAGTTCAACAACTGCAAAATCACCTTCGATTTTTGTGATTTTACCCATTAAACCGCCCGCAAAAACAACTTCACTGCCAACGCCAAGGCTTTCAATTAGTGCACGATGTTCTTTTGCACGTTTTGATTGAGGGCGCCAGATCAAGAAGTAGAAGATTGCGACAAATACCGCAATCATCAACAGGTTTGCCATCATGCTTGGTTGCTGTGCAGCTTCACCTGCCGCGTGAGCAGTAGAAATAAAAAGGCTCATTTCATTTTCCTAAACTAAAAAAACTGGTTATCAATACTTTGATAAATAAATTGGACTTGTTCAGCAATTTACCTTGTCTTTTTCTTCAGCGCAAATGCTGAAAGAATTAATCTTGAGGACAAGGTGGCACTTCCATGCCGCGACGACGATAAAAGTCTTCAACAAACTCATCAAAAGTGCCATGATCGAGAGCATCACGCATCGCTTCAGTCAGACGCAGGTAATAACGTAAGTTATGAATAGTACCGAGCATCGAACCGAGCATTTCGCCGCATTTCTCAAGATGGAAGAGATAAGATTTGGTGAAGTTTGTACAGGTATAGCAGTCGCAATGTGGGTCAAGCGGGCTTTGATCATGACGATATTTGGCATTGCGAATACGCACTAAACCGTCAGTCACAAAATAATGACCATTACGTGCATTTCGAGTTGGCATCACACAGTCAAACATATCGACACCGCGACGAACCGCTTCAACGATATCTTCTGGTTTACCGACACCCATCAAGTAACGTGGTTTATCCGCAGGCATTTTCTCTGGAAGATAATCCAATACTTTGATCATTTCTTCTTTTGGTTCGCCAACAGACAAGCCGCCAATGGCATAACCATCAAAATCAATTTCTTTCAGACCATTTAAAGATTCATCACGTAAATCTTCGTACATGCCGCCTTGGATAATACCAAACAGGGCATTACGGTTTTTCAGCACGTCATGATGTTGAGTCTTACAACGTTTCGCCCAACGCAATGAAAGCTGCAATGATTTTTGCGCTTCTTCATGTGTCGCAGGATAAGGCGTACATTCATCAAAAATCATCACGATGTCTGAATTCAGTGTGTGCTGAATATCCATCGAAATTTCAGGAGATAAAAAGACTTTAGAGCCGTCAATTGGAGAGCGGAAAGTTACGCCATCTTCTTTAATTTTGCGCATAGCGCCAAGACTGAAGACTTGGAAACCGCCTGAATCTGTCAAAATCGGGTTATTCCATTTCATGAATTGGTGTAAACCACCATGTTCACGAATAACATCTAGGCCTGGGCGTAGATATAAATGGAAGGTATTGCCCAAAATAACTTGGGATTTAATTTCTTTAATGTCACGTGGGAGCATGCCTTTTACAGTACCGTAAGTACCAACAGGCATGAACATAGGTGTTTCAACAACACCATGTTCAAGGGTTAAACGGCCGCGACGAGCACGGCCCGATTGCGCCAATTTTTCAAACTTCATACAAGGTCCAGATCAAGGCGAAAAAACAGTTCGCTGATGGTAAGAGTGCTAAAAGTGCTCTATTTTCCTTGATTCTGCGGTTAAACGCTAGCTTTGTCGGGTGTTAAGTCTGTAAATTTATAGATTGCATCTTGTGATAGGGCTTCATCTGAACTCTTGGCATTAAAATAGAACTGGTTAATTCGCTGCAAAATTTCTTCTTTTTCCATCGCAAATGTACCTTTCGGGTCCGATGTCATGGCCACGATGCTGTCAATGAGCTTTTGAATATAAGGATTCGTGGTTGCATAGGTTTTTTCT
Source organism: Acinetobacter sp. YH01009 (assembly GCF_013420765.1). NCBI lineage: Bacteria > Pseudomonadati > Pseudomonadota > Gammaproteobacteria > Moraxellales > Moraxellaceae > Acinetobacter > Acinetobacter sp. YH01009. Next base: position 86,299 of record NZ_VOYE01000008.1, on the reverse strand, counting down.
AAGCTTAAAAGATAGACTTCATTGGCAACATGTAAATAGTTATAAGGTTGTATTTCAACGATTTGAGCCAAATCAATCAGCAGGTCTTTATCATACTGAGACAGCTTCATACGCTTGGGTAAGCTGTCGAGCTTGAGCGGTTGTTTGGATTTGAGAAAATCATCAAGTTGTGTATTTGGAGTATTTAAAACTTGAGCTGAATAAATCTCTATTTCGGGCTGTGTAGGCACCGTGATAAAAAACAGAATATTGTCCAATTCAATGCCGTAGGACTGAACCAAGTCGACTTTTGTTTGTTGTATGGCATTGAGCAAGATTGAAAGATGGTTAGTTGACTCAGACTTCATTGAGCTTTCGATCGAAGATGGATTGAGGTCTAAAAAACCCACTTCATTTACAGATGTCAGTTTGAACTGCGCCAAGTCTTGACTTAAAGATGGTAGGCTACGATAGCGCCATTTCGACACATTCCATCGATCATGCGTTGTAAGATATTGAGCAGAATCTTCATCTTCGGCAAAAATACTACGCTGCGTAGAGACTGCGATATAGTCTATGGATAAATAGGGATTGAACGCCAATGTACATGCGTAAATATGGTCGTCTTGGTGCTGCTCATAGAGTTTGAAAAACTCCTGAATCAGCACATTTTTCAGTGCATTAATTTGATTTTGCATATTTTATTTTTCTTTCTAGTTTTGGAGGTGCTTGATCACCTCATCATTATTTTTTTACTTTGGTACGTTAAAGCCCGAACTTAAAAGTTCGGACGATAATCAAAATTTTGGCTGGCAGCTTGATCGCGGAAAGGGCGAACCGCTTTTTTACTCAGCAATAGCGTATTAATAATATTGTTAGGAAACACTTGAATGTGGTTGTTGAACAACTCAACGTTGCGGTTAAAAATAGTAATCGCCGCACCGACATTTTCGTTTTGTTCTTCAATTTCATTCATCATTTTCAGATAAATATCATTGGCTTTGAGCTCAGGATAGTTTTCAACCACAACATTCAGGCTGCGCATCAGATCTTGATTTAAGGCTTCAATACGCTGTAATTGGCTGACATCGGTACTATTGATGTTCAAATTCATAATGTTTTGACGGAGTTCAGTGACTTTTGCCAAAGTCCCTTGTTCAAAATTGGAATATTGCTCAACCAAAGGCTGTAATCCATCTAAAATTTTGATTTTTTGACGTTCATAGCTGGCTACATCTGACCATGCACGAATGGTTGCATTGTGATGTCGGACAATGTTGTTGCGAATCATGATTGCGCCAATCACCAATGCAATGATGATTAAAACAAAGATCAAAAGCCCCATAAAATTTTATCCTCAAGATAAAAGGTCGTAATTTAAAACATTATTGAATGAAATCTATTTTAAAAACTGCGTTAAGTCGTTTTTCAAATTTTCTAAAGCATTTAATTTAAAGGTTCTGAGATGTCCACGCAATGCAGAAACATCCTGAATTCGTTTTGCTTTACTACTGACTTTAAATAAATCTGTAGAGCCAAGATAGCACATTATTCGGTGGCTCGGATGAAATAGCAGATCACCTTCACGGTTTTGAAAAAAATCCGCCAGTCGGAGTACAAAGCCCGGGCTGAGCAATTTAGCGATTTCCATTTGGTTCTCGCCATAAAACTTTAATTTTTGATTGGTTTGAATGTCGCTGCTGTGCCAAGGAAAACTATAGGGATAGCCAAAGTTTTTGCCTGTTGCAGATACGGCTAGTCCATGGATGCCAATATCAAAAACAAATACGCCCCACAGGTCTTTATGAATTTCTTTAACCGTGACTTCATCACCGTCTTTGTCACGTACTTTCAGTTCATTCACATAGTGATAATGAAAGACCATGACTTGATGCTGTTGCTGATTTTCATCTTCCCAAACGGTGCTCGCGAAGGTCTGAATATCATTCGAAAGGCTGCCTTGCTTAAACACGGGGAACATACGTTTAAGATTGCCAATAAATTGTAGATTATTCAGTGGCATCGAAATGTATTCAGGCTGTCGGTTAAAGGCCAGTTGGTATTTTTTTGCAATGCATTCGGTTTCTAAAAATGCAATTACATCTTCGATCGGATCATCTTTTTCATAGCTGATATACGCCCAAAACACCATGACCAATCCCGCAGCAAAGCAAAGCTGTGCCCAGCCATGATCGGGCTGAATCACAATAAACAGCATGAAGCCGATACCCAGTGCGGCTAAAGCCAGCGGCAGTAAATTTTCAAATTTGAGCGTAATGGGTGCATTCCATGGATGCAGCCCATCGAGGAGTTCTTGGTGAGTTTTTGCGTTTCGGCCGATATCCCAAAGCCGAGCGATATTCTGAAAAACCGCAGCATTCTTCTTACGACGAATATGGATGGAGTGCTTTACAGAATCGATCGGCATGGGGACTAAGTCATCGCATGATTATTGATGGTTAATATTATCAATTAACATCGCATCACCATAACTAAAGAAGCGATATTGGCTTTCGACGGCATGGTGATAGGCATTCAAAATATTGTCTCGATTAGACAACGCTGACACTAACATGAGCAGGGTAGACTCAGGTAAATGGAAGTTGGTAATTAAACGATCGACCACTTTGAACTCATAACCAGGGTAGATAAAGATTTGCGTATCACCTGTCCAGCCCTTGAGTTCGCCGCCATTGGCTTGAGCGGCACTTTCAGTCGCGCGAGTCGCTGTAGTACCGACAGCAATGACTTTATTGCCACGTGCTTTTGTCTCACGGATTAAAGCCATAGATTCTTCTGACACGTCACACCATTCGCTGTGCATGATGTGATTTTCAATGTCATTGGTGCGCACGGGTAAGAATGTACCAGCACCCACATGCAAGGTAACAAAAGTTTTATTTACGCCTTTGTCTGCCAATTTTTTGAGTAGCGCTTCATCAAAATGTAAGCTTGCTGTTGGTGCTGCAACTGAAGCCAATTTGGTCGGATCGTTAAAAACAGTTTGGTAACGTTCGGTATCAATCGCTTCTGCTTCACGGTTAAAGTAAGGCGGAATCGGTAAAGCACCGTATAAATCTAAAACTTGTAAAATAGGCTGTGAAAATTCCACAACAAATAAGTTTTCATGACGGCCTTGAACGGTCACTTTAACTTCGTCTGGACCAATAAATAATTCCGCACCTTCTTTAGGTGTATTGCTGGCTTTAATGTGGCAATGTGCGGTTTTTGGATCAAGAATACGTTCAACCAAAACCTCAACTGCACCACCTGTAGCGCGTTTGCCTTTTAAGCGAGCTTTCATCACTTTGGTATCGTTGAGTACCAATAAGTCACCTTCATTGAGTAAGTCTAAAATGTCAGTGAAATGATGGTCGTGGTATTCGCCATTCAGGTCGAGATGGAGCAGGCGTGATGCACTACGTGTTTCAAGCGGATAGCGGGCAATGAGTTCGTCAGGGAGATTGAAGTTAAAGTCAGAAAGTTGCATGTTAAGAAATCTGAAAAGGGGATAATGAAATTTGGCTTAGTATAAGCTTTTTTGGGTTTTAACGCTGAAATTGATGGATTATCCATCTAAAAATTCTTATACGGTTTATTTTTAATCAAATGAGAACATCATGCGTTGACAAGTTTTTGAAACAGTTTATTATACGTTTCAACACCTTCCCGAGGTGGTGAAATTGGTAGACGCGGTGGATTCAAAATCCACTATCAGAGATGATGTGTCGGTTCGAGTCCGACCCTCGGGACCAAAATTCTAAAAAACCCCAAGCTTATTAAGACTTGGGGTTTTTTATGTCTAAAAGTAATGAATTATATAAAATTCCTAGAAAATTTCCAATGATTTCACTAGCCACGTTTCAGGTGGTCACTTCGTAAAATGAGTACCTGAATTTTGTTTGGGTACTCATGGTGGAATCAGATGCTAAGCTTAAATTATTAGATCAATACAATAATCAAATGTGATTGATCGGGTGTCTTATAGGGCTTGTAGTATTTAAAAGATTTATTAACTATCTAAAGCTACTTTGATGACATCTGCAATTGTCTCAGTGTTGACACCTCTTTTTCGAGCATTCTCAGAGTGGAACCAAGTTGCTAAGTCTTTATTGCCTTTAGATGCATTGCAGCCAACACAGCACAATGCAATATTGGTTAAGGTTGTAATTCTTATATCGTTGATAATGTGTTCCCAAGACTTCTTGTTGGCTCTTTCAGTACCAAACTTTTTGCCGCAATATACACAGCACAGGTCTCGCTCCGAGACCGCATCTTCTATGTGCTTTGGTATTCCCCATGAATTTGCCATTTTAGGTTTTCCTTATTTTATGGCTGTAGTCCAATGATATATTTACTAACTTTTTAGTGTAGTTAAGCATCTCCGCCAATGCCGTATATACTCTCTCTACGTAAATGAAACAGTACTACTACCATTCAAATTAATTCCTATTCATGTAGCTAACTCTTGTTAAGAAACAGGCATACCTGCTTTATTACAATCTCTTTCCGTCACATCCATCACAGCTTTAGAATTTGAAATTATTTTCTGAAGTTTTTTAGCTTTTTCTAAATTTTTATATTTAGCTTTTTTTGTTACCGCAGTTGTTTTATTCATATATGTTAAAGAGCTACAACTCAAAAAGAAGACTTTTTTATAGTCAGAATCAGTTAATTTAGCACCACTTAACTCTTTATCTGCTAGACGATCCATAGCTGCTGAATTGTATTTTATACCTTTTTGATAAGGTGCTATTTCTTTATTAAATTCAGTCAATAGGGAGTTTCCTGCGGCTACTTCTAAACTTACAGCACTTAAGACTATTAGGAAAAAAATTGCTCTTTTCATATCAATATCCAATCATTCTTTATTAATCGTCTTTCTGTTTGAGAAAGCTAATATCGCCTTTTATGAATCTATATCCCCAGTATAGAAAAATTGGTAGCAGAAAAATTACAAATTCTTCCGTAGTTCCATCAAATAGAAGCAGTAAAGGAAACAGTGAATATATTACAGTTATGACGATAGCTATTCTGTCTTTTTTTACCATTTTAATTCTGCGTAAATTCTAAAATTATATTGGCTAATATTACCTAATATTCTTTAATTTCATATAGCTGAATTCGATCAACTTTAGCAATAATATCTCTGTTTTAATCATTTAATTGGTTTGATAACCTACTGTCATAGGAATAAAACAATTTATTGAGTCGAATACATAACATGACTACCGAAACACCAAAAAACTATAGTTGAATGAAAAATCCTAATCTTTGATCACTCACATTCATAAAATTTAGATCTAAGCATTAAATGAAATAGTTGGCATAACACTATATAAATGAGGGTATAAAAAAACCAGCGCTTCGGCGCTGGTTTTTTACATCATTAACTTAAGTTAGTTTTGCATCAACTTATTGAGCAGCCTCAAGAGCAGCATTCAAAGTTGCGCTTGGACGCATTACAGCATTTACTTTTGCTGTATCTACAGCGTAGTAACCACCGATGTCCGCAGCTTTACCTTGAACTTCAGCAAGTTCTGCAACGATTTTTTCTTCGTTTTCAGCAAGTGCTTGAGCAAGAGGAGCGAATTTCGCTTTAAGATCTGCATCTTCGTCTTGCGCAGCAAGTTCTTCAGCCCAGTATTTAGCAAGGTAGAAGTGGCTGCCACGGTTGTCTAGTTCGCCAGTACGACGTGATGGAGACTTGTCATTGTCAAGCAATTTACCAGTCGCAGCATCAAGCGTATTTGCAAGAAGTTTAGCTTTCGCGTTGTCTTCTTTGATGCCCATTTCTTCTAGAGAAACAGCAAGCGCCAAGAACTCACCTAAAGAATCCCAACGTAAGTGGTTTTCTTCTACAAGTTGTTGTACGTGTTTAGGCGCAGAACCACCCGCACCAGTTTCATACATGCCGCCACCAGCCATTAGAGGCACGATAGAAAGCATTTTCGCAGAAGTACCCAATTCCATGATTGGGAACAAGTCTGTGAGGTAATCACGTAGGATGTTACCAGTTACAGAAATTGTATCTAGGCCACGAGCAACACGTTCAAGTGTATAACGCATAGCACGTACTTGAGACATGATTTGAATGTCTAAACCAGTAGTGTCGTGCTCTTTCAAGTAAGTTTGAACTTTCTTGATGAGTTCGTTTTCGTGTGGACGGTACGGGTCAAGCCAGAAGATCGCAGGCATGCCTGAGTTGCGTGCACGAGTCACAGCAAGTTTCACCCAGTCACGGATTGGAGCGTCTTTCACTTGGCACATACGCCAGATATCGCCTTCTTCTACGTTTTGTGACATCAACACTTCACCAGTTTCTAGGTCAGTGATGTTTGCAACACCCGCTTCAGCGATTTCAAAAGTTTTGTCGTGTGAGCCGTATTCTTCAGCTTTTTGCGCCATCAAACCAACGTTTGGAACTGTACCCATAGTACGTGGGTCAAAGTTACCATTCCATTTACAGAAATTGATCATTTCTTGGTAGATACGCGCGAAAGTAGATTCAGGCATTACAGCTTTAGCATCGTATTGTTTGCCATCAGCACCCCACATTTTACCACCCGCACGGATCATTGCAGGCATAGATGCATCTACAATGACGTCATTAGGTGAGTGGAAGTTAGTGATGCCTTTTGCAGAATCAACCATTGCAAGTGCAGGACGGTGTTCTTGGCAAGCATGTAAGTCAGCAATGATTTCTTCACGAAGAGAAGTCGGAAGAGTTTCAATTTTTTCGTAAAGACCAGACATACCGTTGTTGATGTTAATACCTAACTCATCAAACAATTTGCCGTGTTTTTCGAATGCATCTTTGTAGTAAATCTTCACACAGTGACCGAAAACGATTGGGTGAGACACCTTCATCATGGTCGCTTTTACGTGTAGAGAGAACAAAATGCCTGCTTCTTTACAATCATCTAATTCTTTTTCATAGAAGTCGCAAAGTGCTTTTTTGCTCATGAACATTGAGTCGATGATTTCGCCTTCTTGAAGCGCAACTTTTGGCTTAAGAACAACAGTTTCACCAGACTTCGTGATCAATTCCATTTTTACATTGCGAGCGCGGTCTAAAGTCATCGACTTTTCGCCGTGGTAGAAGTCACCTTCGTCCATGTGAGAAACGTGAGTTTGTGACCACTGTTTCCATTCGCTCATAGAGTGCGGATGTTTCTTCGCGTAATTTTTTACTGCAGTAGGCGCACGACGGTCAGAGTTACCTTCACGAAGTACAGGGTTTACAGCAGAACCTAAGCATTTACTATAACGCGCCTTGATTTCTTTTTCTTCCTCAGTCGCTGGGTTTTCTGGGTAGTTCGGAATTGCAAAACCTTTGGACTGTAATTCTTTAATGCAAGCAGTTAATTGGCCAACTGAAGCACTGATGTTCGGAAGTTTGATAATGTTTGTGCTTGGATCTTGGGTTAATTGTCCAAGCTCTGCCAAGTTATTTGGCACCTTTTGTTCTTCGCTTAGATAGTCTGAAAATTCAGCGAGTACACGTGCTGCAACTGAGATATCGCGTTTAACGATTTCAACGCCAGCAGGTTTAGTAAAGGTTTCAATGATCGGCAGCAGAGAGTAAGTCGCCAATAATGGCGCCTCGTCGGTCAGTGTGTAGATGATAGTTGACTTTCCACCAGCCATATATAGCCCCTTGCTTTAGATTGTGTCTTTGAGGTCCGAGCTTGTGGCTCGCCTCTATGAACCGATTTGCTTAAATAAAACTATGAAAGTATCGGGGTTCATTGCTTTTCAGTCAACGCAAGATCCTGTGATGTGGTCATTTCGTAGAAAAATGATACAAAAGAAGTGCAGTTTGACGCCCAATTTTAGCGCAAAACCGAGAAGGGAAATATTGAAAGCTTGTTATTCATAGCTTAAAGCTATTGAACAATTAAATTTATATCATTTTTTTGGGGCTGATCTGTTCTTTATGGCTCGTTCGAGTTTTAGTTGTAAAGTAAAGCGTTTGATAGGTCAAACCGAATGCCTTAACTTTTAGGTGTAGATTTGGTGCGGAAGTTCGAAAATTAGTCAGGATTGGGGACTTTATTAAAGAACGACGTGAGTTTGATGCTACGTTTGACTTTGAACGTTCGCGGAATGTTTATGCGATAACTTATATATCTGATGAATAAGGCATGGCTATTTTTTAGCTTCAGTCATTTGGGTGAATGAGTTCATGTACAGTAGAAGCATGAAACGAATCTTTAGCTCAGTTTAATAAAGTAAAAGCAAGCAAGTATGGTTTAATGCTCAAATGACACACACAACTGATAAAAACTAATAAATTAGTCTAATAGAAAAACTTAAAAATAGATTCATTTAGTGTAGCTGACTGAAACGAGCATCCTGATGAGCAATCTGGTCATAGAATAGTCATAAAACTCACTATTTTTTGTGATGGAGTTAAAGAAAATTAAACCCAGTTTTTTAGGTCTTATGTAAGTGAATATTTCTTTTAGTCATGTTTTTAGTTTGCATAAAACGCGAAAAGTACGATTTAAAATAAACAGTTAATAAAATTTAAATTAATTTAAGTTTTTAATTTTATTGTTTTAATTTTTGTTTTACCTTTAATGTTATGTTCTTTATAGATATTTTTATTTTCTAATTGGATGAAAGTTCGATTAAATAGCGCATTCGTAAATGATGTTTATTTTTTTGTTGGGTTTTGTTATTGAGTGTTTGGGCTATTTTTGCTATTAATCTTGAACAGAACAGTTGGTTTTTATCTTTAAGATAAACCCTGAGGAGAGCAACGGGATGGCTTTACGTTTACTGGATATTGGTACACAAACCGAATTATTAACTGCCTGTCGTTTGTCTTTATTGATGGGGGTTTATACGGACGACAACCGCATTGCAGAATTTTTAAAGTTCGCGCGTGGTATTGTGCAAGTCGATAATGCTGTCCTCGCATTTAAAAATGAACCTTATATATGGTATGCGTCAGAGCACATATTTAAGGCCTTTATGGCCGAAGCTGATGATGATCGTCTAGATCAGTTTTTTGCTGAACATTCTCGTATAGACCGAGACGCTGAAAATTACCAAGCTTATTCCGACTATATGCAAGAACTGGGTTTAGGGCATCAGCGTTTAGTCGCTTTCGATTTAAAGTATGATCAAGAATCTATCGGTAAAGTTATTTTATTCGATGATCAAGTCACTGCATTTGAAGCCAAACAATTAAAGATCGTTGAAGAATTTGTACAAAGTCTAGTCAATATTATTCAACTTCGTGTTGAAAATGCCGAATTAAAAGAAGCCTATGAACAGCAGTCGGCACTGAATTTTAGTAAGACTAAATTTTTCCAAATTATTGCGCATGATTTAAGAGCCCCTTTTCATGGTCTACTTGGATTTTCTGAAGTTTTGGCACAGGAGCGTCATACCTTAGATGATTCGAGTGTGCAAAATATTGCAGACTATTTATATGACACCACACAGTCGACGTATAACCTTTTAGAAAGCTTATTAAACTGGGCTATGGCAGAAGGTGGTCGCTTTGTTTATCACCCGATTAATTTTGATTTACATCAGTCTGCAAAAATCGTAAGTGATGTCTTAAATAGCTTGGCTGTGAAGAAAAATATTCGACTGATCAATGCCGTGCCTGAAGGTATTAAAGTCAATGCAGATATCAATATGATCACATCAGTGATGCAAAACTTGGTGTCAAACGCATTGAAATTTACCCATACCGATGGTAGAGGTGTGGTGACGATTTCAGCCGATCGAGATGGAGAACGGGTTGTATTCACCATTCAAGATACTGGATTGGGGATGACCCAAGCTCAGATTGATGATTTATTTCAGCAAAAACTGACGGTTAGTATTAAAGGTACGGCAGGAGAACGTGGTACGGGGTTGGGTTTAGTCCTTTGTAAACGTTTTGTGGACTTAAATCAGGGTGAAATTGTGGTGAACTCGAAAGAAGGTGAAGGCACACAATTTAAAGTCTGGTTGCCACAGGCGACGAGCCTGCATCAAACCCTAAATACCGAGAGCAGCAGTGCACAGAAAGATGCGACCTTAAGTGAACTTTAATACGCATCTATTGGTATAAAAGCCTAAAAATACTTTTCCCTAAGCGTTATCAACTGTTATAACTAGAAAAAAATCACGCTAGGGTTTGTGAAATGAATACGGAGCAATTGCAGAAAACATTACGTGCCAGTCAATATGCTGAACAGGTGCTCGGAATCCATCAGGCCAGTTTAGAACAAGACTATGCAATTGATCAGTTTCAAACCTCGCTCAGTACAGCACAAATTCAACATTTTGTCGCAAGCAGCCTTGCCGATATCCAAGATGAAAATAGCTGGATGCGTGCAATTCGTGTGCTGCGCGCACGTCTGATGTTTCGTTGGATTTGGCAAGAAGCCAATCAACTCACCGATGTCGTCACCTTAACTCGAGAGCTTTCAGACTTTGCCGATGCGTCCATCTGTGCGGCAAAAGATTTTGCGCTGAATCCGTTGATTGCGAAATATGGCGAACCGCTAGGCTATAAGGGGAAAGTTCAAGACCTAATTGTGGTTGCCATGGGAAAACTTGGTGCACAGGAACTTAATCTTTCAAGTGATATTGATCTTATATTTGCCTTTGATGAACAAGGCGAAACCAACGGTCGAAAATGTATCGATGTACAACAGTTCTGTATTTTATGGGGACAAAAATTAATTTACCTGCTTGACCATATTACTGCAGACGGCTTTGTCTTCCGTGTAGATATGCGTCTACGCCCATGGGGTGATGGTTCTGCCTTGGCAATCAGTCATGCGGCATTAGAAAAATACTTAAGCCAGCATGGCCGAGAATGGGAACGCTATGCCTGGATTAAGGCACGTATCGTCACGGGCGGTAAAGAAGGCGCCGAGTTACTGGAAATGACCCGACCTTTCGTCTTCCGAAAATATGTCGATTACACCGCTTTCGAAGCCATGCGTGAAATGAAAGCCATGATCGAACGTGAAGTGCTACGTCGTAATATCGAAGATGACATTAAACTCGGTGCAGGCGGAATTCGTGAAGTAGAGTTTATTGTTCAAGTTTTTCAGCTCATCTATGGAGGTTCAAAACTCGAGCTGCAAGACCGTCAATGTTTAGTGAGTCTGCATCATTTAGGCGAAGTCGGATTATTAGAAAAAACCGCAGTTGCTGATTTAGAAGATGCGTATTTATTTTTACGTCGTATTGAACATGCGATTCAAGCACTCAATGATCAGCAAACCCAATCGTTGCCACATGAGCCTGAACCTCGCCAACGTATCTTAGATACTTTAGGTTTTGCGACCTGGGATGATTTTTTGCATGTGCTCAATCAGAAACGCGCCAAAGTCATTTACCAATTTGAGCATCTTATTAAAGAAAAAGAACCCGATCCGTTACTGGAAAGTTTTAGTCATTTAGAAGCCCAGTTGAACGATGTTTTAGATGATGATGCCAAAAATTTAATTCACGAATTTTGGTATGGACATGCGCTGAAAAAATTACCTGCCAAAGCAGTACAGCGTTTAAAAACCTTTTGGCCACATCTCATTGAGGCGATATTACAGTCAGATAAACCTCAGGTGGCCTTACTACGTCTCATGCCTTTGGTGGAGTCGGTGCTGCGCCGTACGGTCTATTTGGTGATGCTGATTGAGAGCAAAGGGGCATTACAACGATTAGTGAAAATGGCGACAGTCAGTCCTTGGATCTGCGAAGAATTGACGCATTATCCCGTGCTGTTGGACGAGTTTTTGTCGATGGATTTTGAGCTGCCAAAACGTAAAGATTTGGAAGATTCTCTACGTCAGCAATTGCTTCGAATTGAAATTGATCAAGTTGAAGACCAAATGCGTGTTCTTCGATTGTTTAAAAAATCCAATGTCTTAGCTGTTGCGGCCAGCGATGTTTTGGCAGAAAGTCCATTGATGAAAGTATCGGATGCATTGACCGATATTGCTGAAGTGTCGGTGAATGCAACCTTGCATTTGGCATATCAAATTGTTGCCAAAAAACATGGCTATCCAATCGATGCAGAAGGGCAGCGTTGTTCGATTGATCACACGGCTTTCGCGGTAATTGGTTATGGCAAGGTGGGTGGCATCGAGCTGGGTTATGGTTCGGACTTGGATTTGGTGTTTATTCACTATATGGACGAACAAGCCGATACCGATGGACAGAAACCAATTAGTGGCTTTGAATTTGCCATGCGGGTTGCACAAAAATTTATGTCCTTAATGACCACGCAAACCCTAGATGGTCGAGTGTATGAAGTGGATACACGTTTACGACCTTCGGGAGAGGCGGGGTTATTGGTGACCAGCTTAAAAGCCTTTGAGCAATATCAACATAAAAATGCTTGGGTCTGGGAGCATCAAGCTTTAGTACGTGCCAGAACGATTGCAGGTGAGCACAGTTTACGGATTGAAATTGAAAACTTGCGCTGCAATATTTTGACTCAGCCACGAGATGAGAACAATGTTCGTGCAGAAGTGCTCAAAATGCGCCAAAAAATGAAAGACCATCTAGGTTCTTCTAAAGAGCAGCAAAAAGATGGAATTTTTCATTTAAAACAAGATGCAGGTGGTATCGTTGACATCGAATTTATGGCACAGTATGCAGTATTAGCATGGAGTGGGTCGAATCCCGATCTCGCCCATTACTCTGACAACGTACGAATCCTTGAGGATGCCGCAAGAACGGATTGCTTATCCAGCGCCGATGCGACAGCATTGATTCAAGCTTATCTCCGTGAACGAGCCGAGAGCCACCGTTTAGCACTTGCGAATCAATCCATGCAAGTTTCAGCTGACGATTGGCACGATACCCGAGTGGTCGTTTGCAAGCTATGGCAAAGATTAATTGATCCAACTGCAACGTTTGCATTGGATAAAAATGACTGTGTATAAAAATTTGGAGTGTGTGCCATGAACTTGGCTGATCGTGATGGTTTTATTTGGCAAGATGGACAATTGGTTGATTGGCGTGAGGCGAAAACTCACGTATTAACACATACATTGCATTACAGCATGGGTGTGTTTGAAGGCGTCCGTGCTTATGAAACTCCGAATGGAACGGCTATTTTCCGTTTAAAAGAACACACTAAGCGTTTATTAAATTCTGCAAAAATTTATCAAATGAAAGTCCCATTTGATCATGCAGCATTAGAACAAGCTCAAATTGATGTGGTTCGTGAAAACAAATTGGCTTCTTGCTACCTACGTCCAATTATTTTTATTGGTTCAGAAAAATTAGGTATTGCAGCAACTGACAATACAATTCATGCTGTTGTTGCTGCATGGAGCTGGGGTGCTTACCTTGGTGATGAAGCGATGGCGAAGGGTATTCGTGTTAAAACGTCTTCATTTACGCACCATCATCCAAACGTGACCATGTGTAAAGCAAAAGCATCTGGTAACTATACTTTGTCAATTCTTGCACACCAAGAAGTGGCACATGCTGGCTATGACGAAGCAATGTTACTCGACCCACAAGGTTATGTATGTCAAGGTTCAGGCGAAAACGTATTCTTAGTTCGTGATGGTGTGATTCATACTCCTGACATCGCGGGTGGTGCACTTGATGGTATTACCCGTCAAACCATTATTACGATTGCGAAAGACCTTGGTTTTGAAGTAGTTGAACGTCGTATTACACGTGACGAATTCTACATTGCAGATGAAGCATTCTTCACAGGTACTGCTGCTGAAGTGACGCCAATCCGTGAATATGATGATCGTCAAATTGGTGAAGGTCGTCGTGGCCCAATTACTGAGCAAATTCAAACTGCATTCTTTAATGCTGTTCAGGGTAAAGACCCTAAATATGCACACTGGTTAACTTACGTAAAATAAGTTGATCGGTTAAGATGGAAAGGCGAAATGAAAGTTTCGCCTTTTTTTATGGCCCTAGATTATTGAAAGATTGGAAAGTGACTATGCATATTGTTTATGTCAGTGATGGTAAAGCCGGACATTGCTCACAAGCCTTAGGGTTATTTAAAGCTATGCAGCGTCAATATACATCGACTGTTACTTTTCAAGAAATTTCAATTGATGATTTACCGATCGGCACATTGCTGTCGGGTCTATTTCGTCATCAAGTCGCAGGTGTGGATCAGGCGCCGAATTATATTTTTGGTGTCGGGAGTCATACTCATTTTCGTGTATGGTTATTCGGACAAGTTTATCGACAAGCTAAAACCGTTATTTTAATGAAACCAAGTCTACCTTTTGCTTTGTTTGATTATGCGGTGATTCCAGAACATGATGGGGTTACTGCATCCAAAAAAGTGTTGGTCACTCAAGGTGCATTAAATCCAATTGTGAATGAACAGCGCCATCAGCAAGGGCGAATTTTGATTGCCTTAGGTGGCTCGTCGAAACGCCATCAATGGAATGATGCAAAAGTACTTAACTCAATCCAACACATAACCGCAGATAACCCAGAAGCAGAAATTATATTAACCACCTCTCGTCGTACACCGAAGGCATTTTTGAACGTATTGGAACAACAAAATTTTTCTGCGCAACTTCAGATTTATCCAGTGGAACAAACGCCGCAAGGTTGGATTTTTAAGGAAATGCAAAAAGCCGAAGCCGTCTGGGTGACAGGGGATAGTGTGTCGATGATTTATGAGGCACTGACTGCGGGGTGTAAAGTCGGGGTGATTCAAATTGATCGTTTGAAAGAGGACCGTATTACAGGTTCGGTGGATTTGATTTTGCAAAAGGGTTTGGTTTCTTTATCAACTTCAAGTTCGGAATTGACTGAACCTAGTGCTTTTAAAGAAGCGGATCGTGTGGCAACATATCTTTTGACAAAATAACTGGTCGTAACCGTGATTTATATATTCATTTTTCTGTTGGTTTTGATGATTGCATTTAGTCTTAAATATGCATGGTGGAAACCAGCGGTAGATTGGAAAAGACCGCGCGTCTTAATGTATCACATGGTACGCGAACACATTGATGGTGCAAAATTTAATAAGTTGAGGGTGAAACCTGAAGAGTTTGAGAAGCAAGTGGCTTGGATGAAAGCCGAGGGTTTTTATTTTGTGACGATGCATGAGTTGCAACAAAACTGGGGACAGCATCCGGAAAAAACTGTTGCCATCACATTTGATGACGGTTATCTGGATAATTTGGAAAATGCTTATCCAATCTTAGAAAAATATCAAGCTAAAGCGACGATCTATGTAGTGGTGGATCGTCATGACCGAGACTGGTCAACCTATAAAAAAGCTCATCACAATAGCGGTGAGTTAGCGCGAGAACCTAAACTGAATGATGAGCAAGTTCAGTATTTGGCACATAGTGGTCTTGTTGAAATTGGTTCGCATACTTTGACGCATGCCAATTTGGATAAATTAGATGATGCAGGATGCGTGTTTGAACTTACAGAATCTAAAAAACAATTAGAGCAATTAATTGGTACGTCTGTGAGTAGTTTTGCTTATCCTTTTGGTATTTATTCGAATCGTGATGTATGTCTGGCAAAGGAAGCAGGTTATAGTAATGCTGTGACCACCAAAGAGGGGATTGATGGTCTCAGTCCTGACTTTATGCAATTACAACGGATCAAAATTAGTGGTAAAGATTCGATGTTGGCAGTGAAATGCCGTTTGAAACTTGGTCAGCGTGGATTATAACAGAGAGAAGAATCATGCATATTTGTTTGGTCATGGCCGGTGATGAAGAGGGTGGTTTAGAAAAACATGTAGTTGAATTGGCACAGGGCTTAACTCAACATGGACATGTTGTTACAGTAATTGCGCATGAAAAATACCGAGCACGTTTGGTGCCGCTTAATTTTATTGCAGTTGATCTGAGCAAAAGTCGCCGTAATCTGTGGGTTTTATATCAACTATATCAAGCCTTAAAAACATTAAATCCCGATATCGTTCATGTGCATGGTAACAAGGCAGCTGTCATGGTTGGGGGATTGTTGCCATTCCTTAAACAAAAAAGTGTTGCAACGCTGCATAGCCGTAAGAAAAACACAAAAATGTTTAAGAATTTTGATGCGGTGATTGCCGTTAGCCCAAATGCAGCAGAAGTATTAAATCATCCAAATAAATGTGTTGTCCTGAATGGGATTGTTCCGCCTATTTTAAATCCTACGATCAAAAAACCTGCACAGCCGATTGTTTTGGCTGTGGGACGATTGGTGCCTGTTAAAGGTTTTGATATTTTAATTCAGGCGTGGAAAGGTATCGAAAATGCTGAATTATGGATTGCTGGAGAAGGTTTTGAGCAGGAAAAACTGGAACGGCTCATCAGTGATAATCATTTGAATGATACTGTTAAATTATTAGGTTATCGAACGGATATCACCAGCTTAATGCAACAGGCTTCGCTTTATGTTATGTCTTCTCATTATGAAGGTTGTCCTTATACCATGGTGGAAGCGTTATTGTGTGAAACACCCATGATTTCAACTGCAGTTGGAGCAATGGCTGTTATTTTACCGCAGCAATATTTATGTCCTGAAAATGACGTCCCGGCATTGCATTTGTTAATACAGAAAGCTTTGAATGATTTTGGACAAATTCAAATGGATCACCAGCCTGTATTTGAATTTGCTAAAGAGCAATTGGTACTGGATGGTATGATTGATAATATTGAAAAAGTTTATGGATCAGTACTTGATGAATGAAGTGAAGCCATTCATATTGGCGATCTCTGATGGTAAAGCGGGTCATGAAACACAGACGCAGGGTTTGGTACAGTTGCTTAATGCATCCAATGAATTCGAAGTAAAATGGATTACAATTAAACTTCCTGATAAATGGCTTTACCGTTATTTAAGATTTTTACTCAAATTTTCCTGTAATACTGCTTGGCTCAAATACTTTATAACTCAGGAAGAATGGTCTCGGCTTCATAATCGAACGATACGTTATATTGTTTCATCGGGTGGAAACACGCTTGTGGTAAATGCTTTATTGAAACAGTATTTCTGTGAACAGAATAAAACTCAAAATATTGTTGCAAGTTCTTTACATGGGATCCCAGCACGATTGTTTGATGTTGTATTTACTATTCATAAAGAACAAAAACAATTTCCTCATTATGTTTATTATCCGATTGCGCCCAACAAAATGACAGCATTGCCATTAACACAAACTCAGTCACGTCAGCACCTGGGGATTGAGGAAAATGAACAGGTAATTACTGTTTTACTGGGGGCAGATACAAAAACTGTAAAAATAGGATCGGTGGAAAAATGGGGACAGGCTTTATTGGAAATTCGCGCACAATATCCACAGGCAAGAATTTTATTGAGCTCCTCCCGGCGTACTCCAATCGTCTTTGAAAAATCTTTGGAACAAGTATTGCAGCAAGCAAACATTATCCATAAGAATGATCAATTTGTATGGGTCGCACAAGGGCAGAGCTGTGATGTAAAAGACTTTATTAAAGCCGCAGACTGGGTTTTGGCAAGCCCTGATTCAACTTCCATGGTCGCTGAGGTGATTATGGCTGAACAAAATTTGATTGTTATGGAAGCCGAGAGCATATCAGATGCAGATATTCAGCAGCAACTGGATTTTTTGCAACAACAGAAGCAACTTATTTTATGGCATTTAGCCTCTCCGGTTGTACTACGTGATTTGCTTAAACAGCTGGATTTAAAATCACATACCCAATTATTCAGTCAAATTTTAAAAAATGGCTTAAAATAATCAATAAAATAAATTAATTCTTCTGAATGTGAGTGATTTATGCAGGAGCCTGCGATGCTCGACCATGTAAATGAAAATACGATCGTTTTCGTAGTGGGGTCCCCGCTACAGTTATTAAATGCAATAGAAGCAAGAGATCGTTTTCATTTACAGGATAAAACACATATTTTTGTGATTTGGGCAAAATCGGTTGAATATCAGCAAATGTGTCAGATGCTTGATGCCGAATGGTCTGAAACCTATATTTATCAGCACACCAAGGCTTTTAAATTATTTTACTCATGGATGTTGTCATCTGTACTGACTACGTTGGGAAGTGTTCATCGTTTATATTTGGGCTACCCATTTAAAATACGGGCACACTTTGCCAATCAGTTGAAAGCGGAAAAAACTATCTTTCTTGATGATGGTAATGCATCATTGATTCTAGCTCAGGAACTCAGTGGTCAGGTGCTTTATCAAAAGCATCAGCCACAATGGTACGACCACGTATTGCTTAGAAAGATTGATTTGCAGTATGCAAAAAATGCTTATTTCTTTACAGCATATACAGAAATGCAATGGCCATTAGAAAAAGTCATTCCGAATGATTATCGTTGTATTAAACAGCATGTAGATAGTGTTAATTGTGGTGTGAATACTGAGGTGATGTTTATTGGTTCAGCAATAGCTGGTGCCGTTGTCAACACAGAACAAGAAAAACATCTGATTCGGGCTATGGCTAATTATTATCAGGAAAGTCAGGTTTTATATGTTCTACACCGGTTTGAAGATTTTGCATATTTTCAGTCAGAATTTAAAGAATTGAACATCACATTTGTGCAATTTGACAGTGCAGTGGAACTCGCTTTATTTCAGAATAAAATTTATCCAAAAAAGATATCGAGTTTCTGTTCTTCTGCTTTAAACACCTTGGCAATGCTGTATGATTGTCACTTTGAAGTCTTGGCAATTCCTCAGCCCTGGATGGAAACGAGTGTGGCTAAACGATTAGAAATCATTTATGAGGACTTTGCTCAACGGGGAATTTTCATTCAGGATATTACTAAGGAAATTAACAATGTCGCTTAATGCGAAATCTATTTTAATCACAGGTGGTACAGGTTCATTTGGTAAAGCGTTTGTGAAGCGTATTCTTACGGACTATCCAGAAATCAAACGTGTTGTCATCTTTAGCCGCGATGAGCTCAAACAATTTGAAATGAGCCAGACTTTTAGTGAAGCTGAATATCCAATGATTCGTTATTTCATTGGTGATATTCGTGATGAGGCCAGAATTCGCCGAGCATTGGAAGGCATTGATATTGTTGTGCATGCAGCTGCTTTGAAGCAGGTTCCTGCTGCTGAATACAATCCATTTGAATGTATTAAAACAAACATTCTTGGCGCTCAGAATCTGATTGAAGCCTGTCTAGATTCCAACGTAAAAAATGTTGTTGCACTCTCTACAGATAAAGCCGCAGCACCAATTAACTTATATGGTGCAACAAAGTTGTGTTCAGATAAGTTATTTGTAGCAGCAAATAATATTAAAGGCCCACGTGAAATGCGTTTCAGCGTTGTTCGTTATGGCAATGTTATGGGCAGTCGTGGTTCTGTTATTCCATTTTTCCTCGGTAAGAAGAAAAGTGGGGTGTTACCGATTACAGATACAGCAATGACACGTTTTAACATCTCTCTAGATGATGGTGTGGATATGGTGTTGTGGGCAATTCAACATGCATTGGGCGGCGAGGTTTTAGTACCCAAAATTCCATCTTACCGAATTACTGATGTCGCAGAAGCGATTGCACCTGAAGCAGAACATCCTGTTGTTGGTATTCGACCTGGTGAAAAAGTACATGAAGAAATGATCACTGAAAGTGACAGTTTCAATACTTATGATTTGGGACGTTACTTTGCAATTTTACCTTCTGCTGATCAAGTGCTAGGGAAAAAATATGCAGAGAAAGAAGGTGTGGTCAAAGTTCCTGAGGGC
This sequence comes from Acinetobacter sp. YH01009, assembly GCF_013420765.1. NCBI lineage: Bacteria > Pseudomonadati > Pseudomonadota > Gammaproteobacteria > Moraxellales > Moraxellaceae > Acinetobacter > Acinetobacter sp. YH01009. The sequence goes on along the minus strand of NZ_VOYE01000008.1, from coordinate 66,653 downwards.
TTCTGCTATAACTCTGGCACCAATACTGAGTTTTTAAGTGTAGAGGAAATTCGTGAATTAATTGTTCAACATGTTGATTCATCATTTAAAATTTAAAATTTATTCGCCTGATTTCATGTGCTGAGTCAGGCACCATTTAGAGTCCAGAACATGATACCTTATGGTCGCCAAACCATTTCTGATGAAGATATTGCGGCGGTTGTCGCTGTTTTAAAATCTGATTTTCTGACGCAGGGCCCAGCTGTTCCACAGTTTGAGCAAAGTATTGCAAATTATTGTGGTGCCAAATATGCGGTTGCAGTCAATAGTGCAACCTCAGCATTGCATATTGCCTGCCTAGCATTAGGTGTCAAGGAAGGAGATTATGTTTGGACGACACCAAATACATTCGTTGCAAGTGCAAATTGTGCCCGTTATTGTGGGGCAAAAATCGATTTTGTTGATATAGATCCACTGACATTTAACTTGTCGCCTGAAAAACTTGAAGAAAAATTAAAGCAGGCAGAACAGAAAGGTTGTTTACCCAAGGTGGTGATTCCTGTCCATTTTTCAGGCTTATCCTGTGATATGGAAAAAATATACGCATTATCAAAACAATATAATTTTAAAATTATTGAAGACGCATCTCATGCGATTGGTGGTCGATATCAGGACACAATCATAGGGTGCGGAAAATATAGTGATATTACAGTCTTCAGCTTCCATCCTGTTAAAATTATTACCACCGCAGAAGGTGGGATGGCAGTCACCAATGATCCGGAACTCGCCACACAGATGCAACTGTATCGTTCACATGGCATCACCCGTGATGCAGATCAATTGCTTGAAGAGAGTCATGGTCCCTGGTACTACGAACAACAGCAACTGGGTTTTAATTATCGTATGACCGAATTGCAGGCTGCTTTGGGTACAACACAATTGACTCATTTGGATGAGTGGGTTGCACGTCGCCATGAACTCGCGCACAGATATGATGCGTTGTTGGCAGATTTACCGGTCATTTTACCGCAGCATTCTGGGCGTGATTATTCGGGATTACATTTATATGTGATTCAATTGGATGAATCCAGGACATCATTGGACCGTAAATTTATCTTTGGTGAATTACGACGTTTGGGAATAGGGGTAAATGTACATTATATTCCTGTACATACCCAACCTGATTTCCAGGCGCTTGGTTTTAAATGGGGAGATTTTCCTCATAGTGAATATTATTACAAACGCTGTATTTCACTACCTTTGTATGCAACTTTGACAGATGCTCAGCAAGACCAGGTGGTGAATACCTTATCTCAGATTTTGACAGGAATTGCTCAATGAAACTGGGGTTGGGAACTGTTCAGTTTGGTTTGAGTTATGGCGTTGCCAATGCTTCTGGACAGGTCAGTCTGACTGAAGTTAAAAATATTTTAGCTTTGGCTCATACAGTGGGTATTCGAACTTTGGATACAGCAATTGCCTATGGCAACAGTGAAGCGTGCCTAGGGCAGGCAGGGGTAGAACAGTTTAATATTGTTTCCAAACTCCCTCCATTACCTGAAAATGTAGACGTAAATGAATGGGTGGAGACACAAATTCAGGCCTCTTTACAGCGACTAAACTTAAAACAGCTTGATGCATTATTATTACATCGCTCATTAGACATTGTTGAGTCACAAGGTGTGGTGTTGCAGCAGGCTCTGCAGCATGCTGTTGATCGAGGTTGGCTAAAAGCAGTGGGTATTTCGATCTATAATCCTGTCGAACTTGAGCAGATTATTCCAATATGGAAGCCCGATTTAATTCAAAGCCCTTTGAATATTTTTGATCAGCGTTTGATTCAGTCTGGCTGGTTACAAAAGCTTAATGAGCTGGGTATTCGGGTACATACTCGTTCGGTTTTTTTACAAGGTTTGTTGTTGATGCCTGAGGAAAATATTCCTGCATATTTTCAACCGTGGACTAAATATTTGTCTGCATGGCATAAATGGTGTAATGAAAAGAATATTGAGCCGATTGCGGCTGCAATTGCATTTTTGAATGGAATTACAGAAGTTGAAAACATTATTGTTGGAGTGGACAGCGAAGCTCAGCTGCAACAAATTGTGGAAAGTGCCCGCGTACAGATCGATACCGATTGGCAACACTGGGCAATTTCAGATAAGGCACTGATAGAGCCTTCACGTTGGCAACTGAATAAATAAGTTGGAAAATATGTCACAGGTTCACTCATTACGTATTATCGCAATTGTACAGGCCCGTATGGGTTCCACCCGTTTACCCAATAAAGTGATGTGCCCGATTCAGGGTGTTCCAATGATTGAAATACTTTTGAAGCGTTTGTCAGCATCAAAATATATTAATCAAATATGGCTTGCCACTGCACAAAATCAAATAAATGTGCCCTTGGCGGAACATGTGATGGGGATGGGATATTCGGTATATCAAGGCGATGAAAATAATGTCCTTGATCGCTTTTATCAGACAGCTGTGCAAGCTCAGGCAGATGTTGTTATCCGGATTACAGGTGATTGTCCTTTAATTGATGCACAACTTGTCGATCAGGTGATTGATAAATATCTGTCAAGTCATGCCGACTATGTGAGTAACTGTTCACCTGCAAGTTTTCCTGATGGACTTGATACAGAAGTATTTTCATTTCAGGCACTTGAAAAAGCATGGCGACAGGCTGAAAGCCCGTTTGACCAAGAACATGTTACTCCGTTTTTACGTAATTCAGGCTTATTTAAAGTTGATAGTTATTGCTCTACAACAGATTATTCTGATGAGCGTTGGACAGTCGATGAACAAACCGATTTTGATGTTGTAGAAAAAGTTTTTCAGCATTTTCATCCTCGTATTGAATTCAGTTGGACTGAAGTATTGGAACTGCGCCAGACTCAGCCTCAAATTTTCGCAGCAAACCAGCATTTGATTCGAAATGAAGGAGCAACGATGAGCACAGGTCAAAAACTTTGGAAGCGTGCTAAAAGTGTCATTGCAGGGGGCAATATGTTGCTCTCTAAGCGACCAGAAATGTTTTTGCCAGAACAATGGCCAGCATATTTCAGTCGGGCCGAAGGTTGTACAGTATGGGATCTTGATGGTATAGCCTATACGGATATGACCATTATGGGTGTAGGGACCAACACCTTAGGTTATGGTGATCCTGAGGTAGATGAGGCAGTGCGTCAAACCGTAGCAGCAGGAAATATGTCTACTTTAAACTGTCCTGAGGAAGTGTATCTCGCGGAAAAGTTAATCGAGTTACATCCTTGGGCTGATATGGTACGTTTCGCCCGTTCAGGCGGTGAGGCCAATGCATTGGCGATTCGTATTGCCCGTGCAGCAAGCGGCAAAAGTAAAGTTGCTATTTGTGGCTATCATGGCTGGCATGATTGGTATCTTGCCGCAAACCTGGGTGATGAAAAAAATCTGGCGGGGCATTTATTACCAGGCTTGGAGCCTAATGGTGTGCCTGAAAATTTACGCGGTACTGTTTTTCCTTTTAATTATAACCGTTATGATGAGTTGGAAGCCTTGGTGAACCAGCATGATATTGGTGTGATAAAAATGGAAGTATCACGTAATCATGGTCCTGAAGATGGCTTTTTACAAAAAGTTCGGGATTTAGCGACAGCAAAAGGAATTGTACTAATTTTTGATGAATGTACTTCAGGATTTAGACAAACCTTTGGTGGATTACATAAACTATATGGCGTAGAGCCTGACATGGCCATGTTTGGTAAAGCGTTGGGTAATGGTTATGCAATTACCGCAACCATTGGTCGTAAAGAAATTATGGAAGCTGCACAGACTACATTTATCAGTAGTACCTTCTGGACAGAACGTATAGGACCAAGTGCTGCGTTAAAAACATTGGAAGTCATGGAAAAAAACCATTCGTGGGATATGATTACTCAGACAGGCTTAAAAATTAATGAGCGATGGAAGCAGTTGGGTCAAAAGCATGGCTTAAATGTTTTAACAAGCGGTTTACCTGCATTGACGAGCTTTTCCTTAAATAGTGATAATATGCTTGCCTATAAGACGCTGATTACTCAGGAAATGTTGAAAAAAGGGTATTTGGCTAGCAATGCCATTTATGTTTGTACCAAACATACTGATGATATTGTAAATGGCTATTTTGAGGCATTGGATCCAGTGTTTGCATTAATCAAAGAGTGTGAAGATGGTCGTGATGTACATTCTTTATTGAATGGCCCTATTTGTCATGCTGGTTTTAAACGATTAAATTAATAGGTTGATTATGCAGGTCGTATTTCGTGCTGATGCTTCAGTGCATATTGGTTCTGGGCATATCATACGGTGTCTGTGTCTGGCCGATGCTTTGGCACAGCATGGTGCACAAATACGATTTGTCGTCAGACATATTACCGATTATTTAAAAAAACTGATTGTGGACAGAGGATTTCAGCTGAGTATGCTGAAAGAACAGTCTGCAGCCAGTGATGAATTATTTCATAGTGCCTGGTTGGGGGTATCTCAACAGGATGATGCTGAGAAAACACTACAGATCCTTCAGGATTATCATCAAACAATAGAATGGTTGATCGTTGATCATTATGCATTGGACCAGCGCTGGGAGAGAATACTACGTCCAGCCGTGGATAAGATCATGGTGATTGATGACCTTGCAGATCGTATTCACGATTGTGATCTTTTATTGGATCAGAACCAATATCTGGATTTAGCAAATCGCTATCACAATAAAGTTCCGGTAAAAACCCAATTATTATTGGGTGCGCGCTATGCATTATTAAGAGATGAATTCCGAATTGCTCGTCACAAAAAACAGCTAGCTTTTACAGTGAAAGTCAAAAAAATCATGGTTTTTTTTGGAGGGATGGATAAGGATAATTACACCGGAAAATTATTAAGAAGCCTTGATCATTCAAATTTTTCCTTACAATATCAATTGATTGTTGTCGTGGGGGCACAGCATCCTGATTTATTGTATATTCAGGGCGTGTGTAAACAGTACCATTATGAGTGTCATATCAATAGCACTGAGATGGCGACATTAATGCTACAGGCCGATATGGCGATTGGAGCAGGAGGTTCAGCAAGTTGGGAACGTTGTGCTTTGGGACTGCCTAGCCTAGCCATAGCAGTGGCAACAAATCAGCAATTGTTGACTAAACATGCAGCATTACAGAGCCTAATTGATTCGCCTATTATTGACTGGAATAATGTAGTATCCATTCGTCAGGCTGTTATGGGAATGATTGATAATCCATTGGCACGCCAACGTATAGCCCAAACATCATGGCAAACAGTAGATGGGCGTGGTGTACAACGGGTGTTACGTGCCATGGGAATATATTCCGTTCAGGTGCGCAAGGCTGAGTTATCTGATAGCCATTCGCTTTGGATGTGGCGCAATCATGATTCAATACGATTGGTTTCACGTCATACTGAGATTATTCCACTAGAAAGTCATCAGCAGTGGTTTGAACAGACTTTGCTGAGTACGGATCGGATTATTCTGATTGCAGAATTAGCTTCTGAACCTGTGGGTGTGATTCGATTTGATTTTAGTGGAATAAGTGCAGAAATTTCCATTTATTGTGTTCCCGATGCTAAAGGTAGTGGAAATGCACTTGAAATGCTGCAGCAAGCTGAGCATTATCTTCAGTATAACCATATACAAATCAAGCTGATCAATGCGGTAGTACTTGCTGAAAATCAGTCATCCCATCATTTGTTTATCAATGCGGGCTATCAAAAAAAATCAACGACTTATTTGAAAAATATAGAGAGATCTTGATGAATTCAGTGATTCATATTGGACACCGTGCAATTGGTGCTGATCATACACCATTTATTATTGCTGAAATGTCTGGCAATCATAATCAATCATTGGAACGGGCATTTGAAATTGTGGATGCAGCCGCCGAGGCAGGCGCACATGCATTAAAATTGCAGACCTATACCGCAGATACAATTACTTTGAATGTCCGCAATAAAGATTTTTTAATAGAAGATAAAAATAGTCTGTGGGATGGCAGTAATCTGCATGATTTATATCAAAAAGCATATACGCCATGGGAATGGCACAAGCCAATTATGGAGCGTGCTGAAAAGCATGGCATGCTGTGTTTCAGTTCGCCGTTTGATGAGAGTGCTGTTGATTTCCTTGAAAGCTTGAATGTTCCTGCATATAAAATTGCATCATTTGAAAATAATCATTTGCCGTTGATTGAAAAAGTGGCGAAAACAGGTAAACCAATGATTATTTCCACGGGTATGGCAACTTTATCCGATATTGAGGAAGCAGTGAAAACAGCGCGAGCTGCGGGCTGTAAAGATTTGATTTTACTCAAATGTACAAGTACTTATCCTGCTTCTCCAAACAATACCAATGTCTTGACGATTCCACATTTAAAACAAATGTTCGATTGCCAAATTGGTTTATCTGATCATACGATGGGGGTTGGAGTATCTGTTGCAGCAGTTGCACATGGTGCTACAGTTGTTGAAAAGCATTTTACTTTAAATCGTGCAGATGGCGGTGTAGACAGTGCATTTTCGCTTGAACCCGCTGAGTTAAAATCGTTGGTGGTTGAGTCTGAACGTGCTTGGCAAAGTCTGGGGTCTGTTCAATATGGACCTACAGCAGCTGAACAAAAATCTTTAATGTTTAAGCGTTCTGTATATTTTTCGGAAGATGTTAAGGCAGGTGAAGTGCTGACAGTAGACAATCTACGTGTAGTACGTCCAGGTTTTGGTTTGCACCCGCGGTTTTATCAGAACCTGATTGGCAAAAAAGCACGCATTGCTATTGAGAAGGGAACACCAGCAGCTTGGGCTTTGATTGAATAATATTGAATTTACAATTTGATAGGGGGAATAAGAAAAATTTCTTTTTCCCTCAATATTACATACAGAATTCGATATTTTAGTTTATTCAGCTTTATCCGCATTACCTTTCAATACCATATAAATCAAACCGACAAAGATTAATAATGCACCTGCAAGGCTGCTGACACAGAATAAAACAATACGGTTATAGGTGGTTAAGTTGAATAATTCATTGGCTAAAATGTAGCGCATGAACAACCATTGTACGACAGAAAAAACAATCAACACGATTGCACGACGACGGACTTCAGGACGCATAGCCATAGGAGAATCACTTAAAGTGGAAATTGAGGCTATTATGCCACTGTCGATAATCGATCTCAATTGAATAAGATTAATTCAAGCCTGTGGAACACACCTCTAAAGGTTGAGATGTTCTTAGATCACCTTTATTTGCGGTACATATTGATATTGCCAAAGCAGACCCGAAAGCGTTTATAAGACCAGATATACTGTTCTGGTGCTTGGTTAATGATGTCTTGCATCGCGATGTTCAGTGCGTCGACTGAGCATTGTAAATCTTTAGAGGAAATCTCTTCTGCTAAGGTTTGGCAATGCACATCAAAGTGCCTTAAGTTGGGTTGTCGAATACAACTTAAGCCGATGACATTACATTGGGTTTTTGCAGCAAGCTTTGAAACCAGCGTGATCGATAAAGTATTTTGCCCAAAAAAATTGGAATATATGCCGCCTGAAGCCTTTGGCAAATGGTCAGGTAAAATGACTGTTAGTCCACCTTGTTTCAAATGTTTAAAAATGGCACGGATCCCTGTTTCATCTGTCGGGACTAAGGTTGCATTAAACTTCTCACGTGCTTCTAACAGATAACGATTGATCCCTTTATTTTTATTCGGTTTATACATAATCATCGGTTCTGTATACAAGTTCAGCCATGCATTGAGTAGTTCCCAGCAGCCAAAATGCGGAACCACAACAATGACACCTTTTTTATTCGCAAGTGCTTCCGTGAGGATATTTTCACCATAAATGTTTTTCAATAAGCTCAGGCTATAACTTGGCGGCATCCCCCAACATTTAATAAATTCAATATAGGTCAGGCATTGGCTTCGGATACTTTGGCTGACGAGCTGTCTCTGCGCTGTCTCGGACAAGTCTGGGTAGGCCAGTTGAATATTGATGCTAGTGATACGTTTGATCGATGAATTAAATAGATTAAGAATAAACGCGATCATCAAAGCCAAGTTTTGTAACAGCCAAAGTGGCAATAGCGCGATGATTTTGAACATAAAGTACATGGATCACAAGGTCTCAAAATTTACAGCATGGAATAAAATAAATTTTGCCAAGAGACCGGACTTATTCAGTGAAAAGTACAAAAAGATCTGAATCTAAAAACAAAATAATTGGAAGTGGAAAATTGAGCTGTCCATTGCTCAAAGGATGTAGTGAAACATCATAACGTACTTGAAGCGTTTTGATATTAGCAAAGTAAATCAAATCTTTAATTTATGTTTTGTAGGTTTTCGACCACCTTTTGTAGGTTGAAATAAAAAAACCCTGCATAGCGCAGGGTTTTTTGAACCTTAAAATCTAAATCTTAAAATGTAAGATTATTTAGATTCTTCAGCTTTTGGTTTTTCACGTAAGCGAATACCTAAGTCACGCAATTGGGTTGCTTCAACTGGCGCAGGCGCTTGAGTTAAAGGACATTCCGCAGTCTTAGTTTTCGGGAATGCAATCACGTCACGGATTGAAGATGCACCAGTCATCAACATCACTAAACGGTCAAGACCGAATGCTAAACCACCGTGAGGAGGCGCACCGAATTTCAAGGCGTTAAGCAAGAAGCTGAATTTCTCTTCTGCTTCTTCTTCAGAAATACCAAGCGCTTCAAAGATCGCTTTTTGCATTTCTAGGTTGAAGATACGTAATGAACCACCACCGATTTCAGTACCGTTCAATACCATATCGTAAGCAACAGAAAGTGCAGCACCTGGGTTGTTCTTCACTTCTTCAACGCTTGATTTTGGCAGCGTGAATGGGTGATGAACAGACGTCCATTTACCGTCATCAGTTTCTTCGAACATTGGGAAGTCAACAACCCAAAGTGGCGCCCACTCGCAAGTTGCAAGTTTCATGTCGTGACCGACTTTAATACGTAAAGCACCCATCGCATCATTTACGATTTTTGCTTTGTCCGCACCAAAGAATACGATGTCGCCATTTTCAGCACCAACACGTTTCAATAGATCAAGTACGATAGGCTCGATAAATTTAACGATTGGAGATTGAAGACCTTCGATGCCTTTTTCAAGCTCGTTGACTTTGATGTAAGCCAAACCTTTCGCGCCATAAATGCCAACGAATTTAGTGTATTCGTCGATTTGGCTACGTGGAAGCGCGCCAGCACCTGGTACGCGAAGCGCAACAATACGGCCTTTAGGATCTTTTGCAGGACCTGCGAATACTTTGAACTCAACGTCTTGCATCATGTCTGCAACATCAACAAGTTTCAAAGGAATACGTAAGTCAGGTTTATCAGATGCATAGTCACGCATTGCGTCTGCATAAGTCATGCGAGGGAATTTGTCGAATTCAACGTTTAGAAGTTCTTTGAACATCTTAACCGTTAAACGTTCCATTAAATCCATGATGTCATCGTCACTCATGAACGATGTTTCAACGTCGATTTGTGTGAATTCAGGCTGACGGTCAGCACGTAAGTCTTCATCACGGAAACATTTAGCAATTTGGTAGTAACGATCGATACCGCCAACCATTAACAACTGTTTGAACAATTGCGGAGATTGTGGAAGTGCGTAGAAGCTACCGTTAGAAACACGACTTGGTACTAAATAGTCACGCGCACCTTCAGGAGTTGCACGAGTCAAAATCGGTGTTTCAACGTCTAGGAAACCATTTTCTTCGAAGTAGTTACGAATCAGGTTTGTTAATTTAGAACGGAAACGTAAACGATCTAACATTTCTGGACGACGAATATCGAGGAAACGATATTTCAAACGTACTTCTTCAGAAATATTTGTGTTGTCGTCATTCAATGGGAATGGCGGAGTTTCTGAACCAGCAAGCACTTCGATTTCTTTACCAAGAACTTCGATTTGACCGCTAGTCATATTCGCGTTTTCAGTACCTGCGTAACGACGACGTACACGGCCTGTAATTTTTAATACGAATTCTGAACGTGATTTATCAGCAGTCGCGAAAGCTTCAGGAGTATCAGGGTCAATCACCACTTGAACAAGGCCATCACGGTCGCGCATGTCAAGGAAGATTACACCACCGTGGTCACGGCGACGGTGAACCCAACCGCATAATGTAACGGTTTGGTCGATTTGGGCTTCAGTAAGTGAGCCGCAGTAATGAGTTCGCATCATAGCGTTAGAAATCCAACTATATGGGTTAAGGTCAGCGAATACGTAAACAGCGTACCGCTTTTATTCGAATAGGGGATTATGCCTCTTTTTGGCTGTTTTGTCACAAGGACTTATTGCTAAAACAGCCAAATTTACAGCAAATTTTCGGTCAATGATGGGCTTAAGCCGATGACGTTGAAAAAATATTGGTGCTCTTGCTTAAGATCAGAAATATCAGACTACCGAGGCTAAACGTGGCTAAAAATGCACGAAAAAAATAATTAATGGCTTTGCCGACATAGGCATACAGGTCATGCACAAAGGCATCTGAGTAAATACTGTCAGCAAAATAAAAATAACTTGCGATTCCCGCAGCTAGAGACAGGGCCGCTAAACCATATACATAGACTTTGATGGTTGTGGGGACGTTTACAGTACTTCGATAGTGAAGATGATGACGATAAATCATCCATGCCAAAACGGGGAGTGCCAAGCCAGATAATCCAATTTGCAACACGCGATGTAGGGGATATGAATGACCAAAAAATTGAATCGGTAGACTCAATAGATCCTTAAATGCAAAGGTACGAAAGTCAACATGGGTCAAGCCATCCCAAACAATATGCGTCGAAGTTCCAATGATGAGTGCGAGGATGAGACTGAGCATAAACCCACAGCATTGATTGAAATTCTGTAGATTCAGCGGCTTATTTAAACCAAAAAAAGCAAATAACATCGGGCGATAGAGCACATACCACAGCACACAAAACAGCAAACCAAGGATTAAGTTTGGAACAATTAACCCCGACCATTGATGTGAACCTGCATAGTCAGCATTAGTAAATAAACGGAATAAATCTGGCACCATGCTACCAATTGCGAGTGCTGCAATAGGCAGGCGATTTCCGCTTAATTTGGAAATAGGCGGTGCGAGTACAGCATGGGATATGGTAAAAGGCATTGAATTAAAATAAATATATGAATAAATACAATGTGGTATCGGTGAGTGTATATGATTTGGGCAGATTAGAATGTTTTTTATTGCAAAACGAATGAAATGTTATATTATAACATTATTCAAAAATAGCCTGATTTGAGTCTCTCCAACATGTCTTTTCATAAGAATTTAATAACTGTTTCGATTTTTGCAGTGATTGCACCCAACCTTTATGCCGATGACCCAGAACAACAGGTACAAAAGCTCGAAGCTATTAATGTTCAGGTCCATCCTTTAAACCAAAGTGCGGCAGATTTTGCTGTTGCCGATAATGTCATTCAACATAAAGCTCTTGCACAAGGTGGCGTCACAATTGGTGATGCGTTAGCCGGACAGCCGGGTGTATATTCAAATCAGTTTGGTGCAGGTTCAAGTCGTCCTGTGCTGCGTGGTCAAGATGGCCCTCGTGTCAAAGTCTTAGAACACGCCTCAGAAACTGCAGATGTTTCGACTTTATCTCCTGACCATGCGGTTACGGTAGATCCGATTTTGGCAAAACAAATTGAAGTGATCCGTGGGCCATCAACACTGTTATACGCGGCAGGCACAGTCGGCGGTTTGGTTAATGTGACGGATCAAAAGATTCCTACCTCTATTCCTGATAAAGGTTATGAAGGGCAAGTTGGGGTTCGTTATAACTCAGGCAGTGATGAAAAATTGGCGAGTGCCGGTGTGACGGCTGCTTTAGGTGAGCAATTTGCCATCCGTGTAGAAGGTTCGAAACGCAAAGCCAATGATTATATTGCACCCAATTATTTCCATGATCATGATGGTGAATTAGAAAAAGAACGCCGAGTCGGTAATACTTTTGCAGAAGGGCAAAATGTCAGTGTAGGTGCGTCATGGATTCATGATCGTGGTTTTGCTGGACTGTCTTATAGCAACCGTCAAGACCAATATGGCTTGCCGGGTCATAGTCATGAATATGAAAGCTGTCATCCACATGATGACCATCTACACTGTGATGGTCATGATAACCATGGGCATACCGATGAGCATGATCATTCAGCGCATGACGAACATGATCACGATCATGATGCCGCAGGCCCATGGGTCGACTTAAAGTCAGAACGCTATGATTTCCGTACCGAACTTGCGAATCCGTTTGCGGGCTTCCAAAAAATCCGTGTACATGCAAGTTATACCGATTATCAACATGATGAAATTGAAGGTGATACAGCGGCAACGACCTTTAAAAGTCAGGGCTATGATGGTCGTTTAGAGTTGGTGCATAACCCGATTGCGGATTGGGAAGGGGTGATAGGCGCACAATACAATCAGCAAAAGCTCAATATCAGTGGCGAAGAGTCATTGATGAACCCAAATAAAACCCAAAAATGGAGTGTATTTGGTTTAGAACATAAACAATTTGGTGATTTTCATGTCGAGCTGGGCGCCCGTGTCGATCAGCAAAAAATTGAGATTGATTCAGAACAAAAAGATTATGACGATTATGGTATTTCCTACTCAGGTGCTGTGAACTGGGCGTTTGCACCCAATTATAAATTATCCTTGGTGGGTTCTCATCAAGAGCGTTTGCCATTGGCGCAAGAGCTCTATGCAGATGGTAAGCATTTTGCGACCAATACCTATGAACGCGGAAATGAAAATCTAGATGTTGAAAAATCTAATAATCTAGAATTAGGTTTCCATTATGAAAAAGATCAGTTGGATTATCACGTTCATGTGTACCACAACTGGTATGACAACTACATTTATGCTGCAACCAAAGATAATTTTGAAAACTTCCGCTTAGTTGATTACACCCAAGACAAAGCCAAGTTCTATGGTGTGGAAGCTCAAGTGGGTTATGCAGTAAATGACATGTATAAACTCAGTGTCTTTGGTGATTATGTGCGTGGCAAAATTGATGGTGAAAATGCACCACGCGTACCAGCTGGCCGTTTAGGCACGAAAGTTGATGTCGATTTTGCGGATGGTTGGTCAGGTCTTGCAGAATATTCACATGTATTCAAACAAGACAAAATCACTGCATTTGAGCGTGAAACAGATGGCTACAACATGGTGAACTTGGGCGTGGCCTATAGTGGTCAATTGAAAGATCAAAATGATTATCGAGTCTATTTCAAAGCCAATAATTTATTGGATGAAGATGTTTACTCTCATACGTCATTCCTTGCCAATATTCCACAAGTCGGTCGTAATTTTACGGTTGGTCTTGAATTTGGTTTCTAATTGAATTTGCACAGACTTTTCTAAGGAAGTCTAGGTAAAGTCACAGAAATCCTCTTGAAAAATCAATGAATAAAACCTAGTCTGAGCGCATTAGACTAGGTTTTTTCTTATGCGCATCATTCAACGAATACATCACAAGCTCAATTGGTCACGCCGTCGCTATGTGGGTGTGGTCATTGGTTTATTGGTTTTAGGTTATTTGGCATCGGCAACCTATCACACGCTAAAACCACTCCCTGAAGGGCTGAACTACACGGGGAAACTTCGCCATGCTGAAGTGAACTTTTTAGTGGATGAAACCTATATTGATGCGCAAGGAAAGCAGCAACAGGAACATCGCATTTTTAAAGAAATGCTAAAAATGATCGAAGAAGCACAGTCGACCATTGTGTTGGATATGTTTCTCTTTAATCCGCAAGTTGGCGACTCTCAATTAAAACATGAACAATTAACACAGGAGCTGACCGATGCGCTGATTTTGAAGCGTCGACTATCTCCTCAAGTGGAAATTTTTGTGATTACTGACCCTGTCAATTCGGTCTATGGCGGCATTCAACCCGAGCATTATCGTCAATTACGGCAAGGGGGGATTGAGTTGATGGAAACCAATTTGGCGCCGCTTCGTGCGTCCAATCCTGCATGGTCAGGTTTTTGGTATATCTGTTGTCAAGATATTGGCAATAATCCTGAAAAAGGCTGGTTACCGAACCCATTGGGAACCGAAAAGGTGACGATCCGCAGTTATATGGATCTTTTCAACTTTAAAGCCAATCATCGTAAAACCTTGGTGGTAGATACCGTTGAAGGTTGGAAAGGTTTGGTCACCTCTATGAATCCGCATGATGGTAGCTCACGACATTCTAATGTGGCCTTAACCGTCAAAGGCATGACCGCGATTGATCTGTTAAAGACCGAGCAAGCCGTTGGAATGATGTCCAAAGCCAATATTCCATTTGTGGTGATTAAGGATGTTGAAGCGGCGAAAACTCAGCCACAGGTTCAAGTGCTAACTGAAAAAGCAATTTATGATGCCACATTCGACTTAATTGATAGCGCGAAGAAAGCTGGAACTGAAATTGATATCGCGATGTTCTACTTGTCAGAACGTAAAATTATCAAAGCACTCATTGCTGCACATGAACGTGGCGTGAAAGTGCGGGTATTACTCGATCCGAATAAAGATGCTTTTGGTCGTACCAAAAATGGTATTCCAAACCGTCCTGTTGCTTCTGAATTGCATGATGCTGGTATTGATGTGCGTTGGTGTAATACCCAAGGTGAGCAGTGCCATAGCAAGATGATTTTAAAACGAACAGCCTATCAGGCAGATATGATTTTAGGTTCTGCCAATTTCACAGCGCGTAACCTGAAAAATTATAATTTAGAAACGGATTTAAGAGTGATCGGTTTGAAAGACGCTCAAGTCTTTAAAGAGGCAAATCAGTATTTTAATACGGCTTGGTCAAACCGTGATGGTAAGCAGATGAGTGTGGATTACGATACGTATGCCGATGAATCTAAGTTGAAATATGTGTTGTATCGCTTTATGGAATGGAGCGGATTATCTACTTTTTAGAATTGTCTTAATCTCCCTAAATCCCTCTTTTGAAAAGAGGGACTTTCCTCCCTTTTTTAAAGGGAGGTTAGGAGGGATTTAATCAGTTTTAATTCCTCGGTTCCGGATTTGGCGGAATGATTTGATCTAAATCCTTATCCGTCATTTGATCCAATTCTTTAATATCGGTTTTGATTTTCCATTTATCGGCATCATCTACTGGTTGTGGCAAACGAGCTTCTAACCAGTCACAGATGACATCTGGTGGAAAATCGGCGTGGTTACATTGAATCACCCAAGACAAGAATTGTTTTGCTTCGCCATTCATATATGGTGGCGGAGAAACCGGTAAAAATTGAGTCGGTAAGCGTTCATTTTTAGAAATATAGTTCAATACATGGCCCAATTCTTGAACAGTTTGCCATGCTAAAGGGTGATCTACATTAATTTGAAATTTAAACCACCAAGCAGTTTTACCATCGGTTCCGTACGAGTCAATGAGTTGTTCTTGAATACTTGGAACTTTAGAAAAAAATTGATGAAGTCGGTCAAAACTTAATTCAGACACAGCGTTGATCCACTACGAAATAAAAGGCATCTTAGCATATTCCGTCGAAAATCGAGTGCATCATCTGCTGATCCGAATCGGGTGGATGATTTAACAAATTATTGCATTTGATGGATTTTTATCCATTTTTTCTCCTACAATGGAATTTATACTGAGCGTATAAACCGTTGAGGAGAGCTTAAGTGAAAACCACATTATTCTATGCGATTGCAGGTGTGATGCTGATCAGTGCTTCAGCCAGTACTTTTGCGGAAAACAAATGGGCAAACTACCAAGGTGTGGATACATCAAAACCACAACACCGCCCACCGTCGATGAATCGGCCTGGCTATCCGCAGCATGCGCCGAATTATCCTCAACATTATCCTCATTATCCAAGTCGCCCGCCGGTTTATCCGCAATATCCAAATCGACCTTATCCGCAGTATCCACAAAGTGGCATTAGTATTCAATACAATGCGCCGACCACGATTACTCAAAATTCGCAGAGCTATAGTTGGGTTAATGGCGATCCTGCCAGCGCTAGTATTTCGAGTTCGACCTATACCTTTATTAGTGATTGGCAGCGTTTAGGTTTACCTGCACCCCCAAGTGGCATGTACTGGATTTTTGAAAATGGTCGCTATGTGTTGGTGCCGAATCGGTAATTTAATCTCCCCAAACCCCTCCTTAAAAAAGAGGGGCTTTAATAAGACTAAGCTAACTCATCATCTTGCGGGCGCGGGGTTTTACCTTCAGGCAGCGGTTTCTCTGAATGCTTATCGCGGATCACCGATGGATAAGTCCAAGAGGCATAGCGCACAATCAAAATGGCTACTGCTAAAATTAGAATCGAACCTGTGGTAATGACCAAGCCCATATCTGCTTTATGGTCGTGTTGAATGTCCGAAATGAGCAAACGGGTTAGGGCAGTAATAGCAATATAAATCAGGAAGCGTACCGGCATGTGGTTAGTTTTAAAATAAATACCGACCATGGCACCGAGTTCAAGGTAAATAAACAATAATAAAATATCGTCAATCGTGGCGAATTGTTTAACCGTAATAATTTCAAAAATAGTATGACCCGCAGACCATAAAATCATACAGCCGATGACAAACAGCGCAAGATAATGAAAACCTTCTACAGCAATATTGCCAAGTCGGTCGAGGAGGGCTTCGATTTTTTCTACTTTGGGATCACGGTGTGTCATATATATTCCTCCTGTGTATATCACTTGAATGTTCATTAAATACTAAGCAAATTTCATGCACATGAAGCGAATATGACAAAAATATTTTTTAGGTTTAATAAAGGTTTTAATGTTAAGTTTGAGCTTAAATTTTGTCCTATAAGAATGAAGCGACGATGTATCAACCAACGCATTTTAAACATGATGAACTGCCTGATCTGATTGATCTTATGCGTAAGTATGCTTTGGGGACAGTAATACTGACTGCACCCAATGGTGAGTTGGAAGTGAATCATTTACCACTAGAATATGACGCTGAGTCAGGCGAATTGGGCATATTGCGCGGTCATATTGCCAAGGCTAATCCAATGTTTGAATTGCTAAATCAGTCAGCGCAAGCCTATGTGATTTTTCATGCCGATGATGCATATATATCGCCAAGCTGGTATGAAGGAAAACAGGAGCATCATCGCGTTGTACCGACATGGAATTACCGCGTGGTACATGTCAAAGGCAAGATACGTAAAGTTGCAGATGAAAAATATTTACGAGGGCTTCTGGCTCGGTTGACTCGGCAACATGAAGCTAGCCAACCCATGCCATGGAAAATGGGTGATGCACCGAATGATTTTATTGCGGAACAACTGAAAAAAATTGTAGCGATTGAAGTCGATATTCAGTCGATAATCGGTAAGTTTAAAGTGAGTCAAAATCGCAGCGCTATAGATGCGATGAATGTGGCAAAAGCTTTGGAAATGTCGAATGCTAAAATGGTTGAGTCGATCAAAAAATTTTATCCCATGAAATAACAGGCTAAATAATCATGCCCAATATGATTGAAACTGAACGTTTATGCCTGAGAAAGTATCAGTTAGGAGATGAAATTTCATTATTTGATACATATTTTTCGAATATAGAAGCAACTCGTTATCTGCAGCGGTTGCCACATTTAACGATTCAACAGACTAAGAGTGTTTTAGAAAAGTGGGCAGATTATTATTGGTCGATACACAATCCTGATTTTGCATGGGTGATTAGTGATAAGAATACGCATTTAGCGATGGGCTTATTGTATTTCTTCAATCAAGAAAACCATGGAGAAATACATTTTGGGTTAGGGGTGAATTTTCATGGTTGTGGTTATATGACTGAGGCCTTAATTGGAGGAATTAAGTATTTAAAGCAGAATCATGTCACGAATGTTGTTTCATCTTTTTGTGCTGAGGAACATCTAGCATCACAAAATGTCTTAATGAAGGCAGGATTTAAACAAGATAAAGATACAACGCATTGGGCTAGATTTCCAATGCTAGACGATCAGTTCCATCCTTGTTTTACATATCGAATGGAATTAGGAGATTGTGAATAAGTAAGTATGCTTATGATTTTTTGAAAAAGTTGCACTCAGTGTTTATGTAATAAGAGCAGTAAAATAAAAAAATGCCCGATAAATCGGGCATTTTTGATTTTGTACGACTAATTAAGCTTGGTTGGTAAAGTAATCTTCAGAGAAGTTCATGATCACTTCAGAACCTGCTTTCACTTTAGCAATGCGTAAAGCCAATTCAGGTAAAATACGCTGCGTGAAGTAAAGGGTTAGTGCAAGTTTGTTTTGGTAGAACTCGCCATCTTTGTCTTTTGCTGCATCTGCAATGCGGGCAAACATATAGGCAAAGCTGAGTAAGCCTACAGCATGTAGGTAATCAACGGCTGCTGAGTTCGGGAACTCAATGTTTTCACGAGCAGCTTCAAGTACATATTGAGTCACAGCTTCAACTTCAGCTGCTGCATCTAATGTTGCATCTTTGATGTAGTTCAAGCTGGCATCTAAGTTATTGGCAAAATCACGGATTTCTTGGATATATTCAGCAATGAATTCACCATTACACTTAATGGTTTTACGACCAATTAAGTCTTGAGACTGAACACCGTTGGTCCCTTCGTAAATCTGTGCAATACGCAGGTCACGGATACATTGTTCCATACCCCATTCACGAATAAAGCCATGACCACCGAAGACCATTTGAGCATCGAGTGTTGCTTGGAAAGCGGTATCTGTTAAATACGCTTTCGCAATAGGTGTTAACAGCGCAACACGGTTATTGGCTGCTTTGACTGCTTCTGGGTCAGTAGAGAACTTGGTAATGTCCAGTTGTTGACCAACATAAACCGCAAATGCACGAGATGCTTCATTGTTGGCACGTGCATTTAGCAACATACGACGTACATCGCCGTGTACAAGGATGCTGTCTGCTGGTTTAGCAGGGGATTGCACGCCAGAAGCGCTGCGACCTTGTAAACGGTCAGTCGCATATTGCGCAGCATTTTGGTAGGCAAATTCAGAAGCACCTAGGCCTTGAATACCCATTGATAAACGTTCGTAGTTCATCATTACGAACATTGCAGCAAGACCTTCGTTTTCTTTACCAACGAGGTAGCCTTTCGCGCCATCAAAGTTCATCACACATGTTGCAGACGCTTTGATCCCCATTTTATGTTCAATAGAACCAGGGCCTACAGCATTACGCTCACCTAATGAACCATCTGCATTCACCAAGAATTTAGGTACGATGAATAGTGAAATTCCGCGTGAGCCCGCAGGCGCATCAGGCGTTTTCGCTAAAACTAAGTGGATGATATTTTCAGAAAGGTCGTGGTCACCGCCAGTGATGAAGATTTTCGTACCAGTAATGTTATAAGTACCGTCTTCATTACGTTCGGCTTTAGTTTTGATAATACCTAAATCTGTACCTGCATGCGGTTCAGTTAAGCACATGGTGCCTGACCATTCGCCTGTATACATTTTTGGTAAATAAGTTTCTTTTTGCTCTTGTGATGCATAGCTGTTTAATGCCATGCCTGCACCTACAGAAAGAAGCGGGTAGAGCATGAAGGATGGGTTGGTTGCAAACAGCATTTCGTCAGACAGAACAGTCAGCATTTTTGGCATGCCTTGACCGCCCCATTCTTCATCTGCGCCTAGACCAATCCAGCCGCCTTCTGCATATTGTTTAAATGCTTCTTTGAAACCAGCAGGAGTCGTGACATTGCCATTGCTATAGGTTGCGCCTTCTTCATCACCTGTGCGGTTTAAAGGATGAGTGACGTTTTGCGCAAATTTTGCCATTTCTTCAAGAATGGCTTCTGCAGTTGCAGCATCAACGTGAGCAAGATTTTTGTTGTTTTGCCAGAATTGTTCTGCTTTAAAAACATCATTTAAGATGAATTTCATATCTGCAAGAGGCGCATTATAAATTGGCATGTTCGTTCACCTGTTTATTGTTTGAATCTGTGGACTTGGGGCAATTTGTATCGGCACAAAGCGTGGAGAAAATTGACCAAAGTAAAATTATGGGACTATTTATAAAGAAAAAGGACTGCCAATGCTATGACCGTCCTTTCTCTATTTCTGCACTCAAGAGTACAATTTTTTGAATATGTTTTAGATATTCACATTAGAATGCAAAGTGTTCTGCATCCAATGCCATAAGAGGATCTAGGCCACCTGCGATCACTTCTACATGAGAGCGGACGCGCGGTAAGATTTTCTTGAAGTAGAAACGGGCAGTCGTTACTTTCGCATTGTAGAAATCAACATCTGTTGTTCCTGCAGCTAAAGTTTCTTGTGCAACTAACGCCATACGAGCCCATAGGTAAGCAAGCGTTACATAACCAGAGAAGTACAGGTAATCGACCGCAGCAGCACCCACTTCTTCAGGGTTTTGCATTGCTTTCATACCAATCTGCATGGTTAGGTCGCCCCATTCTTTGTTTAGCGCAGCAAGCGGCTCAACAAATTCTTTCATGGCAGCGTTGTCTTTGTTAGCTTCAACAAATTTATGGATGATCTTGGTGAAGTCTTTCAACATTGCACCTTGAGTACCCAATACTTTACGGCCTAACAAGTCAATCGCTTGAATTTCAGTCGTACCTTCGTACAAGCAAGAGATACGTGTATCACGTACGATTTGCTCCATACCGTGTTCTGAAATGAAACCATGACCGCCGAATACTTGAACACCGTGTTTAGCAGACTCAGAACCTGTTTCAGTTAAGAATGCTTTAGCAATTGGTGTTAATAGAGACAAGATGTTGTCAGAGAATTTACGTTCTTCTTCAGTTGCACCTTGTTCCACGATATCGGCATGGAAAGACAATAAGTAAACCAGAGCACGGCCAGCTTCAGCAAATGATTTTTGCGTAAGCAGCATGTTGCGTACTGCAGGGTGAACGATAATTGGATCTGCTTCTTTTTCAGGTGCTTTAGGGCCTGAAAGTGAACGCATTGCCAAACGGTCTTTTGCGTAAGCAAGTGCACCTTGGAAAGCGCCTTCAGAAGCTGAAAGACCTTGTACAGCAGTACCGATACGTGCAGTGTTCATGAATGTGAACATGCAGTTTAGACCGCGGTTTTCAGGGCCAATCAAGAAGCCTTTTGCGTTATCAAAGTTGATGACACAAGTCGCGTTACCATGGATACCCATTTTGTGTTCAATCGAACCACAACGTACCGCATTGCGCTCACCAATTGAGCCATCAGCATTTACATTGAATTTAGGTACGATGAATAATGAAATACCTTTCGTGCCTTTTGGTGCACCTGGAAGACGAGCAAGTACGATATGGATGATGTTTTCAGCCATGTCGTGTTCACCAGCAGAGATAAAGATTTTCTCGCCAGAAATTGCATAGCTACCGTCTGCTTGTGGTTCAG
Source organism: Acinetobacter sp. YH01009 (assembly GCF_013420765.1). NCBI lineage: Bacteria > Pseudomonadati > Pseudomonadota > Gammaproteobacteria > Moraxellales > Moraxellaceae > Acinetobacter > Acinetobacter sp. YH01009. Next base: position 45,253 of record NZ_VOYE01000008.1, on the reverse strand, counting down.
CTTTAGAGCGGATAATACCTAAGTCAGAACCTGCATGAGATTCTGTTAAGCACATCGTACCAGTCCATTCACCTGAAACAAGTTTAGGAAGGTAAGTGTCTTTTTGCTCTTGAGAACCGTGATGTTCTAATGTACGGACAGCGCCATGAGATAGACCAGGGTACATACCCCATGCCCAGTTCGAAGTACCCACCATTTCTGAAATGATGTTGCCTAAAGAAACCGGTAAGCCTTGACCGCCGTATTGTTCTTCAGCAGATAAAGATGGGAAACCGAGTTCGATATATTTTTGATACGCTTCTTTAAAACCAGTTGGTGTTGTTACAACGCCATCATTCCAAGTACAACCTTCACGGTCGCCGACTTGGTTAAGAGGAGAAAGTTCATTTTCACAGAAGTCAGCAGCAGCTTCTAGATATTGGTCAACCAACTCACGGCTTACGGTGTCTGAAAATGCAGGCAGTTGTGCATAGTGATCTTCTGCTTTTAAAAGTTCATGCAGAACAAATTGCATATCACGTAAGGGCGCTTTGTATTGTGGCATATCGTTTTCCTCAATACTGGTTTCTACCAGCGTTAGTAATCCTAAATAAACATTTGAACGTGTCTTCAATGACACGTATTGGAATGGTTCTAATCGTGCAACATCTTCTTATTGGGTACAAGCATTTCAGGGCGATTTGTTGGTGACTGTAAAGTCAAAGAAATATCCCTTGAAAATGCTAAGTGCATTGAGTGTAAACACTTTTGGCTGAAAATGAATGACACAAATAGTCAAAAAGCGTAAAAAGATATGTCCAATAAAAAAGGCACTCCTGGGAGTGCCTTTTTTTACGCAATGATATTGCGATCTAAGTTTGGATTATTTCACTGGGGCTGGCGTTGGGGCAACAGGGGCTTTAGGTTGGAAGCGAACTTCACATTTACCATTGATTTGCTGTTCGCCAACTTTAATGGCAACCGCGCTACCATCAGTCTTACCTTGGCATGCTTTCATAATCGCTTGTTGCTTCGTTTGGCGTTCTGCTAAACGTTGATCAAATTGTTTAGTCAGTTCTGCACGTTTTGCATCAGTCAGTGGCTCACCGCGTTGCATCTGACCACGCATGTCGCCACGCATTGGATGATGTTCACCGCGCATTGGTTTGTGTTCACCACGTGCTTTTTTCATGTCTTGACGGTCTGCTTTGAACACCATGGTACATGTACCATCAATATTTTTATCGCCAGCTTTTACTTGAACTGTTGAACCTGTAGCCTTACCATCGCAGGCTTTTTGCATATCAGCAAACACTTGACGTTGCTCGGCACGCATTTGTTTAAAATGTTCACGTTGCTCAGGTGACATACGACGATCGTGATCACCATGATGTTGTTTCATTATACGGCCATGATCGTTATCTTTTGGTGCGGTTGTCGATTGACAGGCAGTTAATGCACCCATGCTCAGTACGCTTGCACCGATTAAAGCCATTTTGGTCATTTGTTTCATAGTCTTTACCCCACCAGATTAGATATTTTTCCGATGGTTAAAGATTAAATAATAAAGATGTAGAAACAATGGAGAGTTTTTTAGTTGCGTGTTCGCTACAATAATGAATATAGAAGAAAAATGAGAGTTCTCTTTTGAAAATACGTCGTATCCCGATTGCCCTACGCTTGTTTCTGACTGTGCTGTTGACGACGCTCGTCATCACAACGGTAAGTCTTGGCGTTTTGCATTGGAATATGCAGCGTAATTTCACCAAATATGTGGCCGATGTCGAGATGCAAAAGCTTGACCATGTCATTGAAAATTTAGCCGATGTGTATACGGTCTATCATGATTGGGGCAATGCGATTCAGGCACAGATTCTGCAAATTGAAGGGCAGGCAGCGCCAGATGACTATGATCGTCTCTCTCGGTGGTGGCTACGTCGTCAATATGACATTGCATTGCAGCAGCGCTATTTCCAAGATCATAGTTTAAATGCAGCATCGATGCTGGCAACACCACAGCATACGGCAGAGCAAAAAATTGAAGAGCTGAAATGGCTGGAACAAAACTTACCATCTGAGTTCCAACCCTTTGAAGGTTTAAAATTTCCTTTAAGTGCGAATCAAAATGTGTTCCGCCCCAAAGAAGCAAACGCGGATGAAAAAGATAAAGATGCGGGTCAATCCTCTCAAAACAACACCAATAATGGTGGTAAAAAACAGTTTATCCAAATGCCTGACCGCTTGGGCTTGAGTTCGCGTTTATCTTTATATGATGCACAGCGCCAATTTGTCGTGGGTGAACCGACAGATGAACAGATTTCTTATCGTCCGATTATGGTGAATAATCAAATCGTGGGGTATCTAGGACTCAAACCTGTCCTCGAGCAAGATGATGCAATCAGTATTAACTTCTTTAGTAAGCAAAAACGTTATTTATTATTGGTTTATGTGCTTACGTTTATTGCAAGTTTGATTGCAGCATTGTTATTGGCAACATACTTTAAAAAACCGATTCAGCGTTTGTTAATGGGAACACGTGAGTTAACCAAGGGCAATTATCAACATCAAGTCGCGGTGAACCGTAATGATGAGCTTGGTGATTTATCGAATGAATTGAATCAGTTGGCCGTAATTCTCGATCAGCATGAAACGTCACGTCGTCAATGGGTGGCTGATACTTCACATGAATTGAAAACGCCATTGGCCGTGTTACAGGCTCAAATTGAGGCGATGCAGGACGGTATTCGTAAGCCAACGCCAGAGCATTTTACTTCGATGTTGAATCAAGTCAGTAGTCTGAAAAAATTGACCAAAGATTTGGCTGATTTGGCGCAAGCTGATGCACAGCAATTAAATTGTTATCTCACTACGATTAATCCGTGGGATGTCATTGTGCAGGAGGTTGAAAGCTTTAAACCGAAGTTTGAACAAGCCGATTTGAAAATTACCGCAACGGGCGATGGCACTTCATTACAATTAGATATAGACCGTTTTAAACAGATTATGGTCAACTTATTGGGTAACAGTATTCGTTATACGGAAGCTGGTGGTGAAGTGCATGTTCATACTGAGCAAGATGAAACCCAGTGGACCGTGTATGTTGATGACAGCCCATTTGGTTTAACTGATGAACAGTTGGCACGTTTAGGTGAGCGTTTCTATCGTGTGGATGATTCACGTACGCGTGCAACTGGTGGTACAGGATTAGGATTGGCGTTATCCGTAAAAATAGCTAGAGCATTGGGCGGAGAATTGAGTTTTGATCATTCTCCATTGGGCGGTTTGCGTTGCAAATTGACATTTCCCAAACAGATGAAATATTAAAAGGAAGCATGCATGAAACATATCATGTTGGTTGAAGATGAAGTGGAACTTGCACAGCTAGTGCGTGATTATCTAGAGGCTGCAGGCTTTGAAGTCAGCATGTTTCATGATGGTCAAGAAGCCTATGAGAGCTTCACGCAGCGTAAGCCGAGTCTAATGATTTTGGACCTAATGGTGCCACGTATGGATGGCTTAACCATTTGCCGTAAAGTCCGTGAGCAGTCTGATCTGCCAATTATTATGGTGACTGCACGCACTGAAGAAATTGACCGTGTATTGGGGCTCAATATGGGTGCTGACGATTATGTCTGCAAACCGTTTAGTCCGAAAGAATTGGTGGCACGTGTGCAAGCGGTATTACGTCGTTTAGAACGTAAAGCAGAGCCAGAGGTGAATGATTTATTCCGTATGGACAAAGCACAGCAACGTATTTGGTATCAACAAAAAGCGTTGAGCTTAACGCCAACAGAGTTTCGTTTACTTGAGTTGTTTTTAGAGCATGTAGGGCAGGTGTATTCACGTGCGCAATTGCTTGATCATATTAACCCAGACAGTTTTGAAGTGGCTGACCGTGTGATTGATAGTCATATTAAAAATTTACGTCGTAAGATTTCAGATGCAGCGGAAACTGGCAACCGTCATGAATGGATTCAAGCCGTGTATGGCGTTGGCTACCGTTTTGAATATCCAGAAGATTAAAACATAGATTGTAAATTCTAAAAGACAGGCTTTGGCCTGTTTTTTTGTACATACCTAGCTAAATTAATTTTAAAAACAAGAAAAACAAAGCAATAAAAACATAAAATGTGAAATTTGCGCATTTAGTGGAAATTGGGTATTATTTTGCTTGAATATTGACCAGTATGTTTGGGCTGGCAGAGTTCAATGTAGAGATAACAATTTTAAAAATGGAAAATTAGAGGGCAGAACAGATGAAAAATAGCGCTTTTGTAAAAATAATAATGGTCACGGGTGTCTTGGGTTTAACGGCATGTGGCGGTAGTGATCGTGACGAGACAGGGAGTGTACCGCCAGAGGCAGTTGCCGATGCTATGGTTCAAAAAAGCGTAGAAGAGCTGACTTTATTAGATGTGAATAATCTTGCTTTAAATGCTGCATCGATTCAGATTTTAACTGATGAAGAATGGCAAAAAGTACAAGCAGGCAGTCTGAAAATAGCAACGAATACAATTATAGCGGATGATTCTGAGCAGTTCTTTCCACCGATCAATAGTTTACCGACAGCAACTCATTTTAAAGGTCAAAGTTATCTTGCCAATGCTCAAGGCATCGTTAAACTGCCTAAATTGGCTGCAGGCACATATTATGTTTTGGTCACTAAAAATGGACAGTCTACAGTTTCGGCATTCTTGATCCATCCTAAAAATACCAATAAGAGCATTGTGTTGAATGTGGTTCTCAACTGCTTAGATCAAGACTGTCAGACACTAAGTGATGCACCAGTCAATGATGCAGTGGTCGGAACATTGTCTGGTCAAGTGATTTTTAAAGGGAAACCTTTGGCGAATGCGCAAGTGTCATTGTCTGGCGGTACAGCGACCAATGGCGCATTTGTTAGTGCTTTGACTGATGCCAATGGATATTTCACGCTTTCATTTAATGTGAGCAATGATCTGCTTGAAGCATTGAAAAATGCCACGCTCACCATTAACGGTGCAGGAATTAACACTATTACGAAAAAAGTTATGGTCATTGCTTCTTCTGCATCGGGCTATCAATTTGAAGTGCTGCCTGAAACAGCATCTGTAGATGCGGTATGGCGTGAAACTTTTGAAGCGGATTCTGCTACTCGCAATGCATGGACAAGGTCGCAGCCAAGTGTGGCTAATGTCGATTGGCAGTTGCTAAACAAAGGTCACAACATTCGTAATAATCAAGTAAATCAGCGTGTGCGCTTAGCGCCGAATGATCAGAGCCAAGGCAAGGTGCCTGAGCCACTGCAAGGTAATACGGCATATTGGTATGGTGACAAAGTAAATGGCAACTTTATTGGTGCTTTAAGTGATTCATCTACGGCTCCAGAGTTTGATGGCGGCACCTCGCAGTATGACAATAGGGGTGAATTGATTTCACCTTCCATTAATCTAAGCCAGTATCAGGCGCCTTTGAGTTTAAGCTTTAAAACATGGTGGGAAATTGAGTCGGTCAATCCAAATAATCAGGGATTCGATTTGATGAATATTTTAGTTTCTACCGACGGCGGTAACAGCTTCAAGACTTTGGCTCGATTAAACCCGCTGGCAGATCCATCCTCGGCATATGAGCGCGCGCCGATTCCATACAGTAATTTAGGCTTTAACCTCGCACCGGCTGCTGTTCAGCAAGAAGCAATTTCATTAGATGAATATGCAGGCAAGGCCAATGTTCAGCTGAAATTCCAATTCAGAACAGTCGATCAACTTTATAACGGTTTCCGCGGTTGGATGATTGATGATGTGGTGATTCAGAAAAAAGCCGGTACTTTCCCATTATTTGATGGTGCGAGTTTTGATGAAAATTCAGATAGTTTCTCTCAGGACTATAGTGGCGTCGCTGCAAAACAAGCGGACACTGTGCTGAAAAGCACGAAGAGTTATGCACGGTGGGCTGAAGTTCCACAGCGTAAATAACGATTTACATGGTGGTGCAGTATGAATGGTTAGAATAGGTTTAGACGTACTGTATTCACTATCAATCATCCATCAAGTGAAGTGAATGCTAAAAAGCAGCTCTCTATTGAGGGCTGTTTATATTTAAAGGGACAATATATTCAGCCACTTAAGTATGCTGGCAGCTAAATTTTCTGGCTGTTCTAATAGAACCATATGGCCTATATTGTCCATCCTATCAAGTTGACTATGTGCTATAGATTGATGCAGCTCACGCACTGTATTCCATAATGATTCATACAGAAATGATTTGCGAATATTTGGCTGCAAAGAGCTGCACAGGCTACAATCCACTTTTTTATAAGATGAGAACGTGTTGTGAGCAGCGAAATGCCTCAATTGCAGCGCCGATTAAAGAACCGTCATATTCAGCTGATTGCAATGGGTGGCGCAATCGGGACAGGGCTATTTTTAGGCTCTGCGCATATTATTGAGTCGGCTGGACCATCGATAATTCTGGGCTATTTGATTGGTGGTTTGATTGCTTTTCTGATTATGCGCCAGTTGGGCGAGATGATTGTACAAGAGCCAGTCACAGGTTCATTCAGTCATTTTGCTTTTAAGTATTGGGGCAAGTTTGCGGGCTTTTTAACGGGCTGGAACTACTGGATTCTGTATATTTTAGTAGTGATGACCGAGCTGACCGCGATAGGCAAATATGTCAATTACTGGTGGCCGCATGTGCCTGCTTGGGTTTCAGTTTTGGTGTTTTTTGCTGTGATTACGCTAGCCAATTTAGCCAATGTCAAACTGTATGCAGAATCTGAATTTTGGCTGTCGATGATTAAAGTTGTGGCGATTGTTGCCATGATTATTTTTGGTATATATCTGCTACTTACAGCAGGCGCAGACTCTACCGCTTCGATTAGTAATTTATGGGTACATGGCGGCTTCTTCCCGCACGGTTTTGAAGGCTTATTCTACATGCTAGCCTTTATGATGTTTGCTTTTGGCGGCATTGAATTAATCAGCATGGCGGCGGCTGAAACTGAAAATCCTGATCAAAATATCCCGAAAGCGGTGAATCAGACCGTGATCCGCGTGTTCTTATTTTATATCTGTTCCTTGGCGGTACTGCTGTCGCTGGTGCCGTGGAATCAGTTGAAACTTGGCGGTTTGGATCATAGTCCTTTTGTGATGATTTTTAATCAGATGGGGATTGATTGGGCGGCACATTTGCTGAACTTTATTATTTTGACTGCATCCGTTTCGGTCTGTAATAGCGGCATGTATGCCAATAGCCGCATGCTGCTCGGTTTGGCAGAACAGGGCAATACGCCAAAAACGTTTAAACAGGTAAATAAACACGGCACGCCGATTGCCGCGGTTTTATTTTCTGCTTTGCTGATTTTTGGTTGCGTGCTGCTGAATTATTTCTTGCCTGAAAAAGCCTTAAGTTACCTGATTTATATCGTGGTGAGTGCTGCGGTGCTGAATTGGATGTTAATCAGCTTGATTCATTTGAAGTTTAGAAAAGCGATGCAGCAGCAGGGTATACAGACCAAGTTTCCTGCTTTATTTGCACCGTTTACCAACTACTTTGTCTTAGTGTTCATGCTGATGATTTTGTACATCATGTGGAATCAGGGCTTTATGCTATCGGTGTTGATGCAGCCGCTATGGATTTTACTGCTGTATGTGCTGTTTAAAGTGATGCAAGCAAAGAAGGTTTAATACCATGAAGGCTTAGGGAAGAGCCTTTTGAAGTTTTAAATTCTTGGTTTAAAGTTGTTTAACAACGATTTTGAAAGAGTTTTATTAAATTGCTTGAATTAATAATTTGGTTTATTTAAGTAATTAAAATGTAAGTTAAAATATGTGATTTGTGTTGATTTTAGAATCAATAAATTTCATTTATTTTCTTGAATGATAAGTAAAATGAATAATTTATCAATTAACTCTCCTAATTCTCGCTGGGTTAAATCTTAGTTTTACTTTGGTTGCTTTAAGTTTCTTTGGGCTATCAAAGGAGCTTGCTTTAGCAGGAGTTTCAAGTACTTTAGGATTCTTATGTTTTTGGTGTCTGTGGAGTCAAATGACGGGGGGAATCTATCAAGAATTTTTTAAAGTGGATGATCAAGTGGCGAGTAAGTCTTATACCTATTTAACACTCATTGCTACTCATGAATTTCATGATGATCGATTTATTACCTAATGGATGGTAATAAAAATGAAGCATACTACATTAAGTCTATTTATTTATTTGAATTATATTAAAATATTTAATAATGGAAGCAGAAAAGATTTTAAATTTTAGTTTTAAATTCACCTAAATGACTTCAAAAAATTAAAGTCATTTAGGCGTACTTTCACTTTTTATGGATTGAGGGCTTCTTTAAACATTGGAACTAAAAGCTTATTTCCATATTCACTTAAGTGATTACCATCACGATAAATCGGGCGTCCTTTATACTCAGAAATACATTCATTTCCTTTACATAGATGTAATGCAGGGTCTAAGACTTTGGCCTGACATTGCTCTGCACTTTCTTGAATAATTTTGCGAATCTCTCCTGATCTTTTTAAATATGTGTCGTGTGAAATAAATATTTTTTCATTACGCTTGTAGAATACATTCTTAATGATTCTTTGCGGTAAATTGAAACCAACTTCTGGAATGGGTTGCACGATATAAACAGGATTGGTCTTAGAGGTCTGACACAAAACTTCAGTTAGATTCTTTTGAAATGAAATCATTCGATTCTTTTGAGTGATGTTTGGATTATCATCAAAATAAACAATAGGTTTAGAACTCTTAGCATCCATGATATCAGGGTCATTTTCTCCAATTAAATAGCTTGGGTACCTTGCAATGAAAACCATTGGAATATTTTCATATTTTTTGGATGCAATTAAGTTTAAGCGTTTCTGATTAATTTCTGGGCAAGGACTTTTATCTTTGTAAAACTGTAGATTGGGAATAAATGGGCAGGCAGAAGTTGTAAATGAAATGATACCGTCAGCTTTCAAATTAAAAGTGGTTGCCACAGAGGTGGTCATTGCATCAGCATGGCTATCTCCAATAACAATGGCTTTAATTTTAGTTGGGTTTCCTATAATACATTCATGCAACTCTTGTTGGTCACAATCATAAGGATTGGTATTATTGATTTCTTCATTTGCGATTTTAGCTACTTCTGGAAGTCGAGAATCGACACCATCATTAGATTTGATGAAATGGCCGACGCCTAAAAGGAATAAAGCGAGATAAATTGCTTTCACTTTATAAAGCTTTTTCCAAGATGAATAGCGTGGGAAATGAATCTTTTCAATAGCGTGATAACTTAAGACGCCACATAAAATTGACAGAGGGATTCCGTATATCCACCAATTTTCGAGGCCAAGATAGAAACCCAAAACAACCAAGGGCCAATGCCAGACATAAATTGAATATGACCATTTTCCAACGTGGTTAAAAATTGGATTATTAATCAATATATTTTGCTGATGATTACTCACAATAATTAAATAAGCACCAAATACAGGAATAAGGGCCATATAACCCGGCCAAAGTGTTTCACTAGATATAAAGATATACGATGCTAGAATCAGAACGAGTCCTAAGCATTGTGTCATGAGCTGTGATTTTTTGTTTTTTAGTGACCAAGGATAGAGGAATGCTAAACCACCTATGAGCATTTCCCATGCGCGACTTGTTAGTAGAAAATAGGCAGTTTTGCTGTCTTTATAGGTTGCAAAAATACAATAAATAAAGCTGACTAAAAAGAGCAAAAACACCACGCGTTTTAAATTATGAAGGTTTAAATATTTTTTTAAAAACAAAATGATAAGTGGAAAAACAATATAAAATTGCCATTCAACAGACAAAGACCATGTGTGTAATAACCATTTTGTGTGTTCAGCAGTATCAAAATAGCCACTGCCTTTTGAAAAAAGAATATTGGAAATAAAGAAAGAGCTTTTTTCGACTTGTCGTCCTAAATCCTTGTAATCAACTGGTGCTAAATAGAACCAGCCAAATATGACTAAAATGATAGACATTGTGGCTAAAACAGGAATAATTCGGTTTGCACGCGCTGTATAAAATTTAAATAGATTAAATGTGTTTTTTTCTATGCCATTAAAAATAATGGCGGTCATCAAGAAGCCTGAGATGACAAAGAAAACATCGACGCCTGCGAAGCCGCCGGTTAGCCATTGTGGATTAAAGTGAAATAGTACAACGGCCAATACGGCTATGGCCCGTAATCCATTGATATCGTGTCTGAATTGCATAAATAAAATAGCTAATCATTTAATTTTGGATGATTCTAACTTTAATTGGAGAGTGATCGATTAAAATTTCCATTTTTTTAATTTTTTGTTCAAAACAGGCAGACTGTTTTCCAATTTGATTTGAAATGATTTTAGATCAGTGAGGTGCTGTTTTTATTTTGAGTTTTGAATTAGAAAATAATAGTTAAAAATTAAGCTATAGACGTTGGAGGAGCTCAATCCTCTGCCGCTGTCCTTTGTTTAACTTCGATACCACCAATTCATAAGAGTTCAGCACCAAATCTTGCAGAAGTTCTTCTTCTAATTCTTCATCTGTAAAAACAGAAATCCAATGCTGCTTATTCATATGCCAGCCCGCACGAATAAAGGGATAAATATCTCTGAGCATTGAGCCATTGTCTGGCAGCACCTTTAAGTTGATGGCCGCTTTGCCTTCCAAATGAAAACTCAGCATAAAGACCTTCTCCATCACTTTAAACACATCACAGCCTTCACCAAAAGGCTGGCTACAGGTGGTTTCAGGCAGGGCTAAGGCCGACTTAGCAGCTACAGTGTGTAATGCAATCATAGGGGATAACCTAAAAATAAGCCTGAGTTTTAAAGCCTAGGGACGAATATGTATAACAGTATCATTATTCACCAATTGCCAAATTTCATCCATATCAATATTACGCACAGCAATGCAGCCCCAAGTCCAATCTTTTTGTGGGAAATAAGTCATCAGTTGTGGTGCAGCTTTCATTTGTAAACTGGTTGCCGAACCATGAATCATAATGTCACCACCTGCAGAAACACCTAAATCTTTAGCCTTTTGTTTATCGGTCGCATTGGGGTAAGAGATATGCAAAGACTTATAAAATGAACTTTGCGGATTGCGCCAATCAATCATATAGCTGCCTTCAGGCGTTTTGCCATCACCTTCTTGAACTTTATGTCCAAGCGGTTGAAAACCCAGACGCATCGGGTAACGCCGAATGACTTGATCCTGATGTTTTAATTCCAAATAACGCTGAGCCTTATGTACCTGAATATTGTCGATCGGTGTTTCTGTGCGAATTTTTTGAATTTGCAAATCACTTAATTCAGGTGGAAAGGCTAGTGCATTGGCAGGTGTAGGTAAATATTTTTCAAATTTTTGATAGGCAAAGCAGGCAGCGACAATACAGACGAGGATAGCGAAACTAAAGATCGTGATATTTTTTCTTGTCATTATTTTTGAGAGGATGAAGTGCTTTCGCAGTCCATCGATTTCTGAATTGTGGATAATGTTTAAATTATCCACAATTATGACCCGAGTGAAATGTGGATTTGTGGATAAATGTTTAAGACGAGCAGCTGACCATCACTTCAGGCACATCACTTGGCAAGGGGCCTAAATCTTCTGTTGTTTCCAGTTCAGGCTGTTTACTAAAGGGCTGACTGAGCAATGTAAACAAACGCTGTACTTCTGAAAAATCATTACGTTCAGCAAGTTCAATCGCCTTTTGTGCCATATGGTTGCGCAAGATATATTGCGGATTGGCCTGTGCCATTTCAGCATCTAAAGCATCGGTGTCCTGATGCGCACGGATGCTTTCATATTGTGCCAAGAAACCTTCAAAGCCGCGGCGGTCAAGGCAGTCATCTTTAATGGCTTCATATTCATGATTTTGCAGACGGATAAAGCTTTGCGTGTAATCCAGTTGTTCACTTTGCAGAATGCGTAAAAAGGCCATGGCGCAGTCGAAGCTGTCTTTATGAAAACTCGGCAGCCCCATTTTTTGGCTTAAGCCCAATTTATAATGTTCCAAGAAGGTCAGTTCAAAATGCTCTAAGCATTTGGCTAGATCTTCTTTCCATTGCTCTTTGTCATAATCTGCAGGGCAGAGCGGCACTAAGTTATTCAGCCATTGCCATAGATTCCAATGTCCGATACTTGGCTGCTGCTGATAGGTATAGCGGCCTTGGTAATCCGAATGGTTGTTAATCCAATTTGGACGGAAACGTTCCATAAAGCCATAAGGGCCGAAGTCCAAAGTTGAACCTGTAATATTCAGGTTGTCGGTATTCATCACGCCATGCGCAAAACCAATCAGCTGCCATTTGGCAATCATCACTGCGGTACGCTGAATGACTTGAGTGGCAAAAGCTAAAATCGGTTGTACGGCATCCAAGCATTCAGGGTAGTGCCACTCAATACATTTTTGCGTGAATTCAGGTAGCAAATCACCCTGATATTGATTGATCCATTCAAAATGTCCCAATCGGATATGACAGTCAGATGTACGCAGCATCATCGCGCCGAGCTCGAGCTTTTCACGCTGCACGCCTTGCTCGGAACTGGTAAAACCCACTGCATTACTCGATGCAACACCTAAGCTGTTCAGCACATGTCCTGCCAAATATTCACGAATAGTCGAGCGCAATACTGCACGACCATCGCCCATGCGTGAATAAGGCGTAGAGCCTGCGCCTTTGAGATGCAGGTCAATGGTTTGCCCATGTTTATCGATGATTTGCCCAATCAATAAGCCGCGTCCATCGCCCAATTGGCCGGCCCATTGTCCAAACTGGTGACCTGCGTAGACCATGGCCAAAGGTTCAAATTCTGCAAAGGTTCTTTGACCGCTGCAAATGTCTACCCAAGCCTGTTTATCTGTCTCAGACCATTGCAGCTCATCTGCAAGAGCCGCATTAAAATGCCCAGCTTTTGTGCCTTTTAAGGGTACAGGCTGTTGATGGTGGTACAGGCGAGGCGGCAGGGTGTTATAGCGGGCATTGAACTGCATAATGATCTTTAAAAAATTCAAGTTATGTTGGAACTATAGCAAAGACCAGATAGAAAAACTGTAGCTTAAAATCAATAAAGCCTCCACAAGGGAGGCTTTACATTTGAGAGGCTTAAAAGAATTAAGCAGTTTTCTTTTTCAAATTACGCATCAATTGATTCAATGCTTCACGGTGCTGTGACAAACGCTGTTCAACTTGTAGGAATTCAAGTTTGAGTTTGTCATCCATCTGATGAATTTTTTCAGCAACTGCAGTTTTCTTCGCTTGAATTTCCTGTTCTTTTAATTTTGCCCAGTCATTCAAAGTTTGCGAAAACGCATCATATTCTTGAGAAATACGTTGCTTAGCGGTCGCAATATCATCGGTCATGTTGAGACCATAGATCGCAAGGTCTTGTTCCGCATACTTGAACTTCATAGCCAACTCAGCTTTTTTAATATTAAAGCTAGGAATACGGCGTAAATTTTTGGCAAGGCCTAATTTAGAGCAGCTCCAAATTAACCATTTTGTTGGATCGTATTGCCACCATTTCACACCATTACGGTAGTCGTATTGGAAAATGTGGTGATAGTTATGATAACCCTCACCCCAAGTAGCAATAGCGAGCCAGAAGTTATCACGAGCGGTATTTTCGTCAGTATACGGACGTTTACCCCACATGTGGCACAGTGAGTTAATAAAGAACGTCACATGATGGCTCAAGATTAGACGCATTAAACCGCCCAATAATAGAACGCCCCACATGTCGCCAACAGCCCAACCAATTGGCACTAAAATCGCTGCATGCACAGCAATCACCAGTGGAATGTAGTATTTATCTTGGAACAAAACGACTTTATCTTTTAAAAGATCTGGCGCGTTTTTGTAGTTCGGTTCTGCTGCTGGATAATCACGAAGCATCCACCCGATATGGGCATACCAGAAACCACGATTAATCGAGTATGGATCTTGGTCAATATCGTCTACATGACGGTGATGTGTACGGTGACCAGAAGCCCAGAACAAAATACTGTTCTGAACAGCAAAAGTACCCATGAGCATTAAAATGATTTTTAAAGGCAAGGTTGCTTCATAAGCACGGTGTGCCCATAAGCGGTGATAACCTGCGGTAATACCTAAACTGCTGACACCCAGTAAAACAAACATACTGATCCAAGCAGCGGCACTAAAATCATGATTAATGGCATATAACGGAATTGCAATAACTGCGACAATAGGTAAAAACACCAATGCAAAAATAGCAATCCAGTTCATTGGGGCTTTGGGTAGGGGAGCATTCATCTCCAACAGCACTCCTGAAACCTTGGGAGGTATAGATAGGACTAATCCCATTAATTTTTTAAGGGATTTTAAACGTACAGAATAGTAGCACGGGAAAACCCGTTTTCACCACTGTTATTGTACAGTTGTATTGTTCTAAACAGTAACATAATACGACTGAAGTTATTTGACTTTTTGTGGAGTAAAAAGATGCCAAAAAAACAGCAAATTTGTCAAAATAATCTGAAATTACTTATCAAATACTGCATCTGGGGCAGCTTTCTGATCAGTTGTCTTGGACTGATGGCTTGTCAAAATTCTCCTACACAGACAGTGTCTACAAAGTCACACGGAAAATCACTGGGCAACAGTATTGAGCAGCCATTAAAACTTATTCGCGTGAACGATGGGATACAAGATATTCCATGGACGATTGTAAAAATCGCTGGACAAAAAGCCAAGTTTTTTCATCATCAACCTTATCTTCAGTTCAATTCGCAGTTTCGACAAATTCAGGGAAATACGGGATGTAACACTATCAGTGGCACTTATGTGATCGATACCTTAAAACACAGCATTGATCTGAATGCCCGAGCAGGTTATTTCAGCTGTGATTCGGCTTTGGCTCAAGAGGCTGAACTTTCAGATGCCTTGCAAGCCGCAACACAGTTTCAAATTCAAGCGAAACAGATGACGATGCAAAACAGTCTGGGAAAAACTGTATTGGTTTTAGAAAGAAAATAGACCGATTGAAATAGCGACGTGTTGATCGAGAAGTGAATTACACAAATCTAGGTGAATAAAGCAGCATTAAAAATGCTGCATCATTAATTTAGGATAGTCGGTAATTAAACCGTTGATGCCCCAATCTTTAAGCTGTTTAGCACGATCAACTTCGTTGACGGTCCATACACTCACATTTAATTTTGCCTGCTGTGTGGCCTGAATAATGTCTGAATTGGCGAGTTGGTTCATCCAACCAATTTGAATACAACCCAATTCGAGTGCTTGTTCAATCGCTTTAAATTTTATGTCCGTTTCAACCAGTAGCCCGCGTTTGAAGCCTGATTTTTTCTGTTGCAAAGCAAGATGAATTTTAGGGTCAAAACTGGTGATCACCGCGGAATGTTCGAAACCTTGGAGCTGTTGTTCCAAGGTTTTAGTCAGCGCTTCAGCTTCAGTCTGTGTATTCACTGCTTTCACTTCGACTTCAATATGATCGAAGTTATGAATAATTTTGAGCGTTTGTTCGAGCAGTGGCGTCGGCTCAACTTTATCCCATTCTGACCATGTCACTGCATGGTTATACGGTTCTAGTTCAGAACTTTCGCATTCATAAAGATACTTATCTTGGCCGGTGGTACGGATGAATTGATCGTCATGCATCACAATTAAGGCGCGATCTTTTAGCTGTCGCACATCAAATTCAACTGAGCGTATGCCTAAATCTTGAATATATTGGAAACCACCTAGGGTATTTTCAGGTGCTTCACCACGAGCGCCACGGTGACCGATTATGCGCATACGAGGCCTACAAAAAAGGATGTTAAGAACATAATGTCCTGTAAGAATGACAGGGAGATGACACTGTTATTTTGATCCGATCATCCTGAAATACAAGAATGATCGGACGAAATGTTTCGATTTATTTCAATGTAAAATAGACTTTTAATTGGTCAAAGGATTTGAGCAATTTTTGAATCCAAAAATTATTGATCAATCGTGTCGTTAATATTTTTCTGCCACAGCACCTCAGAACCACCTTCAGCGCGTTGTAATGTACGCGATGCGACAAATAACCAGTCAGAGAGTCGGTTAAGTAGCTGCAATGACGGTGCTTGAATGTTCTGGTCACGGTTATGTACTGCCATTAAACGGCGTTCTGCGCGACGACAGACTGCACGCGCTTGATGGGCAAAGCTGCACACCAATGTTCCTGATGGCAGGATAAAGTCTTTGAGCATTGGCAGCGCTTCATTCATACGGTCAATGTCATTTTCCAAAAACTCAATTGACACAGGTTGTACCAAGTTGAAGTTTGGAATGCAGACTTCACCGCCAAGGTCGAATAACCAATGCTGAATCAGGCTGAGGGATTTATCCCAAGTCGCTTTGTCTTCAATACTGCTAAGTGCGATGTGCGAACGCAGAATACCAATGCTTGAATTGAGTTCATCGACATCTCCTAAGGCTTCAATACGTAAATCATCTTTGGCTACGCGTGATCCGTCGCCAAGACCTGTCGTACCTGAATCGCCTGTGCGGGTATAAATTTTACTTAAGCGGTGGCCCATTTTAATTGTCCATTTTTTGATTAAAAGTTGAATAAATCAGTGTGAAATTAATATCTAACTGTGATGCCAAAGGAAGCCAAACGGCCGCCATTTAAATAGAATTTGCCGTCGAAATTGCCAGCAGAAGCCGTTTTATATTGAACATCGCCGACATTTTGAATATTGGCAAAGAAGCGCAGTTGCTCGTTGGGTTGGTAATAACTATTGAAATCAATCTGAGCATGTCCAGGGATCACATCCTCATCATAATTACTGCTGTCTGAATGGCTGTTCGCACTCAGTGTTGTTGACAGCCCATAATGTTCATCAGCCCAACCAGCTGACAATGCCAGTTTTTGACGTGGGCGGCGGCTCAAATCCAAACCTGTTTTATCATTTTTTGCTTGATTGTAGCTATAACTGGCCTTTGTAAAAAATGCCTCATTGCTCCAATTCACATAGACTTCTGAACCTTGAATGGTCACTGCATCAATATTGGCAAACTTCCAGTTATTGTTGGGATCAGAATCAATAAGGTTATCAATTTCAGTTCTGTAGATAGACAAACCAGTTTTTAGTTGTGGTGTCATTTGTAGGTCTAGCCCAATTTCATAGGATTGACTTTCTTCGGGTTTTAAGTCAGGGTTTGCATAGTCGCCATAATATAAGTCGTTCATGGTTGGCGCTTTAAATGCTGTACCAATATTGGCATAGCTACTAAACAACGGCGTGAAAAAATAACGCGCAGCAACTTGTCCGACCGTGTGTTGACCATATTTTTCATGGTCTTCACGACGAATACCCGCTTGAGTTTTTAATTTATCAGTTTGATATTGGTGCTGTAGATAATAACCCGTACTGTTTAAGTCTTGATGAAAAGACTCTGCAGTTTTTAGCGTTGATGTTTCTAGCTGCCGATGGGTGATGCCTGCAATGATGTTCTGAGACGGCGTCATTTGCTGTTTTGCGGTCAGTTCATATTCAGTGGATTCATAATGGGTCTGTTCAAAGATTTTGAGCTGTTCCAACTCATCTTTAAAATAAGACACGCGAGCATTCAGGGTCAGCTGATCTGTGGGGTTGAAGCGTGACTTCAGGGTTGCAATTTGATTTTTAAAATCTTGCGACTTTTGCTCATATTGCAGTGAATTCCAGCTGTATTGCTCATATTGAGCATTACCTTGGTTTTCAGAATAATCCAATGAAGTGCCAAAGCGTGTTTCTTCATAGCCAAATTTGGCAGACACGCCTTTTTGATTAAAGCTAGAAGCTCTGGCATTTTCATGTTCATGAATCAGTGTGCCGTCGGTTTCTAAACGCTGTCCACGAATTTGCGCATAAAAACCTTGCTTGGCTAGGTCTACCCCGACAGTACTTTTATAGGTTTGATTTTCACCTATTTCAGCGCTGATAAAAGCTGCATTTTTTTCAGGGGTTTTGCTAATGATTTGTACCACACCACCAATGGCATTGGTGCCATAAAGGACAGATGCTGGGCCTTTTAAAACCTCAATCTGCTTAATGTCTGTGGTATCTATAAAATTATTTGGCGCTAAACCGCTGGCATCATTATTTAAACGGACACCGTCACGCAATACCAAAGTGTGGTCTGACTCTGTGCCACGTAAAAAAAATGAAGCTTGTTGTCCATAGCCACCCAGCTGCACCATATTGATAGAAGCATCACTCATTAATAAATGTGGAAATGATGCAATTGGTGATTGATCTATGAGCGACTCATCAATAATGGAAATACGCGCAGGCACATTTTCTAATTTTTCTTGTGAGCGTGTTGCCGTGACGACAATGGTGTCCAATTTAGGTTGTGCAATGGAATCTGCTGCAACAGATATTTGGGAGCTAAAAATACAAAGGGCAGATATGCCAGCTGCAAGCGCAGTCGGCTGAAAAGGAAAAGGCATACAATGCTCCATGCATTTACCCCACGTAAATGATTGAGTGATAGAACACAGTGAGCAGGTATCGGACTGGCAAAGCATTGCTTGCACACCGTTGCGGGGGCAGTGTTGTGGAAACTTCCCATGCCAACTGTTGTGAATGGCTTAAGTATAGTGAACTCCGATTATTCGAACAATCGAAACTATGGGGTATTTGAAGATAGGTACATATACAGCTTGACTTGCTGTGGAGCAGAAATTAATCTGCCTGCGCTTCAGGTGCTTTCTTAATTGAGAAGTGAAACTGGGAAGTCAGTCCAGCAGTATAGAGCTGTTGTTATCTGACACTGCCCCCGCAACGGTGAATCGTTATTCATAACGTAAGTCCGGAGACCGGCCTGATGCAGACCTATTCATAATGCGGCGGGCGTTATAGCGGGATTGCATGCTTTTGTCTGAAAAATGGCAAGCCTTGTCTTACCCCAAAACCGCCTCGCGTTATCCAACTTTTATTTCGCACGGGCGGTGCGATCGGGGAATACAGCATGCATTCTTTCTCTAAGACTCTTATCGGGTCGCTTTTTGTTTTATCTCCACTTTCTGCGGCCATGGCAGAAGACCAAGTTCATCAACTTCCAGTCATTACCAACACCGTTGCCAATATTGTTGAGCAAGACTCACAAAAAACTTTGGCAGCAGTGACCGTGATTAGCCGTGAAGAAATTGAACGTAAGCAATTTAATTCATTACAAGACTTATTACGTACTGTGCCGGGCGTCACGTATAGCAATACTGGCGGTTTAGGTAAAGTTACCAGTGTTTCAATTCGCGGTACGGGTAATCGCCATGCATTGGTCTTGATGGATGGTCAAAAGGTAGGTTCAGCAACGCTTGGTGAAACGGCTTTTGAACACTTCCCAATTGATCAGATTGAGCGTGTCGAAGTTCTGCGTGGTCCGCGTTCTAGCTTGTATGGTTCAGAAGCGATTGGCGGTGTAATTCAAATCTTTACCCGTAAAGGCACGCAAAATGGGGTGAAGCCTTTTGCATCTTTTACCTATGGTTCTCATGAAACATATCAGAGCAATGTTGGTTTAAATGTTAAACATGACAATACTTGGGCAACCTTGAGTTTAGCTGGCACCAAAACCCAAGGCATCGACGCGACAAATATTAATGAAGCCAATGATTTAGATAAAGACGGCTACGAAAATAAGTCTGCATCTTTACGTATGGGGCATAAATTCAATGATCAGTTTGATATTGATGCAAGTGTTTTAGTTGTTGATGGTGAAAATGAATATGATAATAGGGATGACTGGGGTTCTCCTTATATTGATGCAAAAAATGTGCATAGTAAAATCGAGCAAAATGTTTACAGTATTGGTGCAACCTACAAGCCATTTGATGTGTGGACTACAGGGTTAAAGTTAGGGCGTTCTGAAGATAAATTAGATAGTCGTGATGCAAATCCATCGGTCATTAACACACAGCGGGACAGCTTATCTTGGCTGAATACACTGAACTTTAATAAGCAAAATACCTTGATGCTTGGTTTTGATTACCAGAATGATGAAGTGTCAGGTACGAAAGCTTATGCCGTTAAAGAGCGGGATAACAAAGCTTACTTTGCACAATATCTAGGTTCATTTGGCAGCTTTGATGTGCAAGGTGCAGTTCGTCAGGATGATAACGAACAATTTGGCAACCATACGACTGGTAGTGCGACTTTGGGATATCGCTTTAATGATACTGTACAAAGTTATGTCAGTTATGGCACCGCATTTAAAGCCCCGACATTCAATGATTTGTATTGGCCAGGAAGTGAAAATCCTACATTAGTGCCAGAAGAATCTGAAAACTATGAAATTGGGTTCAAAGGTGTGATCAGCAATGTTCAATGGGAGCTAAACGGTTTCTATAATGAAATTGAAAATATGATCGCATGGGCACCAAATGCAACGGGGAACTATGTTCCAAGCAATATAGATAATGCAAAAATTAAAGGTGCTGAATTATCATTCACTCAGCAATTAAATGATTTTGTTTGGAATGTGAATTATACATATCAAGAACCTGAAAACGAGACAGCAGGACTTCATGGCAAGCAGTTGTTTTTAAAACCAAAGCAAATCTTTAATGCTTCAGCAGATTATACAATGGATAAGTGGACTGTCGGTGCTTCAGTTCATGCAGAAGATAAGCGTTATACTAATGCTACAAATACTGCTGAATTGGGCTCTTTTGCCACAGTGGATACGCGAGTAACTTATCAAGCCACGCCTGAATTCAGTGTTCAAGCCAAACTTGCCAATATATTTGATAAAGAATATTCGACCAACTACAGCAATAGCACTTTATTTAATCAAGATGGTCGCACTGCTTGGGTAACCTTGCGTTATGCCATGAAATAAGTATCAAGCCTTCTTAAAAAAAGCCCTGATTGATCAGGGCTTTTTAAATTCTGCTGAATGATGCTGAAAATCCACGCAATACTTGAAAATTGCATTACAATGATTCGCCCTTATATTTATAGATAGGCTATGAATAGGGCGGAGTTAGAGCCAAAACAACATGCGAACCCGTGCCAAAATCTGCGGAATTACACGTATTCAAGATATTCAATCTGTCGTCCAAGCTGGCGTAGATGCGATCGGATTTGTATTCTTTGCGCCAAGTCCGCGCAGTGTAACGGCAGTGCAGGCTGCTGAACTGATTCAGCATGTGCCGCCGTATGTGCAGACCGTCGGTTTATTCGTGAATGCATCGGCTGCAGACATACAGGATATTTTAAAAAATTCGCCTGTAGACATCCTGCAGTTTCATGGTGATGAAAGCCCTGAACAGTGCCAAACGATTGCGCAGTCCGTTGGGCGCCGCTGGTATAAAGCCATTCAGATGAAACCTGAACTGGATGTGATTGCCGAAATCCAAGCCTTTCAACAGGCTGGGGCAAGCGCCGTACTATTGGATGCATGGCATCCAGAACTGAAAGGCGGTACAGGGCATAGCTTTGACTGGGCACAGTTCCCAAAACTCGATATTCCTTTAATTTTGGCAGGCGGTTTAACTCCGACCAATATTGAAGATGCGATTCAGACCACAGGCGCTTACGCCGTAGATGTGAGTGGTGGTGTAGAATCGGCAAAAGGTATTAAAGACCAACAACTCATAGAACGCTTTATGCAAGGAGTCCATCGTGGATCAGCAAAATAAGATTGACTATACCCAATTCCCTGACGCACAAGGGCATTTCGGTATTCATGGCGGGCGTTTTGTGTCAGAAACTCTAATGGCAGCACTTGAGGACTTAGAAAAACTCTATTTCCGTATGAAAGATGATGCACAGTTTTTGGCAGAATTCGACCGTGACTTGGCGTATTACGTCGGTCGTCCAAGTCCTTTGTATTATGCTGAGCGATGGTCGAAAGAATTGGGTGGTGCGCAAATTTACTTAAAACGTGAAGACCTGAACCATACAGGTTCACATAAAGTGAATAACACGATTGGTCAGGCTTTACTGGCTAAGCTGTCAGGTAAAAAACGTATTATTGCGGAAACTGGCGCAGGTCAGCACGGTGTAGCAACGGCAACGATTGCAGCTCGTTTGGGCCTTGAATGCGTGGTGTTCATGGGTGCTGAAGACGTAAAACGTCAAGCCATGAACGTATACCGTATGCGTTTGCTTGGCGCAACGGTTGTACCTGTGGAGAGCGGTTCAAAAACATTGAAAGATGCTATGAACGAAGCGATGCGTGACTGGGTCACAAACGTAGATTCTACTTATTACGTGATTGGTACAGTTGCAGGCCCGCATCCATATCCGCAATTGGTTCGTGATTTCCAATCAATCATTGGTCGTGAGGCGCGTAAACAAATTCAGGAACAAGCAGGCCGTTTACCGGATGCGCTTGTTGCATGTGTGGGCGGCGGTTCAAATGCAATGGGCTTGTTCTACCCATTCTTAAATGATGAAGATGTGAAAATGTACGGTGTCGAAGCTGCAGGCTACGGCATTGAAACGGGCAAGCATTCTGCACCATTAAACGCAGGTCATGTCGGTGTACTTCACGGTAACCGTACGTACTTGATGTCGGATGATCAAGGTCAAATCATTGAAACACATTCAATCTCTGCAGGCCTGGACTACCCAGGTGTAGGCCCTGAGCACAGTTTCCTCAAAGATATGCACCGTGTGAACTATGTGCCAATCAATGACACTGAAGCGCTACAAGGCTTCCGTGATTTAACCCAAATTGAAGGTATTATCCCTGCATTGGAAAGCTCACATGCGATGGCTTATGTGACGAAACTTGCGCCGACCATGGACAAAGACCAAATCATTATTGCGACTGTATCAGGCCGTGGTGATAAAGACTTAATGACCGTTGCCCGCATTGATGGCGTGGAAATGGTTGAGATGTAAAATCTCCCCCAACCCCTCTTTAATAAAGAGGGGAAAAGCCCTGCTTTGTTAAAGGTGAGGATTAAAAAATCGCGCAGAAGCAATTCCGCGCGATTTTTTTTTGGCTGAAAATTTTATTAAGGCAAATCACTACAAAACTGATGCAGAATAAAAGTGTGAAATAAATCACAATACTGTGTAAATTTTATTGCTTTAGAAAGACTTTATAACAATGACGTTTACCCAATTGGTTCGTGCAGAATCCTTTCCAACCCATATTTATTGGCAATGGCGTGATACTTTTGCGCTGTGCATTCTTCCGCTGATCTTGTTCAACAGTTATGTCTTAGACCAATTTTTTGGTGTTTCAGCTCAGGTTGCTTTGGGTGATTCGATCTTTCGCGGTATTTTATTTATTGCCGTGTGTTGGCTCTATAAAACGATGCTGTATACGCACTGGCAAAAGTATAAACAGGCCTTTTGGCGTTCAAGCCTGTTGGTGGTTGTCGGTGCAGTCGTCTTACAAGTAGTGATTTCTTTTACACGCAGTCTGTTGCCCGTTGGTGAGAGCATTGAAAAAGAATCGACCATTGATCCTAATACGATTGCGTTTTTTAGCTTGCTGATCATCAGCCTTGGGCCATTATTTACCGCTTTGCTTGAAGATATTATTTTCCGCTATACCTTGCTGCAAAAGCTGTTTGTACAGCCGTGGCTGTGGCGAGTGATTTTGGTCTTGCTGAACTCAATCTTATTCGGCTTGATACATTATCATAATTTTGATGGCGATTTGATTGCGACCATCAGTTTTATGGCGGCAGGCCTATTTCTCAACCTCATCTATTTGTGGACGCGTAACATTTGGCATGTCTTACTCATTCATTTCGTCAACAATGCAGTACTCTCTTTAGGCGGCGTGATTTTGTTGAAATTACTTCAGCCCTATGTGGGCAGTTGAAGTCAAAAATAGGGGGAGATTGTGTCTAGTTTATTTATGGTGATGCTCGGCGGACGCCATTCAAGAGCAAATATCGAAGTGCATGATGTCATTCTTGCAGTGGGTAACGCATTAGAAGAGGTTTATCCACAACTGAGAACGGCATGGTTTGGTGAGCAAAAAGGCTTACATATTGATGCTTGGGCACAGGTACATACAGTCAGCACTGAAAATCGGCATTATCGTATCCAATTTTGTGATGCCGCGCCCCGAGCTGAAGATGAAAAATTATGGCTGATTAATCTCGGGGGATATGATGCCCGCGAATTTGGTGAATTACATCGTTATGTTTTGGTGACGGGACAAAATGCCAGCGTTGCAAAACAACGGGGCAAGGCTTTTTTTGAGTCACATTGGCAAAAACAACATACCGACCGAACCCTAGATGTTGATGATTGTATTGCGATTGATCATGTCTATGGGCGCTATATCGAATTGGTTGAAACGCCGCATAGCCAGCAAAATTCATGGAAAAATGATTACATCTTAATAAATGAATAATTGTGATGATTAAGAGCTGAAATGTCAGCTTTTATATTTTTTTGTGATATTCGCCTGAAATCAGATGGATTGTCTTTTCAGGCGTTAAATAATAGGCATAATAACATTCAGGATTTAGACCTTAAACCTCAATGGAATGGCGTATATGGATTTAATACGGCCGAATGGACAGCCGCATTATGGGCGTTTTAGTGAACTTCCCAATCGCATCGATTTAAGTAAGTATGAATATAAGACACCGTATGGAAAACGACTTCAAGGTTGGCGTAAGCGTTTAAAATATAAAAAATTTAAATTTTGTTGTATTCAGCATGATCATTATACGATTGGTCTAGCGATTGCCGATATCGCGTGGGCGGGGCACGGTTTTGTCTATGTGTATGACCATATTACGAATGAAGTGTTGGAATGGAATTCGATTAATTTCCTGTCACGTAATACCGTTTTAGATGAACAACCTTTATTTAATCAAAGTCATTTTATTAAGTCTGGGATTCAACTAGACATTCAGCATGCCAATGGTGTGCGATACATTCAAATGTCAAAACATGGCGAACTCAAACTGAGCGCTCGAGTGTTTTGTGCGGGGACTGATCCGCTGAGTATGTGTAGCCCTACAGGAATTAATGGTTGGACCTATACTCAAAAATTGACGACGTTGGGCTGTGAAGGTTTTTTTATCAATAAGCAAGGCAAGACCATTCAATTTCATGACCGAACATTGGTGTCTTTAGATGATACCTGTGGTTTTCTTCGTCCTGAAACCGCATGGTTTTGGTTATCGTGTAACTTTTGGGACAGTCAAAATCGACGCGTTGGGATCAATCTTGCCTCTGGGGTAAATGAAAGCTTTGGTAATGAAAATTGTCTGTGGGTCAATGGACATCTGTATGCCATGTCTGATGTGTTGTTTCAACAGCAAGGCGATAATCAATGGAATATTAGCTCATTAGACAACAGCTTAAATTTGATCGTCACCACAGGTTGGCGACGCTATGAAAACCTGAATTTAAGATTGGTCGGTAGTCAGTTCAGTCAATGGCAGGCAAAAATTAGCGGTACAATTCAACGTGATGGCGAAGAAATAGTATTCTTAAATGAATATGGTTTACTTGAGCAGCACTATGCCAAATGGTAAGTCTAAGCCTATAAAAAAGCCGCAATCGATGCGGCTTTTTTTATTCAATTTTTATTTTGCAGCTTGCCAAAACACTTCTGCAGCTTGAATTGGATCATTGGTTTCTTCATAAGTTTTTAACCAAAGATCATAATTTTGCACAATGGGATGCTGACTCGGATGGAAGTCTTTTTTAAACCAATCTCGATATGGTTTGCTCATACGGGTGAGGGTGCCATTTTTACCAAAGAACCACGGTAAGCCTTTCATATTTAATTTTAAACGTTCAGTGAAACTGAAGCCGTCATGTTTCAGCATCACATTGGCACGGTATAAGGTAAAGCCGAGCATCAATCCACTGGTCCAGACCAGAGTGAATTTCTTTAAATTTTCATCGACCTTCGCCACATCTTTCATCACATCAAAAGCCACATCGCGATGTTCCATTTCTTCTATCGCATGCCAAATAAATAATGCACGGACATAAGGATGCGCAGATTCTAGTACGGACTTTTGGCTACAGAACGTTTCAGCCATCAGCGCGGTCAAATGCTCGGCAGAAGCCGTCATGGCAATGTTGTATTCGGCAGAGCGCTGGCTCAATTCAAACTTAAAAATTTTATTTAAGCGTTTAATGAAAGCATCAACAGGCATGCCTTGTTGTTTCATCAACATATTCATTTTGTCATGCGCCATACCGTGCTGCGCTTCTTGACGAATAAAGTCAGCGACACGTTGCTGTAAATCAGGGTCTTGAATTTGACTGCGGAACAGACGTACAGATTCAATAAAATAGCGCTCGCCATCAGGAAAGGTCAGGCTCAAGGCATCAAACATACGTGTTAAAAATGGGTCTCCGCCAAACCAATAGCGCGGAATTTCTTCCAACTTAAAATTTAGCTTTGTGCGAACAATGGGTTCGACTTGATATTTGACGATAGCATTCATGATATTTTTTCTGTGCGAGTCGTATTGATTGCAGTATGTCGGAGAAATTGCACTTTGTTTTGACAGATATTGCCAATTTTTATACATTTTACGCCATGATGAAAATATAAAATGTCAGAATTGGCAGGTCAAAAAGAGGGGCGAGATGGCTGAAATTCAGATCCCAAATGGTTACTTCCAATTGTGGAGTATGGTCTTAATTGAGCGTGAATTAAACTATACACAGCTCGAATGGATTGCACCGTATGCTGCGCAAATTCAGCATGTGCTATCTTTGCCGATCGACTCTCAATCGCCGAATTCTTTTTTTAACAGCATTATGCAACTGACTCAGCAGCATCTGGATTGCCCGCAATTGGTTTTTGAAATGGCCAAGTATATTCGTGCGGAGCATTTTGGGGTGTTAGGCTATATGGCGACACTGAGCAACAGCGTTGCAGATGCGTTGCAATATGTGATGCGGTTTAGTCGTTTGGTGATTGATGGCGCGCAAATTGTGCCGATGAATATGAGCCATCAAGATCATCAAATTATTCTGTCTTGGCCACAGCATGATGATGAATATGCGTTGGTGAATGAATTGACGATGGCCTGTATGGCACATTTGGCCAAGCAAATTTTTCCAGATTCTTTAAAGTTACTCCGCATTCATTTTGCCCATGCGCCGCGGATGGCTCGTTATAACTATGAAAAGTTTTATGGCTGCCAAATGGAATTTTCGACACTTAAATATTCATTTGTGATTCATGCAGACAGTTTGGATTTAAAATCAGAACTTGCTGATCCGTCACTGATGCAATTGTTATTACGTCAGGCCGAAGAGGCGATCGCCGCTCGTCCGCAACATGCAGATCCAATTCTACAGATGCAACAATGCATCGCTGATCATCTCAAACGAAAACAGCAAGCCCCTAAAATAGAGTGGTTAGCAGAGGAGTTGCATCTGTCAGTCAGAACCTTGCAACGACAGTTAAAGGAGAAAGACACCTCCTTTAAACGGCTTTTGGAGCTTGAACGGATGAAACGCTGTGAATATCTACTTTCACAACAAACCCATTTGACGGATATCGCGTTGCAGTTAGGATATTCAGATCAGTCTGCTTTGGCACGTGCTTTTAAGGCATATAGCGGAGAGACATTATTAGCGCGAAAAAAAGCCTTGAGATTAGAATAAAACTTGCAGATTGCTCGTTAAGAAAAGCCTTTCAAACAACATTAAAAAAAGCGGTCAAACGACCGCTTTTCTTTAAAGCCAAACTTATGCCGCAGCTTTTAATTTTGGATACCGAAGTAAAATGGCAAGGATGGCAAAGATTGCCAAGACCCAACAGTAATACACACTACCAATCAGTTCCACAGGCGAAAGTTTTGCGATCGAACAAGCCAGTAACAGCTGTGCACCATAAGGAATGAGACCTTGGACTACGCAAGAGAAAATATCCAAGAGCGCAGCAGCACGTTTAGGGTCTACACCATATTCTTTGGCGACTTCACGTGCCATGTCACCAGATAAAATAATTGCGACAGTGTTATTTGCTACAAATAGGTTGGAGAAAATCACCAAGAAACTGATACCAATTTCACCTGCGCGTTCAGCACCAACTTTAAAGCAGCGTGTCATGCTGTAAATACGTTGAATCAGCCATTCTAAACCGCCTTCTTTTTGCATAATGGCAGAAATACCACCCAAGAAAATAGAAAGCAGGGCAACTTCAAACATGCCGGTAAAGCCGTCATAAATAGAATTATTTAAGCTTAAAAAATTAAATTCAGGTTGAATCACCAAACCAATCAAACCAGACAGTAAGACACCAATAGTCAGCACAGCAAGCACGTGCAAACGTGAAAAGGCCAAAATAAATACGGCTAAATACGGCAGGATTAGCCACGCATTATAAGCTTTGTGTTCAATCGCTTGTGAACCTTGACTCATAATTAAATAGATACAAATGCTAACGATCGATGCAGGAACAGCAATCCAGACATTGACCTTAAATTTATCGCGAAGTTGAACTTTTTGACTGTTCGTTGCAGCAATGGTGGTATCTGAAATCATCGACAGATTATCACCAAACATAGCACCACCGACCACAGCACCAATGGCATACACCACTTCAATTTCTGTGACTTGTGTAAAACCAAAGGCAATTGGCGCGCAGGCTGCAATGGTGCCCATGGAGGTTCCCATCGCTGTGGCAATAAAGGCCGCAATAATAAACAGCATAGGCAGCACGAACTCAGACGCAATTACCGATAGTCCGAATTGCACTGTTGCATCAACACTACCGATGGCACTGCTGACACTGGCAAAAGCACCAGCGAGCATAAAGACCATGAACATTAAGATCAAATTCGGGTGGCTGGCACCTTTCATAAATGTGTCAATCGCGTCATTGATCTTGCCGCGATAGAGCAAAATTGCCAATACAATTGCAGGAAGAGCAGCGACTGGGGCTTTCACTTGATAGAACGCAAACTCAGTTCCAATGATGGAATGGTAAATACCACTGCCCAAAAAAATGGTCAGAAAAACAATAAGCGGGAGCAGTGCAAATGCCCGAGCAGGCACTTTCACTTGTGAATCGGAGGACATAGGAGATAAAAAAATAAAAGTATGCGGCTAGTATAAAGCAGGTTTTGCAATTTAAGGAAAATTAAAATGTAAATGCTAAGCCTGTTATTTTTAACATTTTTTTGATGATAAAATTAAGTTAGTCTAAAACCTTATAATTTTGCCAGATCCTAAAATTAGGCATCTTTGATCATTGTGAAAAAAACTGAAATATCGGTAAATGATGCTTTCGGGTTGTTCTGGAAAATTATGTTTGCATGAGAAATGCCGACTGAGGATTGTATACCCTGTTCAATGGGTAAAAAATAGCGTTACAATGCGATGTCTTGTATTTCGACAAAACCCACATCATAGTTTTGATTCATTCAAGGAAAGTATAACCCTATGTCACGTTTAGCCACTCGATTTGGAACGCTTAAATCTCAACAGCGTAAGGCCTTGGTTTCTTATGTTATGGCTGGTGACCCTCATCCACAAGTAACGGTACCTTTGTTACATCAAATGGTTGAGGCAGGTGTAGATGTGATCGAATTGGGTCTTCCATTTTCAGACCCAATGGCGGATGGTCCTGTTATTGCACTTGCCGCTGAGCGTGCGCTTGCTGGGGGAACCAATACTCTAGATGCCTTGAACATGGTGAAAGAGTTCCGTAAAAACGATACAGAAACACCAGTAGTACTGATGGGCTATTTAAACCCTGTTGAAGTAATCGGCTATGAAAAGTTTGTTGCCTATGCACATGAATGCGGTGTAGATGGCGTGCTCTTGGTGGACCTTCCACCAGAAGAAGCAAAAGATCTAGATGCAGTATCGAAAAAATACGACATGGATCAAATCTTTTTACTTGCGCCAACATCCACTGATGAACGTATTCAGCATGTGGTGAAACAAGCCAGTGGATTTATCTACTATGTTTCTTTGAAAGGTGTGACAGGTGCAGCGACTTTAGACGTTGCTGAAGCTGCGGCACGTATTCAAAAAATCAAATCGTATACTCAGGTACCTGTCGGCGTTGGCTTTGGTATTAGTGATGCAGCATCGGCGAAAGCCATGGGTGTGGCTGCAGATGCGGTGATTGTAGGTAGTGCTTTTGTTAAACAATTTGCAAACTTAGCGCCAGAACAAGCTGTAATCGAAACAGTGAATAAAGTGAAGGAGCTTCGAGCTGCGCTCGATGAGTTAGTATGAGTCAAGACGCAAAAACAGGCAAAATTCTGAGCGCATCTACGCCATGGACAGAGCGTGCGGTACCAGGTATTCATGTACCTGATGAACAGCAAGCATTAAAGGCGACATTTACTGAGCCGACGATTGAATGTCCTGAGTGTCATGCACTTGTGACTCGTACTGCAATGTCATTTAATGCCTACGTTTGTCCGCAGTGTGATGAACACTTGCGAATGAAAGCGCGTGATCGTTTGAACTGGTTCTTTGACCAAGTACAAAAAGAATTGGGTCAAGAATTTAAAGCCAAAGATCCACTTAAATTTGTAGATAGCAAAGCGTATCCAGACCGTATGTCTGAAGCGCAGAAGAAAACCGGTGAAACAGAAGCTTTAGTGGTGATGCAAGGAACGCTGAAAGGCATTCCAATGATTGCAACCGCATTTGAATTTGATTTCATGGGCGGTTCAATGGGCACTGTGGTTGGTGACCGTTTTGTTCAAGCGGCTGAACTTGCGATTAAAGCAAAACAACCGCTTATTTGCTTCGCTGCCTCTGGCGGTGCACGTATGCAAGAAGGCATGTTGTCACTCATGCAAATGGCGCGTACTTCTGCTGCCATCCAAAAAATGAAAGATGCTGGCTTGCCTTATCTAGTGGTGCTGACACATCCAGTCTATGGTGGTGTGACTGCATCATTGGCAATGCTCGGTGATGTTCACTTGGCTGAACCGAAAGCCATGATTGGTTTTGCTGGTAAGCGTGTGATTGAGCAAACTGTACGTGAAAAATTGGAAGAACCGTTCCAACGTGCAGAATACTTGCTTGATCATGGTGTAGTCGATCAAATTGTCCACCGTCATGCATTACGTGATACAGTTTATCGTATTGTAGCGAAATTGATGAACTTGCCTTGAACACAGCACCACTTGCAACTGATTCTTTAAACACATGGCTCGATTATTGGAGCCATGTTCATGTTACGGGTATTGATTTAGGACTGGAGCGGGTAATTCCTGTTGCGGAACGACTAGGTGTAACCCAGCCTGATGCGAAAGTGCTGACGGTCGCGGGAACAAACGGTAAAGGTTCAACCACGACCACTTTGGCTGCAATTTTAAATGCCCAAGGGTATAACGTGGGGCTCTACCAATCACCGCATATCTATCGATTCAATGAACGTGTAAAGCTTCAAGGTGTTGAAGTGGCTGACAAAACCCTGATTGATGCTTTTGTAGCTGTTGATCAGGCGCGTCGTGAATGTGAATTAAGTTTATCTTTTTTTGAAGCGACCACTTTGGCCGCTTTTGTTATTTTTAAACAGCAACATTGCGATGTATGGGTACTTGAAGTAGGTCTCGGTGGTCGACTTGATGTGGTCAATGTCGTCGATCCAGATGTTGCAGTGATTACCAATATTGGTTTAGACCATACCGATTGGTTGGGCGACACCATTGAAAAAATTGCTTTTGAGAAAGCAGGAATTATTCGTCCAAATATTCCCGTAATTTTTGGTGGGCAGCAAGTTTTGCCTGAAGCCATTCGTCAAAAAGCAGAAGATTGCCAAGCCGCTTTACATGTACTCAATCGTGATTATTTTTATCAGTACAGTGATGACGGACAATCTTGGATGTTTGCTTCATCAGGTACAACTTTAAAACTACCCGTGGGTTCTTTGGCGCTCGAAAATATCTCTACGGCTGTAGCGGCAATCTTGGCCAGTGGTTTGGTGGTCTCTCAGCAGTCGATCGCTCAGGGGATTATCAATGCCAAGTTACAAGGTCGTTTTGAAGTTAGAGAAATTGCAGGAAAAACGGTGATTTTCGATGCGGGACATAACCCGCATGGTGTTGAATTTTTGTTAAAGCAATTGCGAAATTTCCTCCAGTACAATAAACAATACACAGAAGTGATCAGCGTTTTCTCCATGCTGACTGATAAAGACATAAATTCTGTCGTTAACTTATTGAAAGATACGGTAAGAATGTGGAAAATTGCACAATTAAATGTGCCACGTGCGGCATCTATCACACAATTGGATAGCGCACTGCAGCATCAAGTCGTAGAACATTATGACAATGTGCAATTAGCTTTTAAGTCCGCGCTGGAAGAAACAAAGAATAATCAGCTGATTCTGGTATGTGGTTCATTTCATACCTTAGAAGCGGTATGGGAGTATCTGGAAGAATGTCAATGAATAACAAACAACGCTGGATGGGTGGTGTTGTTTTATTAGGTGGTGGTGTACTGCTGGCCGCACTTTTACTTAAAGGCAAAGAAGAAATACATCAAAATCAAAGCCAAACCCCTGAAATGGCTCAAGTTGAGCAACAAGGTCAGGGTGCGGGTAAAATGTCATCATTGACTGTTGATGTTGAAACTGAAAAGCGTTTGCTCGAAGAACAACGACGTACCCGTGAAAAATCGGTTGCGGAGCAAGAAGCACGTGCAGCAGAATTTTTAGCGATGCAACAACAAGCGGAGGCTGATGCAGCACGTAAAGCAGCAGAAGAATATGCGGCTTTAAACGCACATCGTTCAGCTCAACAAAGTTCGGATAATATTCCTCCCGAATTGGTTGAAGATGAAAAAGCAAAGCAAAAGCGTTTAGCTGAGGATAAGTTGGCGGCTCAAAAAAAGTTAGAGACTCAGTCGGCGCAGCAAAAGGCTGATCAGGCACGTATCGCAGCAGATAAACAAAAAGCCGAAGCAAAACGTAAAGCGGATGCTCAAAAAGAAGCTGAACGTAAAGCACATGCTGAAGCTGAGAAAAAAGCAGCAGATAAGAAAGCAGCCGAAGCGAAGCAACAAGCTGAAGAAAAGCGTAAAGTCGAAGAAAAACATAAGGCAGAAGAAAAGCGTAAAGCAGAAGCCAAGAAAAAAGCTGAAGCTGAAAAAGCACGTGATCTGTTGGAAAATGGCGATAAGCAATGGATGGTGCAAGTTGCACTGGCTGCTAATGAAGCCAATGCAGATGCTGTTGCTGCAAAATTACGTGCAAAAGGCTATAAAGTGACGAAGAGTCCTACATCTAAAGGCATTCGTATTATGGTCGGCCCTTCGAAGGACCGTGATGCTGCGGACGCAACACGTAAAAAGATCAATTCAGATGCAAGTTTGAATATGAAATCGGCGTGGGTGATTGATTGGGTACCACTCGATAAACGCTAAGTTTATTTGAGGAATGACCTTTAATAAGATGGATTCAGTAGTTGCTGCTGAATCCATTTTACATTTTCAGGGCTGAATAATCGGTCGATATTTTTCCAAATAGGGTGGAAGCCATAACCACCTTGTTTCATTTCACGTTTTGCTTCCTCAATGGACCAATGCTGAAAAATAATACGGTACATGGCCACACTCGCTCCTGTACGGTCTGAGCCGTGGTAGCAATGGATTAATACTTTTTGCTGCTGTTGTTCAGCTTCTTTTATGGTTTTCATCACCGCCAGTAAATCTTCACGATCGATTTGCCACGTGTGTATCGGAATATGTGCAAATTTAATCTTTTGTGTATCAATAGTATTTTTTAAGCGTTCTGGGTTATGGTGCCGTGAACGTAAATTTATGATCACATCGATGTGCTGTTCTCGTAGAACAGGGGCGAGATCTGCATCAGGTTGTTCACTGCGAAATACTGTTGGGCTGATTTGATAAAAATTATGCTGTTGATGAACGACTTTGCCCCAATGCTGAGGACGTTCATTTAACGGTAATGGATTTGATGTCATGCAACCCGTGAAGCTGAAGCTAACACTGAGTAGGATCATTGGTAGGATTTTAGCGGTCATAGCTTGTATTCTGATAGCGAGCGAATTCGAATGGGTCATGTGCACAGATGAGATCGATGTCCGGATGCTGCGCTAACTGCTGAATCTTATGAAGTGTGTGCAGTCGCTGTGTATTGTCGGTGGCAAATAAACGTTCAAGCTGATTTAAGGCCCGCGAATGAAAATTTGGATTTAATTGATGATGTGAGTAATAAGCATCGCCACAATATAACAACCAGCGATGGTTATTTTTTATTGCAATACCGGCATGACCCGCGGTATGTCCCAAAAGCGGGAGCATTAAAATGTCATCTTGAAAAATAGATAGACCGGCAGTGTGCTCTAAGTTAAACCATGCTTGCGTCCCGATGCTTTCGATAAAATTCCAATAACGATGCAGTTGGAATTGCTGTGGTCGATAGCGCAGTCGTGATTTTAAGCTATGAAGGTTTTGAGTGGCATTATATTCACTGGCTAAGACATGCACGGTCGCCTGCGGAAAATCAGAGATCCCGCCAGCATGATCAAAATCTAAGTGTGACAACAAAATGTGTTGAACATCTTGAGCCTTAAAGCCTAATTTTTGAAATTGATGAGTCGCACTCAGTTGCGGATTAAATTTGATCTGCGCTGTGCGTGAAATAAACCGACCTAAACGATTTTGTGGATGTAAATAATCTTGTAAGCCCAGTCCTGTATCGACTAAGACGAGCCCTTTATCGGTTTCAATGAGCAGGCAATGACAGACCAAATGTGCGCGAAAGCCTTTCTGTCCAAATAAAGGGGCACACGTTGGACAAAAACTACCACAATGTAAATGATGAATTTGATGAATCACGGTTTGTTATTTTCAAGTTTTTATTAGTTATAACGGAATTGTGATGTTTAACCAATCTAATCCCTGAGAGGAATTTGTAATCAAAAAAAGCTCATCCGGAGATGAGCAGGTTGGAGAATGCCAGAACGGGCTCGTCATTCGTTCTGAAGGGGGAAAACTATATTAACTATGGTTATGATACTTAGTTTGCTTAGGTGCTGCGCTTAAAAATAGTTAAATTTGTACCTTCGCTTTGGTCACTCACAGCAGAGCTTCTTATCTTGCGCTCGGACAGCGTAATGCTCCGTTTTATCCTCACTTAGGTTGAGGCGTTAAACGAAGGTAAGGCGTAACTGCGTTATATCCTTGAGGAAAGCGTTGTTTGATTTCCTCTTCATCTTTTAATGACGGCACAATCACAACATCTTCACCTTGTTGCCAGTTGGCCGGTGTTGCAACTTTATGGTTGTCTGTCAGTTGCAAAGAGTCAATGATACGTAAAATTTCATGGAAGTTACGCCCTGTAGATGCAGGATAAGTAATGATTAAACGGACTTTTTTATTTGGATCGATGATCACCAAAGAGCGAACAGTTAATGTTTCGCTGGCATTGGGGTGAATGAAATCATAAAGGGTGGACACTTTACGGTCTTTGTCTGCAATGATCGGGAAGTTGACCGTGGTATTTTGAGTATTATTAATGTCGTTAATCCAACCATGATGCGACTCAACATCATCAACAGACAGGGCAATGGCCTTGACACCACGTTTGCTAAATTCATCTTTTAGTTTTGCGGTAAATCCAAGTTCTGTGGTGCAGACTGGGGTGTAATCGGCAGGATGCGAAAATAAAATGCCCCAACTGTCACCTAAAAAGTCATAAAAATGAATGCTGCCTTCGCTTGAGTCTTGAGTAAAGTCTGGTGCAGTATCACCTAAACGAATCGTCATGGAATATCCCCGTATTTATTGA
Organism: Acinetobacter sp. YH01009; assembly: GCF_013420765.1. Taxonomy (NCBI): domain Bacteria; kingdom Pseudomonadati; phylum Pseudomonadota; class Gammaproteobacteria; order Moraxellales; family Moraxellaceae; genus Acinetobacter; species Acinetobacter sp. YH01009. Next base: position 9,581 of record NZ_VOYE01000008.1, on the reverse strand, counting down.
ATTTGTTTAACTTGAAAATAAATATGAAGGATTTTTTTTATGATTAAAAATAGTGTTTTTTCATTTCTTTATGAATATATTTCATATAAAACAGTTTTATTGGGGGATAAATGCGAAATATCTCACGACAGAGTCACTATGTTGTCTGCAGAAAATTTGTTACATTAGCTTGCCTTAAGTCTCCGGGGCTAGAACCCGAGCGCAGAATATTTAAGGGGATTTTTGTGCAAAACCCTTGTACTTCGAATTTCTAGCACCATAATAACGACTAAGAAAATATATTCATTTGACAAGCAAGATTTAGAGAGTCTATTCATGTTGGCAAGTCTGATCGGAGGAATCTTCGGTACCAAAAATGAGCGCGAACTCAAACGCATGCGTAAAATCGTAGAGAAGATTAATGCGCTCGAGCCGACGATATCTGTTCTAAGCGATGCAGACTTATCTGCAAAAACTGAAGAATTCAAAGAACGTTATAAAAAAGGCGACAGCCTTGATAAATTATTACCTGAAGCGTTTGCTGTTTGTCGTGAAGCTGCGAAGCGTGTCATGGGCATGCGTCATTATGACGTACAGCTGATTGGTGGTATTACCTTGCATGAAGGTAAGATCGCAGAGATGCGTACCGGTGAAGGTAAAACCCTCATGGGAACGCTTGCTTGTTACCTCAATGCGATTAGTGGTGAAGGTGTTCACGTGATTACGGTGAACGACTATCTCGCACAGCGTGATGCTGAATTAAACCGTCCATTATTCGAATTTTTAGGTTTAAGCATTGGGATTATTTACTCAATGCAAGACTCAACTGAAAAAGCTCAAGCGTATCGAGCTGACATTACTTACGGTACCAACAACGAATTCGGTTTCGATTACTTGCGTGACAACATGGTGTTTTCTGCTGCTGAGAAAAAACAGCGCAGCTTAACCTATGCCATCATCGATGAGGTCGATTCGATCCTGATTGATGAAGCGCGTACACCGTTGATCATTTCTGGTCAATCAGAAGATTCATCTCAGTTGTATGCTGCCATTAACAGCATTCCACCAAAACTTCATGCACAAAAAGAAGAGAAGGTACCAGATGGTGGTCACTTCTGGATTGACGAAAAACAGCGCTCTGTAGAAATGACCGAAGTCGGTTATGAAACTGTTGAAGCTGAATTGATTCAAATGGGCTTGCTTGCTGAAGGTGAAAGTCTATATTCATCTGCTAATTTAAACTTGGTGCACCATGTTTCTGCGGCCATTCGTGCGCATTACCTATACCAACGCAACGTGCATTACATCATCCACGAAGGTGAAGTGATCATTGTCGATGAAAACACTGGTCGTACCATGCCGGGTCGCCGTTGGTCAGAAGGTTTGCATCAAGCAGTGGAAGCAAAAGAAGGTTTGGAAATTCAACCTGAAAACCAAACTTTAGCAACTACAACATTCCAGAACTATTTCCGTCTATACAAAAAATTATCAGGGATGACGGGTACTGCAGATACTGAAGCTGCAGAGATGAAAGAAATTTATGGCTTGGATGTTGTACTTATTCCAACCCATCGCCCGATGATTCGTAATGACCAAAACGATTTAATCTATTTAAACCGTGAAGGTAAATACAACGCCATCATTCAAGAAATTCAACGTGTTCATGAAGCGGGTGTTGCACCGATCCTGATTGGTACAGCAACCATTGAAGCCTCTGAAATTTTATCAGATAAGCTGAAAGAAGCTGGTATTCAACATGAAGTACTTAATGCGAAACAACATGAGCGCGAAGCGGATATTATTGCGCAAGCGGGTTCACCTCGTGCAGTAACCATTGCGACTAACATGGCTGGTCGTGGTACTGATATTCTGTTAGGTGGTAACTGGAAAGCGTTGCTGGCGAAGATTGAAGAGCCGACTGAAGCAGATGAAGCACGTTTGAAAGCAGAGTGGGAACAAAATCATGAAATGGTGCTGAACTCTGGTGGTTTACACATCATTGGTTCAGAACGTCATGAATCTCGTCGTATCGATAACCAGTTACGTGGTCGTGCGGGCCGTCAAGGTGACCCAGGTGTGTCACGTTTCTACTTGTCGCTTGAAGATGACTTGATGCGTATCTTCGCAGGTGATCGCGTAGTTGCAATGATGCGTGCCATGGGTCTGAAAGAAGATGAAGCCATTGAGCATAAAATGGTGTCACGCTCGATTGAAAATGCACAACGTAAAGTTGAAGCACGTAACTTCGATATTCGTAAAAATTTATTGAAATACGATGACGTAAACAACGAACAACGTAAGATTATTTACTCTCAGCGTGATGAAATTCTTGTTGAACCGTCTTTACAAGATTACATCGAAACGATGATTCAGGATGTGACTAAAGGCATGATCGAAATATATATTCCACCTGAGTCTATTCACGATCAGTGGGATATAGAAGGTCTTGAAAAGGCGCTACGTGAAGATCTATCGATTGAACTGCCAATTTCGCAGTGGTTAGAGCAAGATCGTCGTTTGGATGAAGAAGCTTTGGTTGAACGTATTACTGATGAAGTTCTTCAGCACTACCGTTCACGTCGTACGCAAATGGGTGACGAAACGGCTGCAATGCTCGAACGTCACTTTATGTTGAATTCATTGGACCGCCATTGGAAAGAGCATTTGGCAGCAATGGATTACTTACGTCAAGGGATTCATTTACGTGGTTATGCGCAGAAAAATCCTGAGCAAGAATACAAAAAAGAAGCCTTTAATTTATTTGTAAACATGCTTGCTGTGATTAAGTCAGATGTCGTGACAGATTTATCTCGTATTCATGTGCCTACAGCCGAAGAGCTTGCAGAAATGGAAGCTCAAAAACAGGCTCAAGCTGAATCAATGAATCTTCAATTGTCACACAATGACTTTGATAATTTGTTGGCTGAAGCCAACGGTAATGATGTTATCGATGCGCAATATACACCTGCAGAGCAAGTGATTGTTCCGCCAGAAAGTCGTAACTCACCGTGCCCATGTGGTTCAGGTCTAAAATATAAACAATGTCACGGTAAAATTTAAACAGCATTGTTTAATTTCAAATAAATCAGAGCCATCGCGCTCTGATTTTTTATTTACTCAGCTGATCTGACCTGAATAGTATTTGCAGTGCAGCGGATTAAATGTTATTTAGTTTCTATCAATAACCGTAAGACGGAAAAGACAATGAAAAAAGTACTAAAACCGTTCATGATTGCTGCTTTGGCTTTGCCAACTTTTGCCTTTGCAAACGCTCCTCAGACGACTTCTGTCGAGAAAGTTCAACAAGCAGTTGGTCCAACAACAACTCAAGTACAGGTTGGTACTGACGGTCAAGTGACTGTAGCAAGCCCGCGTACGGGTATTCGTTATACCTTTGCCAATCCAAATCGTCCGATCGTATTGCAGACTGCGAAAATTGCAGCAGCCAATGCGGCGAATGCTGACCGTATTGTGGCTGAAAACCCAGCACTTTCTGCTGCGAGTCAACAAAAAGCGAAACAAGTGCTTCTTGATGAAGCCACTCAGTTGGCGCGTAACTAATTTACGACGCACAGCGATAAAGACCAGTCGAAAGACTGGTTTTTTTATGTGCAAAAGAAATGCACAATAAAATTACAGCAAAACCGTGCTTCTGCTCGATTTTTTATAGATTTTGCACTAAGCTGTATTTTTTATAACTCATATAGTTGGACGTTGAAAAATGGCAGTTGGTGACGTATCTATGCCACAGATGCATGTGGTGAAAGGTGTAAAAATCGGTTCGGCTGAAGCGTATGTGCGCTATCAGAACCGACGTGACCTTGTCATTTTTGAATTTGCTGAAGGTTCTAATGTCGCAGGCGTTTTTACTCAAAATGCATTTTGTGCAGCGCCGGTTCATATTTCGAAAGCGCACTTATTAGCAGGTAATCCACGTTATTTGGTGATTAACACCGGAAATGCCAATGCAGGTACTGGCAAAATCGGCATGGCAAATGCTGAAGCGACATGTGTGAAACTGGCAGAACTGGCTGGTGTTCAAAATACAGAAGTCCTTCCTTTTTCAACGGGTGTAATTGGCGAGCAATTACCTATTGATCGTTTGGTTCAAGGCTTGCAACCGGCATTAGACAGTTTGCAAGAAGACGCTTGGTTGGAAGCGGCAACGGGCATTATGACCACAGATACCACACCTAAAGGTGCATCTGAACAATTTGAGTTAGATGGCGTCCTGTATACCATGACAGGTATTTCTAAAGGCGCAGGCATGATTCGTCCAAATATGGCGACCATGTTGAGTTATGTGGCGACTGATGCACCCATTAGCCGTGAGCTGGTGCAACAGCTTTTGAAAACTACAGTTAACCTGTCGTTTAACCGTATTACGGTGGATGGTGATACCTCAACGAATGACTCATGTATTTTGATTGCAACGGGCCAAGCTGGTGGCGTAGAAATTACTTCAGAATCAGATTCACGTTATGCTGCTGTTTTAGACGTGTTAACACGTGTAATGAAACGTCTTGCACAGCTCATTGTCCGTGATGGTGAAGGTGCGACGAAGTTTATTACTGTGGCGGTAGAAGGCGGCGCAGATACTCAAGAATGTTGTGATATTGCTTATAGCATTGCACATTCACCGTTGGTTAAAACTGCAATCTTCGCATCAGATCCAAACTGGGGCCGTATTTTGGCAGCGATTGGTTATGCAGGTGTGCCAAACTTAGATGTTGAAAAAATTCAGGTCTGGTTAGGTGATGTTCAAATCTGTAAAGACGGTGGTGCCGCAGCAGATTATACCGAAGCAGCAGGGGCTGCAGAGATGGAGAAATCTGAGATCACGATCCGTGTAGATTTAGGACGTGGCAGTGCGCGAGATACTGTGTATACCTGTGATCTGTCGTATGACTATGTCAAGATTAACGCAGATTACCGTTCATAAGATATTTGATGTTTTTGAAAAGCCTCCGTTGTGAGGCTTTTTTATAAGTGGAACTTTTTAATGACCGGTAAAAAATAGCCAAGTGCCATATTTATGGGTCAGTTGTGAAGCACCTGTGTAGTAGCAGGCATTAAGGATAGAGAAGACGTTGTGATGAATAATGCAAACAACTTAATTGCAAATGAAGCAAAATCAATTGTACAAGCGCATTTGGATCGTTTGGGTGATGTTAAAGAGCATCACTTAACGGAAGCTGCAAAGCTTGAAAAGTTTGAATTAATTAAAGCGGAACTCAAAAAGCGTAACGCTGTCCTTGTTGCACACTATTACTGCGATCCTGAAGTGCAGGAACTAGCAGAACTGACCGGTGGATGCGTTTCGGATTCACTTGAAATGGCACGTTTTGGTCGGGATCATGAAGCAACGACGTTGGTAGTTGCAGGGGTGAAATTCATGGGGGAGACCTCGAAGATTTTATCTCCTGAAAAAACCGTACTGATGCCAACCCTAGAAGCAACATGCTCACTTGATTTGGGCTGTCCGGTCGATGAATTTACCAAATTTTGCGATGCACATCCGGACCATACGGTTGTGGTATATGCCAATACCTCGGCGGCAGTGAAAGCGCGTGCAGATTGGGTGGTAACCTCGAGCTGTGCTGTTGAAATTGTTGAGCATTTAGATAGTTTAGGTGAAAAAATTATTTGGGCACCCGATCAGCATCTCGGTCGTTATATTCAAAAGAAAACTGGTGCAGACATGTTGCTATGGGATGGGGCATGTATTGTTCATGAAGAATTCCGTGCGCGTGGTATTGCCAATATGAAAGCGCTGTATCCAGATGCAGCAGTTTTGGTACATCCGGAATCACCTGAATCTGTAGTGGATATTGCAGATGCCGTCGGTAGCACTTCACAATTGATCAAGGCTGCACAAAGCTTGCCACACGAACGTTTAATCGTGGCAACAGATCGCGGTATTTTTTATAAAATGCAGCAAGCTGTACCGAATAAAATTCTCATCGAAGCGCCGACGGCAGGTGAGGGAGCGACATGTCGTTCATGTGCGCATTGCCCTTGGATGGCGATGAATGAATTGGATGGCATTCTGGAAGTTTTACAAAAAGGTGATCAGGAAATTTTTGTAGATCCGGCATTGGCTGAGCGTGCTAAATTGCCTTTAGATCGGATGTTGAATTTCAGTGCCAGTTTAAAACGTTAATTTTTGCTTGAAAAATGATTAAAGTGCTTGATAAATAATCGCTTGAAATGATTTTTTATGTTTTTTTGAAGATAGGTGTTGACGTTAATCAACGTCACGCCTAGAATGCACACCGTACCGCATGATATGCGATACAGCGAAAGCTGAGATGAAACGGAGCATAGCACAGCCTGGTAGTGCACCTGGTTTGGGACCAGGGGGTCGTAGGTTCGAATCCTACTGCTCCGACCAATTTCTCAAGGCAAAAATCGCGTGATAGTCTATGTCATCGGTAATGCGCCTGTAGCTCAGTTGGATAGAGCATCCGCCTTCTAAGCGGATGGTCACAGGTTCGAATCCTGTCAGGCGCGCCATTTTAATGGTGTTCTGATACTAGAATCTGAAACTTGTTGTGATGGTGGATGTAGCTCAGTTGGTAGAGCCCCGGATTGTGATTCCGGTTGTCGTGGGTTCGAATCCCATCATTCACCCCAATTCGGAGCATAGCACAGCCTGGTAGTGCACCTGGTTTGGGACCAGGGGGTCGTAGGTTCGAATCCTACTGCTCCGACCATTTTCTTAAAGAAAACGGTCGATAAAAGATACCGCATACAGCGGTTTTTTTATGCCTGTAATTTAAAATGCGTTATATTGGTTATTCACAAGCAAGAACATGATGGTGGATGTAGCTCAGTTGGTAGAGCCCCGGATTGTGATTCCGGTTGTCGTGGGTTCGAATCCCATCATTCACCCCAATTTTTAAAGTTGAAAGCGGAGCATAGCACAGCCTGGTAGTGCACCTGGTTTGGGACCAGGGGGTCGTAGGTTCGAATCCTACTGCTCCGACCATTTATCTCAAAAGCAATACTGTAAAAAAAGATGCCGCATTTAGCGGTTTTTTTATGCCTAAAATTTATAAACACAATAAAAAAGCCACCTTATGGTGGCTTTTTTATATTTCACTATTTAGGGAATGATCGTGACATTTACACGACGGTTTATGGCACGATTTGTTTCGGTGTCATTAGAGACCATCGGCTGTTCAGCCCCACGGCCAATAATTTGAATATTTGAACTGTTATAACCTTGCTTTAAAAAGACGTTTGCGACGCTTTGCGCACGTTTTTCTGACAGTTGTTGGTTGTAATTGGCTTGTCCAACATTATCCGTATGACCAATAAACTTAATTTTGTTTAGGTCATATTTAATCAGTTGAGTGGCAAGTGTATTTAACTTGCCTTGTTGGTGGGGTTGAATTTGATAATCATCAAAGCCAAATAAAAGTCGTTCTGGTAGGGCAAGTGTCCAACCATCATTGGTCAAGACAAAACCTTCTTTTTTAAGCATGCGTGCTTGTTTGTAGCTTAAGTTACCTAAACTCATGCAGGCTGTCATAGTGGCCGTGAATGCAAGTATAAATAAAACTTTAAATGCGTTCTTTAACATAACAAATCCTATGAGTTGGGGCGTTGTGGTGCAATGCACCAATGATTATTCGAAAGTTTAGCATCATACATAGCGCGATCCGCATCTGCGATTAGATCTTCTGGCGATTTCGCATTTTGGATCAGTGCCACACCAATATTAGCTTGTAATGCAATATTATGTTGCTCATAAACAAATGTGGAACCATAGCATTCATGTATTTTGTGACAAAAGACTTCGAGTTCTGTCAGGAAATTTAAACGATTGATAATAATTGCAAATTCATCACCACCGAGTCGCGCAACGAAAGCATCATCTGGCAGTGCTTGTTTTAAACAATGTGATGAGGCGCGCAGTACTGCATCCCCAGCTAAGTGACCATATTGGTCATTCACATGTTTAAAGTTTTCAATATCGACAAAGAACACGGCAGCGTTCGCTTGTAAGTCAAATAGCTCAAACAGCTTTTCATAAAAATAATTGCGATTTGGTAATTGGGTTAATGCATCATGACGTGCTAGATGAATTAGCTTGTCATTTTCTGAAATTAAGTTTTTATTTGACTGATCAATTTCACTAAGTAAACCATTAAAGGCGGTGCTGAGTGCGTGTAATTCTTGAATATCAGAGTTTGAAACCCGCATTTTATAATCTTTCTTAATACTAATGGTTTGAGCTGATTCAACAATAGAGCGAACGGATTGCATTAAGTATTGATAAACAGAGTTCACCGACCAAAACACAGTAGCCAATAAAAGAATAAAACCTAAAAATAAACCCAGCAAAATTTTATGGAAGAAACTAACTAAATCTGACGAGTTTCCATATACGACCAGTTCGCCATAACTTTTCTGATCATGATGAATATCTAAACGGATCGGTTGGCTAAAAAAGAAATAATCTAAAATCGCTTGGCTAGAAAATGTTGAAATTTCTTGTTGCTCAGCATGAGCAAGCGACGCATTTTGAAGGTTGGTAATTTCTATCGATCGAATGGGATACAGTTGAGTGTATTCATTTAAAATTTGACGCATCGTTGTTTGGTCATTAAACACCACAGCCGGTTGAACACGTTCGTTAATCGCATTTGATAAAATCGTTAAGCTGTTTTTTGCATAGGTATGCATGGTATAGGTGGAAATCACCAAAAAAATCGCAGAACAAATCGTAAATGTTAAAGCAAAGATGGTGAGCTGCGAACGCGTAAATAATTGGTGTAATGTAATTGGGTTATAGAGTTGTTTCATTCAGCTGACTCCGATGACTTCGCCAGTAATAAAACGCGTGGATCAATATGTATTTGTGACTGCGTTAGACTTTCCATATTAATTTTAAACGAATAACTCTGATTTTTTTTATACAAACAGAATGCACTGCCGGACTCACACTCACTATTGTTACTGCTTAGAGAGAGGGCGGGGAAATTGACATGGCTGTTTAAAATGTTTTGTTCTTCTTTTGCTGTTAGGTTGGAAAAAAATAAAACTTGGCAATGACTGGATTTGATGTCATTCACATTGATGGCTGTAATTTTATAAGTGCTGTGGGTTGGCGCAAGTTTTTTAAAATCATTGACTAAACTTGAATTATTAATCACGCAAAATTTGGGTGAAGTGGTTTCCCACTTGGCATAACTCAAAATAGAGAAAGTGGTTGTGAAAATATTTGCTGTGGGAGCTGCATATAATAAGGGTGAAATGGAGCACGCCATTATTAAATAGGCAGTTTTTTTTAAAACAACCATACGAAATCAAAAATGTCTTAAATTAAATGGAATGAAAATTGGGTGCATATACGTTTTATTATGTGAAATAGGGCGTATATAGCCCAATAATAATACAAAAGAATGTTTATGTGTTTAAAAAAGCGACATGCGTAAAATAAATCATAAAAAGGGTGTTGCAACGAATGTGAAATGCTGTAGAATGCACATCCATCGGCGGTGATGAAGATTAAAACTTCTGATAAAACAATGACTTGGTTGAATTGATTAAGTTGGGTTTTAGAAAAAAGTTTAAAAATAATTTGAATTACC